>CAZGWK010000021.1:0-51954 GCA_964529285.1 uncultured Actinomycetota bacterium
TGCATTGGATATTCCACGGATCTTCAACATCACCGAAAGTGCTCACCGCATCCATAACCCTTTCACACCCGAAAAGCTCGCCGCTCTCGGCGCGGCGCTGCGTCTGGAAAGGGGGGCCCGAGTGCTCGACCTCGGCAGCGGTTCGGGGGAGATGCTGTGCACCTGGGCACGCGATTATGGAGTCATCGGCACCGGCATCGATATGAGCCAGTTGTTCACCGAGCAAGCGAAACTCCGCGCTGAAGAACTCGGCGTCGCCGATCAAGTCGAGTTCATCCATGGCGATGCTACCGGCTACGTCTCGGACGACAAGGCCGATGTGGCAGCCTGTCTCGGTGCCACGTGGATCGCTGGGGGAGTCGTCGGCACTATCGAGCTTCTGGCGCAGAGCCTCCGCACTGGAGGGATCGTCCTCATCGGCGAGCCCTACTGGCGGCAGCTACCGCCGACGGAAGATGTTGCCAGGGGGTGTCTTGCCGGCTCAATCTCCGACTTTCTCACGCTTCCAGAACTTCTCGTGTCTTTCGGCCACTTTGACTACGACGTCGTGGAAATGGTTTTGGCAGACCAAGACAGCTGGGACAGATACGAGGCGGCTAAGTGGCTCACCATGCGCCGATGGCTTGAAGCCAATCCCAACGACGAGTTCGTGAAAGACGTTCGAGCCAAACTAACCTCGGAACCCGAGCGCTACGCCGCTTACACGCGTGAATACCTGGGCTGGGGTGCGTTCGCGCTGATGACGCGGTGATGAGGGGATTACCGGGTGACTCTGAAAGTGAGAAAATTGTGAGAAATCTTCGGTTTATTTGGGCCCTTACAATACCAGGAGGTTTACGTGATAAGTCTTAAGGAGTTTCGAACGGCTACACCACACGACCCATTTATGTCTGGAGATAACCTGTCTTATTTTGTGGGAGGTTATTTTCCCAAAGCAGATCTTATGAGGATCTTGCGAAGAGGGATGTCCATACCTTCTGACGAAATCATGGCCAGGGAATTCCCAACCGTTAAGCATAGAAAGGGTATGATTCCTTTCTTGACCCTGTACAGCAGGTGCAGCAATGTCCGCGAGCATATCTTCGCTGTCACGGTGCGTCCGTACCTGGAAATCAACTTCTTTTTTCCGGTCACTTACACACATAAGGGCGAGGAGCGTCTATGCTCGTTCATGCCACTACTCTACCTCGATCGCCTTTTCCACACGATTGGCGGATGTCTTCTGGGCTTGCGCAAACAATTCCACCCCAACTTGAGATTTGCTTAGACCGACACGTCATGCTCTTTCGGTATCGAAAACATCCTCAGCGCGAGTTTTCCAGAGAGTTCGATGGAAGAGGTAGAAGAAATCGATCCGTTCTTCACGCAGATATTCACAAAACCTACCCTGACTTATTCCTATTTCCACAAGACTGACTTTTATACGACGCAAGTGTTTAATATCAAAAGGGTGCACAAGGCTTCAGCTGACATCGAATGGAACTACAAAGGCACTGTGATCAAGAGCGACGAGCATACCTTTTGCAACTTTGCGGAGTACAGCTTCACGGTTTCACGAGCCATGAGGTATAAGAAATACTTTCACCCGAAATACCTGGCGGGTCAGGTCTCGAATATCGGATAATTCACCATTATATGGTAAGAGAGTCGATTACTGGACTTTACCCTTTTTATAAAGATTCGTTGTCCTCATTCCCCGACTATGGTGTTCTCCTCTGTAAAAAAAATGCATGAGGCGGTAAAGTCGATGAATTTTGCCTCGTCCTCGCGAAGAGCGGCATCCGCATCCATCCCCTCGGGGCTGCTGTAGGCATCGATGAATGTGTCCAGGCTCTCCCACCACAACTCCGCGAGGCCGTCGTAGATATCTCCAAGGCCACGGGTTGCCTTGACCATGTCGTGCAGTTCCAGAGACATGGTGTGGCTTTGCACGTAGCGAAGGACTTTCAGATCCGGACCGAGCTTGCGTACCAGTGGTCCGTGCTTGTTAAGCCAGTAATCATGGAACTCCTCGTCGCTCAGATCGGAACGCTTCTTAACGCAGTAAACCAGCTTTATCATTGGCCTGCACCTCCTTTTCAATGGGACGGTGACCTCTTTGGTCATTATGCGCGTTCGGCTCCTATCATCACGAAGGCGACCGCGCAGGGCTCGGAGCTGCGGTTTCTCCATGCATGGCGCGTGCCGTTCTGCACCACGCAATCTCCCGGCTCGAGATGGACCTCCGCCCCATCATCCAGCTCCAGATCGATCTCACCGCAGATGACTATCCCATAGTCTATGGTGTCCGTGGTGTGCATTCCCGGGTTGTCGGGCTCCATAGCTTCAGCGATACCCGGCGCTCCTTTCGCGAACTTCTCCAGCACCGTTGCGACATCAGCGCCTTTCTGCAGCGCTTCGAGCAACTCCTGCTCCGGATAATACCAACAGACGCGGAATCGGGTTCCTTTAAGTCCGGGTACGAGGGAAGATATCCCTGTGGTGATATCACCCCTTTCATCAGGAATGGTGGGAATATCCTCCGTCGCCCAGACCTCCGTCATCTTAAAGCTGGGTAATTCCTCTATAATGCAGGAGCGTGGAGGCTCCCCGTCGCTCAGGAAAACCGATTTCCCTTCCTTGCTCAGGCCTGTGACAACCCTACGCATTTCCTTCTCCTTTCATACAAGGGGATTTCGATGATATGTTTCGAGCCACAGATAAGCTTCACACTTCTATATACCCTTGGAGCATTGAAGACAACCAGAGACATTCAGTTTCTTATTGAAGGGTCAGGTCTCGATAATCGAGTACAAAACCATAATATGGGATAATTTCGATATTCGAGACACGACCCCATTAGTATTCACCTGTGAGATGATAGGATACAGGCATCGGGATATCTCTAAGAATGTCTATAGAGCAGAAACCGCAAGGAGGGCTGCATGGACTTTCAGACAATCTTGTACGAGGTCAAGGACGATTGCTCCATCATCATCCTGAACCGGCCCCAGAGGAAAAACGCGATCTCTCTCGAGCTCATCGAGGAGTTGGGCCGGGCCATCGACGATGCGCTCGCCGATAGCAACGTGCGCTTTATCGTCCTTAGCGGCGGAGGCGGCATGTTCTCCTCGGGGGCGGACTTCGGCGATCCTGTAAAGGCGATCACCATGATCAGGCAGGAACTGGATGCCGCTTCGGGCACATCGGTTGCTGTCAAACTCATCGAGTGCCCCAAGCCGGTCATCGCCGCGGTAAACGGATATGCCCTGGGCCACGGAGCTGAACTCGCCCTGATGTGCGATATGATCATCGCCGCCGAAGAGGCAGAGTTCGGCTTTATCGGTCCCATCAGGGGGGTCACCTGCCCGTACGCCATGATCCGGCTGGCGGACGAGGTGGGACGGGCCAAGGCCAAGGAGCTCGTCATGACCTGCGAGCGCATCTCCGCGAGCGAAGCCCTGCGCATCGGCCTGGTCAACCAGGTGGTGCCGTTGCAGGACCTGATGTCAGCAGTGGAAGTCATGCTGGAAAAGATGCGCAAGGCGGCCCCCCTGGCGGTCAGATTCACCAAGGAGGCCATTAATCGAGGCCTGGGCGGCTATGAATTCAGTGCCGAGAAATTCGAAGAGATCATCACCAGCAAGGATGCCGTCGAAGGGGCCATGGCCTTTCTTGAAAAACGCGAGCCGAAATGGTGCGGCGAATAGGGCCCAGCGGCCCATAGGTTCATCGACAATCACGGCCATGTACTGTGGATCGGCGGACTGGTCGGCTTGATGACCACACAGCGGTTCGAGTGCAATAACCTAGCTGAAGTGAAAACGGTCGTGCTGGACCACGCGCGCCCGGAGATCACGGTAAATCGGACTGGACCCAGGAGGAATTCGACCGCATTATCGAGATAATCGACCGCTTGAGGTTCCAGGCCTGTACTCATAGCTGCGGCGATGCCGGGATCAACAGGGTCGTCAATTCCTACGAACGTGCCCAGTTAGTAAACGGGAAAAGGGATTCGCGCCACCGCCTCGAGCATTGTCAGATCCCCATACCGCAAGACCAGAAGAGAATGGGGCGATTGGGGCTGCATGCCGCGATGCAACCGGCTCATTTCTATGCCGTGAATGAGGCGGAGGAAAAGCTCCTCGGTCCTGAGAGAATACACCAGGTGGTACCCTGGAGGAGCCTGGAGAAAGAAGGGGTAGTGGTATCTTTCGGAAGCGACTGATGCAACAGCCCACTGAAGCCGGTCTACGGGCTCATCCTGGCCGCGACCAGGATGAACTTCAGGGGCGAGACCGACTGGGGACCCGATCAGAGGGTCGATCTCAAGGACGGTATCAGGCACTGGACCATTGATTCCGCCAGGGCACTGATGATGGACGAAGACATCGGGTCCATAGAGGTGGGCAAGTACGTGGACTTTGCCATCTTCAGGCAGAACCTCTTGAAGCTCGACTCATGGTTGCGTCCTTGCCGGTAATATTGCCATGGATGAGCGGTTTCTCTATATTGATGGGTCCATAAGTGTTGTCTGCGCAATCCCATATATCGGGCACCCGGCATCGCTATACGGACACCTGGAAGACGCAGGTATCGTCCGCGTCCGGCCTCAACTCGAAGTGCCGTATCTCGAGGTCGGGGGCGATCTTCCTGAAATATATCTCGTGGGTCTTGGTGCAGCCGTGTATACAGAAAACCTTGGCCGGCTTGCCCTCCAGGGCCAGGTAGTCTCCGTAGTCCAGCTGCAGCTGCTGAATGTGCTGGCATCCCTCCACGCCTGCTATCACACCGAGGAAGGCCGGGCGGTGCTGCGCTCCCTGGACGAAGCTCTGGGGTTCGCGGAGGTGCTCGACCAGTTCACGCTGCGCCAGCTGGCGCGGACGGTCCTGTCACTGCGCGAACACTTCTCGGGGCAGGGTTTCTCCATGCAGGACATGCGGGAACGCCGCGAGGCCTCCCGCGCCCTTTCCGACGCACAGATCGAGAGGGCTATCTCCATGGTCGACGACCTCGAGACGTCAGGACTCATCCCCCTGCTGAATGCATGCTGCATATAGGGTCGGGTGTCGAAAATCGATTCACTTTCCATATTATGGTTGATCTTTCGATATTCGAGACCTGACCCTCCTCTCATATTCCGAGGTCAACCGCGGCTACCGTCACGGTTTCGCCCCCAGCGTCCTGTTGTCTGAGCTGAAGTGAAAACCCGTCGGTATTCGGGTTTACGTCGAACACCAACACGGAGTCTTTTTCCTCCGGATTGCTCCACATGAGCATTGACGGTATGGAAAGGTCCTCCTCCAAGGCCAGGTCGTTGGCCTCATAATTGGCGAGGTCGGTATCCATATAATAGACGTTTCCCTGCCTGTCCGCCAGCTTGAAGATGGCGAGGTCTATTCCTCCCGTCTCGTTTCCCTCAGCTCCCTGGAAAGTGAAGTAGACGACTACGTATTTACCTTTTTCGGGGGTGTACGTTTCGTCATCCTCGAATGCGACAGGTATTGAATCCAGTTCTTCCACCGAGGTGAAGACGAAGGTTGCTCCGCCGAATTCCACAGGCTGGTTGAGCGAGAATTGCTTACCGGTTTGTGTAGATTGCCCATTCTCCTGCGTGCTGCTGTCGTCTGTTTTCGTCTCTCCACATCCAGGGAAAAGTACCGCGGCAATCAATAGACAAAAGAACAAGACAGCAAATAGCCTCCATGTTTTCGACACTGCCCTTCTCCTTTCGAGCTCCTCTCCTCACTTTATCTCTGTTAGTATAACGCTTTCAGCACATATTCAAGGACACAAGTTGAAGATGATCTGGTTGCTCTACTGCTTCCCTTCTCCGCGGGGGTCATCTCGTGCAACTCTGACGGTTTCCGGGATGTTTTGCAGGTGGATATCCCCCACGGTACCCAGGGCCGCGTGTATATCTTCCCGTCATCGTGCCCCGGGAAAGGCTTCTCGCCGAACTCGACAAGCCAGTCCTGGCATAACTTACCACTGTAGTGGCGGGGGCCGGCTACGGCAAGACCACCCTGGTCTCGCAGTGGATCGAACGTTTTGGGCATCCCTCCGGTGAGGGGGTGCGTTCCGCCATAGAGCGAATAGAGGCGGCCCTCGTGCTGGAGCGGATCGATGCCGATCTGATGCGCGCCAACAGGACCTCATTGATCGACAGGGACATTTTCAAGGTCAAGGAGGTCATCGCAGACCGCGTCTGCATCTACGGCGACGTTCCCGCCAATCTTCTCTCCCTCGGCTCCCCCACCGAGGTAGATGAGTACTGCCACCGCCTCATCGAGGAGGTGGGCAAGGGCCGCGGCTTCATCCTTGGTTCCGGATGCGAGCTGGCCCCTAACGCCAAGCCGGAGAACGTCAAGGCGATGTGCGAGTCCGTTGTAAAGTACGGTTACTACGATACCCAGATGAAAGCCGCTTGAGAAAAGGCAAGATGGGCGGAACCCTCGCTTGGTGGCGCGATCTCGCCATAGACGCTGTCCATCATCTCGCCGTTTACAGAATTGATCTCGCGCAGCTTCTTCCATCCCCGTTCGTAGCGCTAATCGCCCGTTAACAACCATCCCTTTCGCGGGATTTCAGGGGTTAAATCCCCGTGCGAAAGATCCGCGATCAGACCTCGTATTGGCTGACGACCGGATTTCTAAGGATCCCTATATTCTCTACTTCCAGTTCGACCACGTCTCCCGGTTCGAGGAACTTTCCCATCTCCAAGCCGCAGCCGCGGCCCTGGTCGCCGGAGCAGGTGCCTGAGCCCAGGAACTCACCCGGATAGAGGGTCTCCGACTGCGATATGTACCAGATAAGGTCCTCGAAGCTCCAGGCCATATCGGCGCTGGTGCCCCGCGACCATTCCTCGCCGTTCACCCTGGCGATCATGGTCAGGTCGTATGGATCGCCGATCTCCTCGGGTGTGACCAGGCAGGGCCCCATCGCGTTGCCGGTATCGAAATCCTTCCCCTTGGTGGGGCCGAGGCGGCCGGCTTGTTCCTTAAGCTGGATATCCCGGGCTGAAAAATCGTTGAAGATAGTATAACCGCCTATATGGGAGAGTGCCTTTCTCCTGGGGACGTCAATACCCTTCTTTGCGATGAATACCCCGAATTCGAGTTCGTAGTCGAAGCGCTGCGTATAGGGGGGCATGCGGACCTCCACGTCCGTGCCCACTACGGAGAAACAGTTGCTCTTGTAGTAGAGGGGGCGCTCGTAGAAGGCCTTGTTCGCGAAGTAGGCGATCGACCGCTTGCGTCCGAAGGTCCTCTCGAGCCATTCGTCGAGCGGCGCGAGCTTCTTCAGCCCCACCGCACGGATGACGTTGATGATGTGCTGTTCGAAGCAGAGGCAGTCGCGTATGGATTGCGGGTGCGGAACGGGGGCGAGCAGGGTCACGGAGTCAAATGAGATTACCGTATCTGGCGGCGCCTGTCCCAATACATACTCCACGATCTGCTGGGCTTTCTCCCTTGCCTCCAGCCCTCCCTCGAGGAAAGAGAGCATGCTGGTGAAATACGGATACTCGACGTTATGCCTGGCGGACGCTCCCGCCTGCAGAGCGATGATATTCATGTCCCCATCCGTGAGGACCCCTATACTTGCCTTTCCGCGCTCGCCAAGGAATGTGACCAGTCTCATGCCTCCTCCTTACAGCGTTCGCGTCGCGGCCGGCGGCGCGTCCGGCAGTTCATAGGCCAGCAGCGCCTGCTTGCGCAATATGTTCAACTTTTCGGCGGGGGTCAGGTGCTTCGTCCTTCCCTGCAGGTGCAGGTGCTTGTACATGATATGAGCGTTGGTCATGATACGCTCGGGGGAATCCCACCGCGTCCATGCCCGGATCTTGAAATCATCGCTCAGCGCTATATCGTACGCGGCATCCTTCGCGGACATGCCGGCGTTGAAACGCTTTCCTACCTCGCGCCGGAGGAACTCCCAGTATTCCTTGAGCGCCGACACGGCTTTTTTGTCGCTGACTGGGCCGTGGCCGGGGACCACGGTATCCACATCCATCTCCAGGACCGTGTCCAGTGCATCTATCCAGTTCTCCACCGGCCCAGCCCATAGCACGGGCGTACCTCCCGAGAACAGGATATCCCCGCAGAAGATGACCTTCGCATGCGGCACGTATACCATGAGGTCGCCCAGGGTATGTGCAGGCCCCACGTCCATCAGGCGCACCTCGCGGCCGCCCACTTCGAGGGTGGCCACTCCTTCGAAGGTACGGGTGGCGCCCCTGACCACGACGCCCCGGAAATCGTAGGGCATCACCATGTTATGGAAATAATTGCCTATATTTTTCACGCTGCCTGTCCCGAACCTCTCGAGGGCTTCACCCGCCTTACCCAGCATGGTCATGGCGGCCGCCTTCATCTCCCTGGCCTCCTTGTCGCAGGCCGCAGTCATGACTATCTCGGCATCTTCCAGGAGCTGATTGCCCCAGATATGGTCGCCGTCCGCGTGGGTGTTGACCAGGTACTTGATGGGTGTGTGACCCGTGATAGGAGTCATGGCCTCCAGCATCTCGCGCGTAAAGTGCAGGTCCCAGAGTGTATCGACGAGCAGGGATTCGCCTTCTCCCACTATAAGCCCGGCGTTCGACTCCCCCCAGGAACCGTTGGGAACCATCCAGGTGTATACACCGTTCCCTAGATCGTAGAGACCTTCGCCGTACTGCGGGACCTCTCCGAAACGCGTATGCTGCCTGCCCGTTTCGGCGATCACGTTCCAATTCGTCATTCCCAACCCCCCGTTCCTCTGCCCATTCCCTTTCTGTTGATACGCAAAGAAGCGGGCCGTCGTGGGTTAAGCAGCATAACCCATGCAGTTGTGGTCCCTATAATCTCTACCTCGAGCTTTGCCCGCTCTCGATGCTGTCCGTATATCCTGGTGTGAGATCAACAGATCAACCTTTATGAGGTTATATTATGTCAGCAGGTAAAGACAAACCTGGTTTAAGCATTCATGGGCGAATTGCAGGTGCTTGAAGAAAAAAGCTGGTTAAGGCTCAACCGGCCTTTTCCCGGCCTTAACCTTCTTGATCTGACGGTCCATCACGAAGTCCACCAGGAAAGGGGCATACCTCTTCATGAGGTAGAGCATGCGCGCGGAGCCGGGCCCGATGAAGAACCTCCCCTTCTCGATGCCTTTTACCAGGGCCCGCGCCACTTCTTCCGGCTGCATCAAGCCGCCGCCTTCGCTGACCGCCACCGTCTCGGGGGGTTTGTTGCGGTTCTCGACCTCGAAGCCGGGTGTATCAGTGTCGGCGGGGCAGAGGATAGATATCCCGACTCCGCACGGTTTCAGCTCGCTCTTCAGGGATTCGCTCAGGCCCATGAGGGCGTACTTGGAGGCGGAGTAGTCGGAATAACCGAAGACGCCCATGAAACCGAGGACCGAACAGACGTTCACGATGTAGCCCCGCCGCTGCTTTAAATACGGGAGCAAGGCCTTGATGGTGTTCCAGTTCCCGTAGAGGTGCAGCTGCATGGAATCGTCCAGCTGCTCGTAGCTGATATTGTCGAAGTAGTCGGGAAGCGCCCTGCCGGCGGAGTTGATCAATATATCCGGGGGACCGAATCCCTCCACGGTTTCGGACATGACCCTCTCGACCTCGCCGCGCGAAGTGATGTCGAGCTGCTTGTAGGCGAAGTGCTGGTTTTCGACCTTCTTCCTGGCGCTGATCCTGCCCAGTGCCTCCTCGAGGCGTTCCTTCCCGCGGGCGAAGATAACCACGTTCGAGCCGCGCTCTGCCAGCAGTCCGGCCGCCGCCATGCCTATGCCGCTCGAACCGCCCACGATATAGACGTTCTTGCCTTCGAAATCCCTGACCCTCATTCTGTCCTCCCATCGCTTGGCCACGCGCGCCGGGTCTGCTGGGCTTTGCGGCATCAAGAAGGACTTGCCCGTGCCCGGCACTGCTGCTGCGACTAAAAAAAGCATATATCCGTCGCTCCCCTTTGACAAACCGATGCCTTCGTTACAATGACCGGCTTCCGGCCCGGTAAAGGGTAGGCCGAGAACGTCGGGGTACAGCTGAAGGCCGGCGGCCAGGCCTGAAACCGGGCCTGACTACTGGGCCTGGAGGGATGGTAAGATATTGGCATCGGGAGCCTGTTTCGGATGGAGGGGGGAGTATATGATCGGTCCTCAAAGCATGCTGGATACGGACCTCTACAAGCTGACCATGCAGCAGGCGGTCTGCCAGTGTTATCCGCGGGCAGGAGCCCGCTACAATTTCATCAACCGGGGAGAGACCCCCTTCCCGGCCGGTTTCGACGAGGAGCTGTCGCAACACGTCAGGGCCATGAGGGAACTGCGCCTCACGGCCGACGAGAAGGCATGGCTCGCCGAGGAGTGCCGGTATTTTCACCCCGTTTACCTGGACCTGCTCGAGGCGTACCGTTTCGATCCGGAAGAGGTCGTCATTGAGCAACGGGATGGTGAACTCACTATCTCGATAGAAGGATACTGGTATACTACCATCCTGTGGGAAGTTCCCCTCATGGCCCTGATCAGCGAGCTCTATTTCGAGATGACCGGGCAGAAGGACAATGCCTACGCTGAGGAGAAGATCCACGAGCTCAACCTGGAGAAGGCGCGCTTCTTCCGCGAGAACGGCATCCGCGTTGTCGACTTCGGAACCCGCAGGCGTTTCTCCTACCATAACCACGATATACTCATCCCCGACCTCATGCAGGCCGGTGAATACCTGCTCGGCACCAGCAACGTCCACCTGGCTCATCTCTACGACCTGACGCCCGTCGGCACCCAGGCGCACGAGTGGTTCCAGTTCCATTCCGCGAAGTACGGCTTTCGCATGGCCAACCAGATGGCACTGCAAAGATGGCTGGAGGTCTACAAGGGAGACCTGGGGATAGCGCTCACCGATACCTTCGGGACGGAGAGTTTCTTCCACACCTTCGACACCTACTATGCCAAAGTGTTCGACGGTATAAGGCAGGATTCCGGGGATCCCTTCGAGTTCCTGGAGAGCGCCGTCGAGCATTACGAGAGCCTCGGTATCGATCCCTCCAGCAGGGTCATCGTCTTTTCGGATTCGCTTAACCTGGAGCGGTCGAAGGCCATCCACGAAGCATGCGCGGGGTGCGTAAAGGACATGTACGGCATCGGGACCTTTCTCACCAACGACGTGGGGGTTAAGCCCCTGAACATGGTCATCAAGATGGTGGAATGCCAGCCTTTCACGGACTCATACCGCTGGGTCGACGCCATCAAGATAT
The DNA here is from genome assembly GCA_964529285.1 of uncultured Actinomycetota bacterium. Lineage (GTDB taxonomy): Bacteria > Actinomycetota > Geothermincolia > Geothermincolales > RBG-13-55-18 > SURF-21. Next base: position 11,223 of record CAZGWK010000021.1, read on the forward strand.
CGGACGATGAAGGGAAATACACCGGGGACAGGGATACCATCACACTGGCCAGGGAGGTCCTCTTCATGGACGATTGATCAACCCATCTCGTCCTGCATATACATAACCGCCTTCGCGTCCCCCGGGCCCGAAGGGAGCAACGAGGATCTTCGTCTCCACACCCCTGTCCGCGGCGGAAAAACCTGCCGGCATTGCATCGAGGTTTCAGCTCATACTACGTTCCACTTACATCTTCTGGGGGAGGTTCTGCCAGCTGGAAAGCATGCGGGAGGCCATGGATCTCTGGAGCTGGTTGAGTCTGGCCTTTGCCTTGATCCTGGGCCCTGAAGCGGCGGCCCGCACGTCCTTTTCTGTCACCACACCGTCGGGGCCGGTGCCCACTACCACCGCGAGTTCCACCCCCAGCTCGTCGGCGATCCTCCTGACCCGGGGAGAGATCCGCGGACCCGCTTTTCCGCCGGCTGCGGCCGCCTCTCCCCTGGACGGTTGCCGGACAGCGCCGGAATCCGGGGTCTGTGCCTGTGCGTAAACAGGCCCTGCAACTTTCTTTTCTCGTTCTTCCCGCCAGCGGCGCACGATTTCGGCCGGGTCTATCCGCTCGTCGGCCGCGGCGATTATGGCCAGGGGTTCCCCGGCTTCGGCCTCGGACTCCTCCTCCACCAGTATCTTGCGCAACACACCCGTGTAAGGCGACTCCAGCTCGATGGCTGCCTTCTCAGACTCGATGACCAGCAGCAGCTCGCCCTGGCGTACCTCTTCCCCTTCCTTTTTATCCCAGGAAACCACAATGGCGGAGGTCATGGTCACCCCCAGGCGGGGCAGGGTCACTACATCCATGTATGCTCTCCTCCCGTTGCTATCATCAGTACTGCATCGCCTCGCGCATGGCGGCCATGACCTTTTCCTCATCGGGCTTATATTCCTGCTCCAGGAAGATGTTCTGGGGTATGGGAGTATCCGCGCTTCCCACTCTCTTGATGGGTGCGGCAAGCTCGAAGAATGCCTCGTCGGCTATGGGGGTGTCGAAGACCCGTTCGGGTCCGAAGCTGTCCAGCAGCCCGGCGGTTGCACCGAAGGCCCCCGACATCGTCGCCACGTCTTCGCCGAAATAGACGCTGTTGGGATCCCGCTCCATCTCCTCCAGCAGGGCTTCGTTGATCGCCTGCATCAGCGTGATGGTCTTCACCTAGACCACCTCCCCGGCGAAGAGGCCCTCGTAGATACGCGTGCATTCCGGCATGGGGGAAGCCTCGGCCGTCGCGATGGCGTCGAGCATCTTTTTCTCGATTTTGCCGTCGATGACGTAGCCCGGTATGCCGTAGCCGTCGGAGTTCTTGAAAGCGCTGGGGCAGTTATTGAGGTTGCCGGTCTGGCACCAGTAACAGGTCCCGCAGATACCGCAAGCCCGCACCTTGAGCAGCACGTCCATGGGTCCTACCTCGGGTATGAGTACTTCCCGGACCTCCATGAGCCCCGGCCCTCTGTATACCGCGGCCTGCATGCTTCCCACCATCTTCACCTCCACCCTTCATTTCGCCTGGTAAGACCTCTGGCGTTCACCACAATGAAATATCGTGTACTTACAGAAAGAAGCGCCTGGTCTCTGTGACAAGCCGACAAAACAAGAAGAAGAACTATCCCCACGCCTGAATTATACTAACTTCCAGGTTTCCCGGCAGCAGCGATTGTTGGCGTTCCATATCCCGGCCGCCCGGCAGCGTTATCCCTTATCCCGGCTACGCGCCTGATCATATATGGCTGTTATCCCGAGTCGCGCCATAGATGACTGCCTCCGCCAGCGATCTCTCCACTCGCTCAACGTCGATACCGGTTACGACTTCGCTCAGGTTTACAACCGGGGCCATCCTGCTGCGCCCCCCGGGTTTCAGCAGCGTCTGCATGGCCTCGAGGTCACATGAAACGAGAAGGGTACCATGGTGAAGCAGCCTGCCCCGGCGGCGCGCCTGGGCCGAGCCGGATATCTTTCTCCCCTCCACGTAGATGTTGTTGGGGGGCACCCATTCCCAGGGGACTCCCAGCGAATCGAGCAGCGCGGTTACCGGATAGGAGAGGGTTCTCATGGCATGCCTTATGTCCCGCAAACCGGAAGTCTCGTTCAAATACAGCGAGTAGTTGAGGTTCCCCAGGTCCTGATATACCGCGCCGCCTCCGCTGATGCGTTTGAGCACTGGTATCCCCATCTCCGCGGCTGCGTGTAAGCGTACTTCTTCCTCGGGTTTGAGGAACCTCCCCAGCACCACGCAGCGGTCGTTCCTCCATACCCTCGCGCCGCCGGTATGCATCTCCTCAAAATACGCGGCGTCGCGCGCCAGGTTGAGCGCCGGCTCGCAAGTCGTTTCCTCCGCGATCAATTCGAGCATCGATTCTCTCCGAAAGATCGTCCGGGTCGTGGTTATACGAAGTGGCATTCTTCGTCGGGCGAGCACCGCTCGGTCTTGAGCTCCAGGGCGGTGTGTATGACCTTGTGCTCGGCAAACAGCATTTCCTTGATCTGGCGCAGGAGTCCCTGGTATTCGCTGACCATGGCATCCTCGACCAGGATGTGGGCGCTGAGCGAATACTGATGGGAACCTATCTCCCATATATGCAGGTCGTGTACGTCCACGACCCCCGGCATCGCGGTGATGTCGCGGACTATATCAGCGTAGTCAACGCCGCGCGGCACCGATTCCATGAGGATATGTACCGACTCCCTCATTATCTGGAAGGCGCTAACCAGTATGAGTACGGCGATGACCATGGTTATCAGGGGGTCCGCATAAGTCCATCCCGTGGCCAGGACGATCGCCCCCGAGACGACGACTCCCAGTGAGACCAGCGCGTCGGTGAGCAGATGAAGAAAGGCACTGCGCAGGTTAAGGTCCGACCTGCCCCCGCGCAGCAGCAGTGCCACGCTGCCGTTGACCAGGAATCCGATCCCCGCAACGATAATGACAATGCTCCCCTTCACCTCCACCGGCTCGATCAGCCTGCCTATCGCTCCATAGAAAAGGAAGAAACATATGAGGGTGATGATGAGGGAATTTATAAAGGCTACCAATATTCCCATGCGGTGGTAGCCGAAGGTCTTGCTTTCCGTAGCAGGCCTGCTCATGACGCGCACGGCGATGAGCGACAGTACCAGGGCGAAGGAATCCGAAAAATTGTGGCCCGCATCACCCAGAAGCGCCATGCTGCCCGCTATGATCCCGAAAACCACCTCGAATAAGAGGAACGCGGTATTGGCGGCGATGGCCGCGACCAGCCGCCTGGTGGGATTGAAACCCTCCTCACTTGTGTGCCTTGCCTGCTCCTTAGACCTTTCTATGCGCGATGTCCTTTCAACGATCGAGCTTTCACCCCCATTCCTACACCCATCCCCGCTTCGCCAGCTGGTTCACGACCGGCTGCACGAGGTGCAGCCTGTACAGGTACGGGAGGACTCTGAGGAACAAGGGCAGCCTAACGAACCTCATCACCGGGCTGAGGTTCCCGAAGGGCAGCCCCCGCTCCCTGGCCACATCGGTAAGGTTGTGGAAGTAGTTTGCGGGCGGTGCTTTCACGCCCAGCCTGGCGAACATGGACACGGCTCCCTCCGGGCAGGTTGAGACGCAGAGCCCGCAACCGATACACCTGGCCAGGTCGACCTCCATCGCGTCTTCGTTCTCGATGATGGCCTCCATCTGGCACCTGTCCAGGCAGGTGCCGCATGAAGTGCAGAGGCTGGTATCTATCCTGGCCTGAAAGGACGTCTGGATGCAGTCCGCGGGGCGTTTCTCCATCTTCAGCAGCCGCAGGATGCCGCAACAGCAAGAACAGCAGCAGCAGATGTTGATGATATCCCGCGTATTGGACGGCTGCAGGACGAGCGCGGCTTCCTCGGCCTGGTCCAGGATGCGTAACGCTTCCGCCTTGTCGATCCTTCTCCCTATGCCGTTATCGATGTAGAGCTGGGCACCGACCCCGAAGGTGAGGCAGGTCTCGTGCGGCCGCTCGCACTCTTCACCCATTAAACCTTTCTCCAAACGGCAGATACACGGGGCTACGGCTATGTCTTCGTACTTGCCCACCACTTCCCTGATACGGTCGTAAGCGGCGATCTCCGGCACTGCTTCCACTGCCGAGTTCACGGGCACCACCCGGAACTGCTCAACGGCCGTCTTGCGGAAGTTGGGCGTGTGTTCCTCGGCTTCTATGAACTCCTCCATCATCTCCGCCATCTCCTTATCTATGTCCCCCAGATGGAACTCATAGATGCCCACCACGAGATGGAGCGCGATGTAGAACCTCTCCTTGCCTCCCCGCACGCGCATTACCAGGCCTTTTTTCGCCATGGACTCGAGCATCTCCACAGCAGCCCCTTCGTCCATGCCGCTGCGTGCCGCGATGACTCGCGCCGGCTCGGGAAAGAGCCGCAGCCGCATGGCCATCTCCGCCTCCTGCGGCGTGAACAGCTTCTTGAGCAGTCTCATCTCCACGCCGCTGTCGGTAACGGGAAGGCCGCTGGGCAGGCGGTCGAGGAATTCGCGCAGCCTTACGTAGACTTCATCTTCCGCGGCGACTTCAACCATCTCCGATCCCCCTTCTCCTGGTTACATTCCCTTCCCCTTACCTTTACATCCCCTTCCCTTAATTAGATACGAACGGGCGCGAGATGACAAAGGCCTTTCACGATGAGTCGTTATCGTGCTGCATCGTTGACGCGGATATATAATCGGGGAAACAGGCCGGAGGAACGGATGAGAGGGGTTTACGGCGGATGAAAAATATGCGACCGCTTTATACTCTTATCTCGACAGTCCTGCTCGCGGCATTCCAGACATAATCCCCTACAACGGGCCCGATAACCTGGTCGCCATAACCTCGGGTATCGAGGAGCCGCGCTGGGACCGGGAGGTAGACGAGGTGGTCGGCCTCTACGAGGTCCAGCCCGAGGAGAGCGATATCGACTGGCTGGGCATGTCCCCGCTGGGTAACTGGGTGCTCATAGGGGGTATGGAGGGCAACGAGGGCAACCTTGTCGGCCTGACCCTGGCCGACCGGCGGCTGGAGCGCAACTGGCTCGACCGCACCAACGTACTCATCCAGCTGGACCGCGAGAGCCCGCGAGCTTTCTACCTCTCGAAAATATACAACACCACCGAGGCCTACTGGGAGGAGACCCACGGTGCAATGAGCAACGACGGCTCGCGCATCGTGTGGGCCAGCAACTGGAACCTCGACCCGGGTGCCGAGGACGTCTTCCTGCTGCAGCTAGACATGCCCCTTGGCTGGAGGGAGCTTGCGCAATAGGCAGCTGGAATACGGTGCCCGGACCCAGTGCCCCTCGATAACACCTTGTTAAGGTCAGCAAAGTGCTTGCTCGTATTGCTCCAGCGAGCCGCCGTTCAGCGCACATCCATGATAAGTGCCTCGTCCGGCTCGAGGACGCTGCCGCCCGGTCCTACTTCCGCGGACCTCGCCGCCGCGTTGGAAAGGAGTACCTTACTGGATCCAACAGCCAGTTCACTCAACTGACTTCCGAGGGAAACCCGCCGCGAGGTGAAGTTCAGAAAGACCGCCGTCCTTTCCTTGCCGTACTCCCTCAGGTAGGCGAACACTCCCTTCGGGACGCCTTCCATCGCACGGTAGCCGCCCAGCAGGAGAGAGGACCTCTCCCTGCGCATCCAGATGAGGCGGCGGTACCAGCTGAGCAGGGAGTCCGGATCATCATCCTGCCGCGCGACGTTCCTCTCGGCATTGGAGGGGTCCACGGGAAGCCAGGGTTCACGCTGAGAGAAAGCGGCGTTCGCATCCCCGCTCCACTGCATGGGAGTGCGCGCCCCGTCCCTGCCCACGGGTATGGGCCAGAACTTCTTCCCTATGGGGTCGTCCATCTTCCTGCGGGGGATCCTGCTCATGGGCATCCCTATCTCCTCCCCGTAATAGACGATGGGCGTTCCTCTCAGGGTCAGCAGCATTGCCGCGGCCACCTTCGCCCTCGCCCCCCTGTCGCCCCCTCTACCCAGGCGCGTATAGGTGCGCGGGAGATCGTGGTTGTTCAGATAGTAGCAGGGCCATGCGGCGGCGGGCAGATGCCTCTCCAGCCAGTCCACGGACCCCCGGAAATCCTCCGCCCTCCACTTACGCTGTGCGAAGTCCAGGTAGAACGAGAGGTGGAGCGCATTGGTCCCGTCGCCGAGATAGGCAACCGTGTCCTGCGGGGTATCGGTATATACCTCGCCCAACAACGCGCGGTCGGAATATTCCTCCGTGATGCGGCGTAATTCTTTCGCCGCCTCCAGGCTCTCCGGCCTGGAGCGGTCGTAGAGGTGCACCTGCCAGTCGTAGGGGCGCAGACCGAACTTGCGCGGGTTGTCGCGCAGAACCGCGTCCTCGTAGAGGAAATTTATGAGGTCCAGGCGGTAGCCGTCCACCCCCTTGTCCAGCCAGAACCTCACCGCTTCGAATAGCGCCTCCCTGACCTCCGGGTTGCGCCAGTTGAGGTCGGGCTGGAAGGGCAGGAAGGCGTGGTAGTAGAACTGGCGGGTGTCGTCGTCGTACTCCCAGGCGCTACCCTCCACCACGGCCCTCCAACGGTTGGGAGGCCTGCCTGGGACCCTCCCGTCCCGCCACACGTACCAGTCGCGGCGGGGATCGTCGCGCGAGGAACGCGATTCCACGAACCAGGGATGCTCGCTCGAGGTATGGTTGAGGACCAGGTCCATGATCACCCTGATGCCGCGCTCGTGGCACCTCTCGAGCAGCTCTGCGAAATCGTCCATTGAGCCGAAGCGGGGGTTAATGGAGAGGTAGTCGCTGACATCGTAGCCGAAATCCATCATCGGAGATGCGTTTATGGGCGTGAGCCAGACGGCGTCGATTCCCAGCGAATGGGGGGTGCCGTCGTTTAGATAGTCGAGTTTCTCGATTATGCCGCGCAGATCTCCCATGCCGTCGCCGTCTGAATCGCAGAAGCTCGCCACCGCGATCTGGTAGATAACGCCCCGCTGCCACCATGCCGCGCCTAGTTCCATCTTACCGCTACCCCCGCCGAACCCTTCCGCCTCCCGCGCCGATCATATGATGATAGCACAGCATGTCCGTCACGATGGGTTGCAGCAGCTTCCATACCGGCCCCATCGCGTACGGGAACTCTCTCTGCAACCTACCACGCCTTTCTGTTATATTTGGCTGGAGGCGGTCCGCTGTATCCCGCAAAAACCGGGGTATTTACTGCGAGAAGCTGGAAGATAGGGGGATGAGAGATGAAGCGGTTCGAGGGGATCTTCGCGGTGATGCTCACCGCCTACGACGACCTGGCGCTCTCGCCGCAGAGCATCGCCCGCATCGCCAATATCGATAACCTGGTGGGGGCCAAGGAGACCATCTTCGACGTGGACGAAGTGCGCCGCCTGGTCGATGCCGCGGACGAGGATTTCTGCGTATTTTCGGGCATGACCTTCAACCTGGTGGATACCATGGCCGTCGGCGCCTGCGGCGCCATCTGCCCGGTGCCCAATTTCATACCCGAGAAGACGGTAGAACTCTACGAAGCCTGCAGAAACGGCGATACGGACAGAGCGGATGCCCTGCAGAAAGAGGTCTACGCTCTGGCTCCCCTCATAGCATCGACACCCACACCCCACGCCATGCAGAAGGAAGCCATGCGCCTGCTGGGCCACCCGCTGAAGCCGCACGTGAAAAACCCCCTGCCCCGGCTTTCTTCCGAACAGGCGAAGCTGGTGCGTGAGACGCTGGAGACCGCCGGCCTGATATAGATGACTTTTTCTGTTATATAGTGTTCGATTGTATGCATCGCGAAAGCTAGCCTTTTCGCGGGCGAAAAGGCTATTGCGAGTAGGTGAAGCCGACGTGGCAAGCTCGATCGAGTATCGCATTTGCGAGAGAAAAACTCCCAAATGCGGCGGTGTCCCAGCGCCTGGACATGTTAGCATATGGGCAGTGCATGGAGACGTCTTTATTAACATGTCCAGGCCTGGCACGTGTACGTGTGCGTATACTCCTATGGCATGAACTGGAGGTTATCGTGGCAAAGACCTGGGGTCTGTCCTTCGGCGAGATGGAGCGTATGGAGTTGGAACGCATCGTGATGGACAAGGACGCAGATGCAGCGCTGCACTTCGTGCAGGATGTGATCTACCCCAAGGTGAAGGAGAGCGAGAAGCCCGGAAGCTGTTTTCACGATGCGGAGAAAGCGGTCGATAAGCTGGAGCGGCCGGTCAGCAGGCATAAGAAACTGGGCGATTTCCGCTGACCTTGCGGGATCCATCCCAGCGGCGCTTCCTGCGCCTGCCGACCGTTTTCCGCATAGCCGTTCTAACCGGACCTGGAGAAACGATGTCACCCGCGCGCAAGCGATGCCCGACATGCTTCCTTTCCGCGATCCTCGCGCTGTGCCTCGGCCTCGCTCCCCTCTCATGCGCCGAAAGCCCTGCAGAACGGGCCGCCGGCGAAGCGCATGAGCGCGAGAGAAACGAGGCGGAGGAGTTCCTGGCCGGCAGGGACGCCCCCGTATACGGATACGAGCTGGTCGAGACTTACGGCCACGACAGCGGTAATTTCACCCAGGGGTTGGACCTCGATGGCGGCATGCTATTCGAGGGAACCGGGCGGAGAGGCCGTTCCAGGCTCCTCAAGACCGATTTCGAAACGGGAGCCCTCCTGGGGTCCGTATCGCTGGCCCGCGAGTATTTCGGGGAAGGGGTCACCGTACTGCGAGACGAGGTCTACCAGCTCACCTACACCTCCAGGATCGCTTTCGTATACGACAGGGAGACCCTGGAGCTCGCGCGCACCTTCCCTTTCTCCACGCAGGGTTGGGGGCTGACGCATGACGGCGAATCGCTGATCGTGAGCGACGGCACCGCGACACTATACTATCTCGACCCGGCAGGCGGGAGCGAGAAAAGCCGCCTCAGCGTAACCGACAACCTCGGCCCCGTGACCAAGCTCAACGAACTCGAGTACATCGATGGGGAGATCTACGCGAACGTCTGGCTGACCAGCGTCATCGCCGTCATCTCGCCCGCGACCGGCAAGGTGACCGGCTGGATCGACCTGGCGGGGCTTAACCCCGATCCCCTTGAACTGGTCGATCCCTACGTCCTCAACGGCATAGCCTACCGGGCGGAGACCGGCCACCTGCTGGTGACCGGTAAGAGCTGGCCCAACATCTTCGAGATAAGCATCAGCGATCAAAAACGCCGGGACTAAACCCTCGGACGTAGAACGTATGCGGCGACGATCCCGCCATCGAGGACGGCGCCTCGGCGGAAAAGACGGAGAAGCTGTCGAGAAGATGAGGCCGTCGTACATAGCCGGCGCAGGATATTCCTTTTGCTTAATTCAGCGCTTTTATATAAAATGTGATGGATGCCCGCTGCAGGGCATCCTCTCTGCTGGTTGTGTTGGTATTGCAGAGAGAGGCTGAGAAAGGAGCTGTGAGGTCGCAAGATGAACATCTACGTAGGGAACCTGAGTTACGGATCGACGGAGGATACCATACGAAGCCTGTTCGAGGGGTATGGTACGGTCGACACGGTGAGCATCATCATGGACCGCAACACCGGACGATCCCGGGGTTTCGGCTTTGTGGAGATGCCGAACGACGACGAGGCCAAGGCTGCCATCGCGGAGCTGGATAACAAGGAGTTCGAAGGGCGCCAGCTGCGGGTGAACGAAGCCCGCCCGAAGCCGGAGCGCAAGTCGAATTACGAGAGCTGGTAAACCGCAAAAGTTTACATAGAGATCTCAAGGGGCGCGGAACCCCGCGCCCCACCACGATGACTCTAACCTGAACCACTGGAGTGGTGGCGCGTTTCGTCGTGTTACTGAGCCGCAATATCCGCTATAAATCGATCACCGTTCGCTGCTGCCGACCACGTCGTGTCCTCCCCGCACGCCTTCCCCGGCATCGAAATACATCGGCCTTTCCACCACTATGGGACTGCTGGACAGCACGCGTATCGACAGCTGGTATCCCGCGCCGGCATGCTCGTTCACGAAAACGGTCTGGCGCCCGCCCGCCGGCAACTCCAGCGTGCGCAGCGGCAGCAGCCCTTCCTCCTGGCTGTAGTAACTTATAATGACCAGCGCGTCTCCCATGCCCGGATTCTGCACGCACAACCAGGTATGGTATCCCTCGCCCGTATAGCCCTCGGCAAGGAACCATTCCGCGGCGGCGCCCCTGGCCCCGATAACGCAATCCCCGCCGTCCCAGCCCGCACCGTACCCGGAATAGAAGAAGTACATGGGTCGCTCCGCCAGGAAGAAAGCCGTGCTGGCGAGAACGATACTCACGTCTTTCTCTCCGCCCACCTCGCCCGGAACGTAGACGGTGTAGCGCTCTCCCGCCCTCACTACGTACGACTTGTCCACCGCGTCCCCCTGACCCGGCCCCAACTGATAGGTGGCGTTTACGGTGATGGCATTGGTATTCGGGTTCTGGAGGGTGAGCCACTCCTCGAAACCCTCCCTCGTCGTCCCCTCCGCGAAATAATAGACCTGCGCCAGCTCCGTCGCACCCGGCACGCAGTGCCCACCCTGCCAATGACGGCCTGCCGTGCCGTAGTAGTCGAAGTATATCGGGCGTTCGGCGACGACGGGAGCGGTGGATGTCAGCTCCAGGGAGTTCTGGAGGTCGGTTCCAAGGATGTCGTTGACCTTGAAGCTCCTGCGCGAGCGGGCGGGCACGCCGAAACCCTCCCTTACCTGCTCTCCCTCTTCCTGCGTCTGGAAGCGGAAAGTCAGGTCCGCCCGTGCGTTACCCGGGTTTAGAACGCATATCCATTCGTCGAAACCAGCCCCCGTATAACCTTCCGCGAAATACCAGGTGGTGGCGGGGGCAGGTATTCCCATGGCGTCGTGCCCACCGGACCAAGCGCCGTCATAGGTGAAGTAGACTGGCCTTTCGGCCACGATACTCGCGTCGCATTCGAGCTGCAGCGAGACTTCCCTGTCCGCCCCTACGTCCGTGTTGACGAAAAGGGTAAGGCGGGATTCGGCCGGTACGACCACCAACCTGGTCAGGTTGGTGCCGTCGGTGAAGAGATAGGTGACCGCCACCCTGGCATCCCGCGGCCGCGGGTTTCCGAGACAGAGATATTCCTTGAAACCGCTGCCGGTGTAGCCTTCCGCGAAATAGAGCACCGTGGACGCCCGGGCTTCCCACACCTGGCAACCGTCCTCGCACCGCGTGCCCGCGAAGAGTTGCTCCCCCTGCAGGACCATGGACCCCACCGCCGCGTTCGCGGCGGCGCCGAAGCCGGCGCTGCCCTCTCTCGACCAATGCGCACCATCGTAACGCCATACCTCGCACCCGGTATCCTCGTTGTATGTACCGGCATACAGGTCCAGGCCGCCGGCGGCCATGCAGGAAACGGACAGGTTCGAAGCCGTATCGAAACCGCCGCTGGCAACCTCCGTCCAGTTGGCCCCGTCGAACGACCACACCTGGCACCCGCTTCCGCCTGAGGAATCGTAGGTCCCCACGTAAAGCCTGTAGTCATACGAGGCCATGGAGGCAGCCCTGCGGTTGTTGGAGTCTCCGAATCCCGGTCCAGTGGGGGTTCCGGCGGCACCCTGGCCGACCTCCTGGGTCCACGAATCCCCGTCGTAAGACCACACCTGGCAGCCGGAAGCATAGTCGTTGTTGAAAGTCCCGACGTAAAGGCTCTCGAAATAAACTGCCATGCAGGCGGCGCCGTGATTTTCGGGATCGCCGAATCCCGCCTCCGCCACGCGTTTCCAGGAGGCGCCGTCATACGACCATACCTGGCAGCCGCCGGGGTTGTAAGTCCCGGCATAGAGGCGGCCGTCCAGCACGGCCATGCTGTGCACGTCGTTGTTGGACGGGTCCCCGAATCCGGGGCCGGCAGGAGTGCCGTCAGCACCGTTACCTATTTCCTGCTTCCAGGCGGCGCCGTCGAAGGAAAAGACCCCGCATCCATCGCTGGGGTTGCGGGTTCCGACGTATAGTTTTGAGCCGTACACTGCCATGCAGGATACGTTGTTGGTACTGGAATTGCCGAAACCCGGTCCGGTCAGGGAGCCTGCCTCACCCCCTCCTACCTCCTTTCTCCAGGAGATGCCGTCCCACGACCATACCTGGCAGCCCTGCACGTTATAGGTGCCGGCATAGAGGCGGCTGCCGTAGAAAGCCATGGCGGCGGCGGTGGTGTTGCCCGCACTGTCGAAACCGGCCGTCGCAGCTCGAGACCAGTTGAAGGCGGCGGCGGGGACCGCCGCGTAGAAGGCAGGGATATAAAGCACAACGAGCAACGCCAGCACGCAAGCGCCGGCGGTCTTACTCGGGCTTCGCTTAGCCAACTCCACGGCCTCCCCGCTTTCAAGCATTTCCAGGTATCACGTAGAAATATTCCAGGGCCTGCACGCGAATACCTTCGAGCTGCGGATAATGCGGTCCGCGGCGGGCAAACCGCTGCTGAGGCAGCAAAAGCGGGCTCATCCCGCTTCGATCCCATATATAATAGGGGCAACACCCGAGAGGTGTACTCTTCCTGGCGGGATTAAGCGGGTGCGTTAGTCAAAGGAGCGCCGTGCGTAAAGAGGAGCTTGCAGAGTTACTGGAAAAAGTACGCCAGGGTGAGATGGACACCGGCGAGGCTTTCTCGCGTATAGCCATGGAGCCCGTCACCGACCTGGGCTTTGCCGTTCTGGACCACCACCGGGAACTGCGCAAGGGATTGCCGGAGGTAGTCTATTGCGAGGGCAAGCACAGGGATACCATCCGTCCCATCGTCGAAGCTCTCATGGAGAAGAACCAGGGTAACATCCTTCTTACGCGCGCTTCGGACGAGGTTTACGAGGACGTGCGCGCGGTATGCCCGCAAGCGGAATACCACCGTCAGGCGCGCTACATCCTCATCCGCAGAGAGCAAAAAAAGCTGGCTGGAAAGATCGTCGTGATCACGGCCGGCACGGCGGACATCCCGGTGGCCGAGGAGGCCGCCATCGTGGCCGAACTCACCGGCAACGCCGTGGAGAGGCTCTACGACGTCGGCGTCTCGGGCATGCACCGTATCATCTCCCGCGCCGAGATCTTCCTCGGAGCCAACGTGGTGATCGTAGCGGCCGGCATGGAGGGAGCGCTGCCCAGTATCGTGGGCGGCATGGTCGAATGCCCGGTCATCGCGGTACCCACCTCCATAGGGTACGGGGCAAGCCTCGGAGGCATGGCGGCCCTCCTCGCAATGCTCAATTCCTGCGCCCTGGGGGTGGCGGTCGTGAACATCGACAACGGCTTCGGGGCCGGGTACTTCGCGAACCTCATCAACCAGGCCGCCGTCAAGGGAGCAGCCAGATGAGGCGATACGGCCCCGGCGGTGCAGTCCTTTTGCTGTTATGTGCCCTGCTGTCCGTATCGCTCAGCGCCGCTGTGACGGTCGGATGCACCCAAGCAGAGAAACGAGAGAAAACCGGCATAGACCGGGATACGCTTTACCAGGCCTCGACACTGGGAGCCTTGCAGAAAGGGCTCTACGACGGAGATGTCTCCTATGCCGAGCTGGGCGAGCGCGGAGATACCGGGCTGGGGACTTTTAAAGGCCTGGACGGCGAGATGATCGCTCTGGACGGCGTTTTCTACCAGATAAAGACCGACGGAAAGGTCTATGTCGTGGATGGGTCCGCGACAGCGCCCTTCGCCATGGTCACCTTTTTCGAGGCTGACTTAGAGGCACGGCCCGGACAGGGCATGGACTACGAGGGCCTGCAGGCCTTTATCGACGGCATGCTCCCCTCGCGCAACATCTTCTATGCCATAGAGGTCGAGGGGCGCTTCGACCACGTACAGGCCCGGAGCGTCCCCGCGCAGGAGAAGCCCTATCCTCCCTTGAGCGACGCCGTCGCGCAGCAGACGGTTTTCGAGCTGGAAGGCGCGGAGGGTACCTTGGTGGGGTTCTGGTGCCCGGCCTACTTGGGAGAAATCAACGCTCCCGGCTACCACCTGCATTTCATCACCGCCGACAGGAGCGCAGGAGGCCACGTCCTGGACCTGCGCCTGGGCGACGTCACCGTCCATATCGACGAGACGCCCGGCTTCTTCATGCAGCTGCCGGAAAGGCTTCCGGCCAAGGGAGGGGAATAACATGTCCAGTCCAGTATGGTTCGTCAACCTGATCAAGAAGACCTTTCCACAGCGTTTCATAATGGCGCGATTGACCAAGTTTCCCCTCATAGGAAAGGGCATCGACTACCTGCTCTTCGCGGGAGACGACATCATCTACCTACCCAAGGACCGTACCGTAAAGGTGAACGAGGAGATAGAGGCCGAGGATATAGTGCTGCCCTCCAAGGTGGTGGAGAGCTTCATCGCAAAGGCAAATTACCTCTGGATCATGGACAAGTGCATATGCCGCGACGCAACTGGTTGCAAGGATTACCCCATCGACCTGGGCTGCCTGTTCATGGGCGAGGCGGCCATGGGCATCAACCCCGAGCTGGGGCGGCAGGTGACCAGGGAAGAAGCGCTGGAGCACGTGCGCAGGGCGCGCGAGGCCGGGCTGTTTCAGCTCATAGGCAGAAACAGGATAGACACCAGGTGGCTCAACGTGCGCCCCGGGACGAAGCTGCTCACCGTGTGCTTCTGCTGCCCCTGCTGCTGCCTGTGGAAGATCCTGCCCGTCCTCTCGCACAAGGTGAGCGACAAGGTACACCGCATGCCGGGCGTCAGGGTCGCGGTAACGGATAGATGCACCGGCTGCGGCATCTGCGAGCAGGACGCGTGTATCGCAGATGCCATCCACGTCGAGGGGGGCCGGGCGGTCATCGGCGAGGGGTGCCGCGGCTGCGGCCACTGCGTAGAGGTCTGCCCGGAAGGGGCCATAGAGCTTACCATAGAGGACCCCTCCTTCATGGACAGCCTCATCCCACGCATCTCCTCCCTCGTGGACGTGACCTGAGCCGCCGGGCGACTACGAGCTGGCCTGACTGCCGCTCAAGGTCGAGAGGGGAGACGGTGCCCCCGCGCGGGCTATACTGAGGCCTTTGCGTTGATACAGGGTAAGCAGGGTCTTCGGCGGAGACGTCACAACGCCGTTCTCGAACCTGAAAGCGCTCCCCGTGAGTCCGTTCTTCACCACGCTCATCCTATGATCCCATCATCTCCATGAGAAGGTCCGTATCCAACCGCAGCACGATCTCGCATATAATTTCGCGATTACCCTCCAACATCCTCCGTAGGACCTCACGGGGCATGCTCCTCACCAGCCTTGCAAAGAGCTCGGGATGCCCGCATACCGCCTCGGTCAAAGCGTGTGGGGGAAGGGACTCCAACATGCCCAGGACGAAGTCGGGATTTGTTTCCAGCGTCCTGGCCATGAACTCCGGGTCCATGAGTTCCATGGCCCTGGAAAGGAAACCTGTGTGCAGAGAGGCGCTCTGCTCCTGTCTCTTTTTCCTGTTTTCTTTCATCTCTTCTCCTCCTTTTTTTTCGTTTCCTGTCCCTCGCTCTTATCACGCTCTCCTCAAATGCGGTAGCGCCGATAGATCTGTGGGAACGAGCGCATGAAGTCGAAGAAATACAGGCGATAGACCTGCTGGGACAGGAAATAGTGCGCGACTCCGTTCATGATCAGGGCCAGTCCATAAGGAACCAGGAATACGGCGAGCAGGACCCCGTATGTCCCGGGGTCTACCATCATGCCCATGAGCCCGAAAAAAACGCCCAACAGTAGCAGGCCGAGGCTCAAGAGGGATATCGCGGTCGTATAGACAGTCCGGTAATCCTGCGCGGTGATGCGGGAAAGAGACAGGCCGACCAGCAGCACCACCGCGAAACCGCCCATGAGGGTCAGGTTGACTAGGGAACGGTCTTGTTCCTGGCTGAAGCTGCCGTGTATGATGCCCATGATCATCAGCCACGATCCCAGCACTACCAGCAGCGTGGACAGCAGAACAACATAGGGCTTTCTCATCCCTTCCACCTCCCGTTCAGATCTTTGAGCGACAGGTCGGCCGTCAGCAACCCCCCGTAAAGGGCTCCCGGTACGCTGCCGCTCGGGTGGGCGCTGGCGCCGCACAGGTAGAGGCCCTTTATGCACTTGGAGCGGTTGCAGGGCCGGAAGATCATCTGGCTGAGCACCGACATGGAGTAGGAGTATATGCTGCCGCCCGGGATGAGCAGCCTCCTCTCGAGGTCCTCCGGCGTGGCGATGGTCTTGAAGACGATATGGTCCTTTATGCCGGGAAGGTATATCGCATCCAGCATCTCGATCCCGTGCTCCAGGTAATCCCATTTCATCTCGCTCCAGGCAGCGCCCGCGGGGTGGCGCGGCGCCATAGTGACGAAGGAAAGCGCGGCCCCCCCCTCGGGCGCAAGCGAGGCATCCATGTGGCTGGGGCTGGAGATGAGGCCCACCGACTGAGGCACGGCGGTGCCCTTTCCGTAGATATCGCCCCAGAACAGGTCGATGAGATCCGGCTCCGCCAGCGCCATGATGTGCTGCGCCTGCATGGGAGGGCGGTAATCAAGGCCGAGGTAGCCCACGGCGCAGCTGGGAGAGAGCTCGTAGCTGCGCAGCCCCTTGGCCACCGCACTGGGTATATGTTCCTCACCGATCATCTTCAGGTATAGGTTGGTGGCATTGGCGTCACTTACCACTATCCGGGAGGTTATGGCGGTACCGTCATCGAGGACCACGCCCCGGGCCGATTTACTCTCCAGCAGCAGTCGGTCCACCCGGGAAGAGAGCCTTATCTCGCCTCCGACATCCTGCAAGGCACGGGCCATGGCGCGGGGGACGGCCCCCATACCTCCCCGCGGATAGTACATGCCGTTGTGCTCCGCGTAGGTCTGCCACAACATCATCCCCACCTGGCGGGAGGGGGGCAGGCCGCCTATCACCGAGGAGTTGCAGATGAGCCGGTGGGTGAAGGGATGGACGAAAAGCATGTCCGCAACCTTGTTGAAGGGCAGCATGAGATAGCGGAGATTGGCTACGGCCCGCGGACATTTCGCGAATACCTTCAGCAGGTCCAGGGCGCTGCACTGCGGGGTGGTGAAGACGGCAGTGGTGAAATCGTCCATCAGTTTCCCCTGCTCGCGCATGAAGCGCAGGAATGATGCCGCATCGGCCTTGCTGTGCCGACCGATGATCTCCGCGGTCCCTTCAGCCGATGCCGGCACCGTGAAGCGCTCTCCGCTGAGCATGTCCACCAGCTCGTACAGGGGGTCGTTGGGCAGAAAGGTGATATATTCGTCCATACTCAAGCCCAGCCTCTCGTAAAAGGACGCGTGGGCCTCTAGCACCTCTATGATGCAGGCGCCCACGTCGAAGCTGAAGCCCAAGTTCTCGAAGGAGCCGGCACATCCTCCCACCGCATCCGCCTGCTCCAGGACCAGGGTCCTAAGTCCTTCCTTCGCCAGTACGGCGCCGGCCGACAGGCCGCCTATCCCCGCGCCGATAACGATGGCGTCGTAATCCACCGCAATCACTTCCTTTCTCTCCACGGCTTCATGCCGTTCCGAGTCACTCATAGTTCATGTCCCAGCGCCACCACCGGATGCAGGGACGCCGCCTTCATGGCTGGCCACACCCCGAAGATGACACCCATCCCCATGGAGAAGAACAGGGCGACGAGGATAGAGGCCATCCCTATATGGGGAGGAAAATCGAAGATCGCCTCTATCACCTTCATGAACCCAAGACCCATGAAGATACCGACCGTTCCGCCGGCGATACCGAGAAGCAGCGATTCGAGGAGAAACTGCTTGAGGATGTCGGTTGCCCTGGCACCCAACGCCTTGCGGATGCCTATCTCCCGGATGCGCTCGGAGACTGCCACCAGCATGATGTTCATGATCCCTATCCCGCCTACCAGCAGGCCGACGAAGATGACGATCCCCGACATGAGGTTGACCATGCGGGTTGCATCACCGGCCAGGGCCAGCATCTCTTCCTGGGTGATCACGGTGAAGGCCTTCTCCCCGACCTGCCGTTCCAGCACCGCGGTACAGGTCGCCTTGGCTTCTCGCATGTGCTCGGGAGTAGGGGCGGAGACGAGAAAGCCGTCGGTCTTATCCGGTCCCAGGTGTCCGCCTACCCAGTAGGGCAGGAGCAGCAGGTCGTCGTTGTCCATGAACATGGTCTTGCCCTTGGGTTCTAGTACCCCCAAGACCCGGAAGCGCTTGCCGTTGACCCGTATCTCTCGCCCTACCGGATCGATATCCCCGAAAATCCGCAGGCTCAAGCCGCTTCCCAGCACGCATACCCTGCGCCCCTCGTCCCGGCGCGCGAAGTACCTTCCCCTTGCCAGGGATTGATCGCGGACCCCGGGGTAGTTCTCGTTAGTGGCATAAGCGAAAACGTTGCGGCTGCGCTGGCCGAACTCCACCCTCTTGAGATCTATGCTCAAGGGCGTTGCCAGGCATCCCTCGGGCAGTTCCCTCTGCAGGGCAAAGGCCATTTCCGGCTTCAATTCGCTGCTGATAAGCGGGAGGTTCGTACCCAGGTCCTCCATATGCTGCAGCATCTCCGATGGGGAAAAGGTGATGTCCGACAGCTCCATGTCCAGCGGAAAATATCCGTATACCACCCCTACGGCATTGGGAGCCAGGTCGGTGATGACCTTTTTAGCCTCCCTGGTCGCGCCTCCCCCTACCGAGTACATCACGAAGACCAGGAAAGTTCCCATGACGATTCCCGTCATGGTCAGCAACGCGCGCAGCTTGTTGGCCCACAGACTTCCGAGAGAGGCCCGCAGGGATTCAAACAGGTTCATCGCAGAGTCCCCTCCTCCCTCCGCAGCAGCAGGCGGATCTATCCCCCGCAGATATCTCTGTACCCGCAATGCGCCCGTCGTTGAAGTGGATTATCCTCTGTGCACGCTCCGCAACGGCACGGTCGTGGGTGACCATCAGAAGGGTGATGCCCCGCCCATGTGCGCCGTCCAGGATATGCAGGATCCCCTCTCCTGAACGACTGTCCAGGTTCCCTGTAGGCTCGTCCGCGAGGATGATACGCGGTTGCGACACCAGGGCCCTTGCTATGGCCACCCTCTGCTGCTCGCCTCCGGAGAGCTGGGAGGGAAAATGCTCCGCACGGTGGCTCAATTCCACTTCCTCCAGGGCAGCGAGGGCCAGGCTGCGCCGTTCGCGGCGGCCTGTTCCGCGGTAGAGCAGGGGGACCTCCACGTTGCACACAGCGGATGTGCGAGACAGGAGATGAAACGCTTGGAACACGAATCCGATGCAGCGGTTGCGCAGCGCGGCCATCTCCCTGTCCTGCATGTCCCCGGTGTCGACCTCATCTACGAAAACGTCACCCGAGGTGGGGTGGTCAAGGCATCCTGCGATGTTCAAGAGAGTGGACTTTCCCGACCCGGACGGGCCCATGATGGCTGCATAGTCGCCGGGGGAAAGGTGGAGATCCACTCCCCTCAATGCCCTTACCTCTACGCCGTCCATCCTGTATGTCTTGAAGACCGAGCGGACCGATATGCTTCCCCCCGCGCGCGCGAAATGCGTCACACCCTATCACCCTCCGTTACCTTGTGCGCCCCTTTGACCACGATGTTCTCACCCTCCTCCAGGCCCTCGAGGACTTCAACGCGGTCTTCCATCTCTATGCCCAGCACAACCCTCCTCTCGCGCGCCGCGCCGTCTTCCACTACGTAGACGTGCGGACGCGGCTCCATGAGCACCGCTTCCAGGGGGACCACTACGGCTTCCTCCCCATCAACCACATGGATATCCGCGAGGGCCGAATAGCCCAGCTTGAGGTTTTCGCCCGGCGCCTTCACTTCGACCGCTACCTCGAAGAGGGGGGTATCGGAGAGGCTGAGGCTGGAACGGTTGGCCACGTGGATGACCCTTCCCTCCAGGACCGCATTGGGAAGTGCATCTAGATAGACGTCGACCCTCTGACCCTCATGCACCAGCCCCACATCCAATTCCTCTACCTTCAACCTGAGCAGGAGATGGTCGAGGTCTACGATGAAGAAGGCGGGGCTGTTCTCTTTCACCAGGCTGCCCACACCTATCTCGAGTTCAGGAAGGACGATATCGAAAACCGTGTCTTCCAACATCCCCTCTACTCCGCCGGCGATGAAATTCATGCTGGAGGTGAATCCCCCCGTCTCGCTGCTCATAGCGCTGGAGACGAGGTCTTCCGGGACCAGTCCTCCCCCGCGCATGAAGAACACGTTGCCCGAAACGGGTGCGACTATATCCGGATTGGCGAGGTCCTCGGCGGCCTCCTGGAAGACGGTATACGCCAGCTCGCTGCGGGCTGCGTCGGCAGCGGCAGCAGAAGCGGGGTAACCGCTCCCGCTCAAGCGGGGGGCGGAAGGTGCATCCGCGGTCAAGAGATCGTAATCCCTCTGCAGTCTGCTGCGCACATCGTCCACTACTTCCTGGACCTCCGGCGGGAGTTGTGGTACTAGCGAGGACAGCTCGTCGCCGTATTCCGCGGCTACCGCCCGCAGCCCCGAGCGGTAATATTCTACGAGGCCCAGACTGGCGTTGACCGCCCCGAAAAGGGAGGCGAGATCGGAGAACAGGGACCGGAAGATGTCACCCATGCTGGACTGCGTGAGGTAATTAGATTCTGCTTCCTTGAAATTCTTCTCCAGCGCAACCGTGTCCAGGCTCGCTATGACCTGGCCAGCCTCGACATTGTCGCCGTCTCGCACGTTGAGCGCAGCGAGGACAGCGTCGGCTCCGGGATAGACGTAGCAGGGTTCATACGCCTCCAACCTGCCGCTGCCGGAAACCGTAAGCGAAATGGCCTGTATACCCACCGCCTCCGTCTCCAGGTCTTCCGCTCCACCCAGGCACCCGGGCACCAAAATAGAGCAGATAACGGCCAGGAAAAGAGGCGGGAAAAGGTACCTGGCTGCGAACACGCGCGTCATACCGAACATCTCCTCCCTGTTGAACAGCTAAAATATGTTTATGTTATCATTAGTAATATGATTATTACTAATTGTATATAATAATATTACCTAATGTGTCAAGTATGTATTTTAATTTTGCTTGTTAGTCGCATTATGTTAGGATAATGTAGTTAGCAGAGCCACGTAAGGAGTGTGTAGCATGGATGACGAGGAAGCCGGCATAGAGGAAGGGACGATAGAAGAAGAGGTGCTTTCCACCCGCGAGAAGATAGTCCAGGCCGCCCTGGAAGTCTTCGCGGACAAGGGGCTGCACGGCGCCACCGTGGTCGAGATCGCCAAGGCCGCTGGCATCACCGGAGGAGCGCTATACAGGTATTTTGACAGCAAAGAAGAGATATTCCAGGCAGTGGTTGACGCACACACATCGACCATACAGGCATTGGACCTGGTCAGGGAACTCATGCCGGAACTCGAGCCAAAGACGGCGCTGAAGTTCATCGCCCGCGGGATGTTCCTTTTCGTCTATTCAGACTGGGATTTTCTGCGCATGGTAATCGGGGAATCGGTCAAGAACCCGGAGGCGGCCGGGCCCTTCCTGGAAAAGGTCCTCGATCCCTCCCGGGAATTCGTAAGGGAATGTATCGGACTCTGGAAAGACAAAGGCCTGCTGAAGGAGGATGTGGATCCGGTTCTCGCCACCTCGGCTTTCATGGGCATGATGGGATACCTCCTCATAGAGAAGGACGTCTTCAAATACCCGGGACTGGAGGATGTCGAACTCACCGACCTGGTGGACAGGTACATCAATATATTACTCGCTGGGATCCTCGTTTAGGTTTTCCCGTTTCCCGCGCGAGGTGGTCGTGGACGGTAACATCATCATCTCCAGGGTGCCGGATGACCTCCCGGCCTTCAACGCGACCCTTAAAGAAAAGGTCCTGGGTAAACCCTAGATGCCGCTCTTCAGGGAAGAAAATATCTCCCCGGCCCTGCGCAGCGCATCCTCTTCAAGGGCGGAGAGGACCCTACCGCGCAACCCTTCTATGAATATCACCAATTCCTCTCTCGCTTTCGCTTCCCGCTTTACCGTTGCATCCTCATCCAAAGGCCGGGTGGCTTGAAGCTTCATGCCCCCCTCCATCCAGCCCTCGGAAAAATACCAGTCCTTGAACCAGCGCAAACCGATGGACCAGAGATAATAGCCGATAGGGGTCGCCGCAGGCGGAAAATTCCTCTTGAGGCCCTTCTCCGTATCGACGCAGAGCGGATGGGGTTCCGCGCCGTAGATCACCATCATGGAACCCCCCGCAGGGATAAGACCACCCAGGAAAGTAAATAGCTCGCGGGAAAGCCCTTTCTCCTCGAGGTCTAACACGTCACCATCCGGGAACTCGGCCTTGGGATTGTAGCGGAACTCGATCCAGGCCTTTATGTAGTGCCCCCTGCCCACAAAAAAGAGGCCTTGTATTACCGGCCCCCGGGATAATATGTCGCCGCGTGTGAGGAAGATGTTAAAATACGATTCCCTCTCCGTCCTCCCCTTTTTAAAGTCGCGCGGCTCCAGGTAACAACCGTCCAGCTCCCTTCCGGCGATCACCCGCAGCAGGATTTCACGCGGACCTTCTATCATCGCGTACCACCTCGCGTCCGTCATACAATATGCTGCCTGAATGCTAACATTATCCCCGCTCGTCCACACATCTTCTACCGCATGTACCGCAACGTACCTGCTTGCAGTCCGGGTAGTCAAGCGGCAAGGTATAGCGGAGCCCGGGCTGCAACGGTCCTGTCGCGGCACGCATATAGTGCAATTTCGCGTCCTGATTCATGGCAAGCGAATGCGCGACGGTGGGTTTTATACCCGTTGGGCGAGGGAATGATAGATGAGCGAAAGGACTATAGAGAGGAGGTAAAGAGGGTATGAGAGAGATGACGGGAAAGTTCCTCAACGAAGCCTTCGCCGGCGAGAGCATGGCCCATATGAGGTATCAGCACTTCGCCGACAAGGCCGAGGAGGAAGGCCTCAGTGAGATGGCCAGGATGTTCAGGGCCATAGCGTATGCCGAACGGGTACATGCGGGCAATCACTACGAGGTTCTGGGAGAGATCGGATCCACCTCGGACAACATCCAGAAGATTCTGATCGCCGGACCGGGCACGGCAGTAGCCGGTCCACGTATACATCACATAGGGAGGTATGGAAATGGCAGAGAGGCTGGAAGTGTACAAGTGCGAGATATGCGGCAACATCGTCGAGGTGCTGCACGGCGGCAAAGGAACGCTGGTCTGCTGCGGAGAGGACATGTTGCTGCAGCAGGAGAATACCGTTGATGCGGCGGTGGAGAAACACGTGCCGGTGGTCGAGGTAATGGAGAACGGCGTGCTGGTCAAGGTGGGCGATGTGGCCCATCCCATGCAGGACGAACACTACATCGAGTGGGTACAGATCATCGTCGGCGACAGGTACTCGCGTATCTTCCTGAAGCCGGGCATGGAGCCGCGAGGCGAGTTCAAGCCCCCGAAAGAAGGCATTACCGCCCGCGAGTACTGCAACATCCACGGTCTGTGGAAATCGAGCTGAGGACGCACCCGTGCCAGGCCCGGACATTCGGAAATGTCCGGGCGCTGGACACCGTCGCGCCGGCTATCGCGAGGTGATACGAAAAAAAGGGCGCCCTTGCGGGCGCCTCTTTTTTTGTTGGGCTAGGTTCTGGAGCGTCTTTCAGAAGGCGGATTCCACCTTCCATTCCTTCCATACCTTTCCCGCCAGCTCCGGCCCTGGCTTCAAGGTGGGCTTTCCGGGCTGCCATCCGGACGGCATGACCTCCCCGGTCTTCGCCACGTGCTGGAATGCCTTGACCTGCCTGATCAGTTCCGAGACGTTGCGTCCTACCGCGGGGGTCATAACCTCCATGGCCTGGATAATCCCTTCCGGATCTATGAGGAAGCGGCCCCGTATGTTAACACCGGCTTCCTCGTCGTAAACGCCGTAGGCACGGCCTATACGGCCGCCGGCATCCGTGAGCATAGGGAAGGGAATGCCCCCTTTGACCATTTTCGAGAGCTCCTCCTCCTGCCAGATCTTATGCGTAAACCTGCTGTCTACGCTCATGGAGAGGACCTCAACGCCCAGTTTCTTCAGTTCATTGTACTTGGCGGCAACTGCCGACAGCTCAGTAGGTCATACGAAGGTGAAGTCTCCGGGGTAGAAACACAGCACCACCCATTTCTTGCCCTTGTAACTCGACAGCCTGACGTTCTTGAAGCCGCCTGCCACGAAAGCGCTCGCTTCGAAATCCGGGGCGGGCTTTCCAACTCGTGCAATCACCTCGGAACCTCCCTCTGGTGCAGCGGACTCGCTTGCTGTTGCCGCTCCGGCCTTAGGCTGTGAGATAATGCCCTTTGCCGGCTTCACGCACTGGTCTTCTGGTTCGCTCTTGGTCGCTGCCAATCGATCACCTCCTTTAAAATCGGGGCCTCACGCTCTGCGGCGCCGCCCTTACTTGTTTCCACCGGACACGGACATATTTCATAGGTTGAGTAAAGCAACCACAAAACGCCGCTCACCGACGATCGTAACGGACTACTCCCGTAAGTCCCTGCATCACGACATAAGTCATTATTCCCTGAATAGCCGTTCGCTTAACGCCTAAAGGGGCCTCGCGCTCGAAATCACGGCCTCTCGACTTGCATGGGAAGAGAGCCTGACTCGATCGCAGGGGACGAGGCAGGTTCGATCCTGAAGGCCCTCATCCGTCCAGCGACGATGCGTGGAATTGAGGCCTGGCCCCCGATGTTGAAAATGGAGGGCTGACCCCCGGCGCTGTCAAGGGCGAGGATGAAGAGCATGGCGGTGACTCTTGGGTATAATGGCTTATATGGAAGAAGGGAAAAAGAAAAAGGTCTGGCTGTACGTAATATACGGTCTGATTGCGCTGGCCATCATATTGAGCATACAGTTCGCCAATCCTTTCCAGTCCTCGGAGATAAGTTACAGCGAATTCCTGACGCGCCTGGAAGCCGGCGATGTGACCGAGGTCACCGTTACCGACACCAGGAT
The DNA here is from genome assembly GCA_964529285.1 of uncultured Actinomycetota bacterium. Taxonomy (GTDB): domain Bacteria; phylum Actinomycetota; class Geothermincolia; order Geothermincolales; family RBG-13-55-18; genus SURF-21. Next base: position 36,142 of record CAZGWK010000021.1, read on the forward strand.
CGAGGGGACGTTGGTGACCGCGGACGGTGAGAGCAACTTCGTCACCAGCCGCATTCCGAATACCGATGACCAGGAGCTCATAGACCTGCTCTCGGAGAAGGACGTTGAGTTCTCGGGCAGGGTGGAGAACACCTTCTGGCGCGATTTCCTGCTCACCTGGATGCTGCCGCTCGGCCTCATCGTGTTCATCTGGTTCTTCGTGTTCCGCCGCCTGTCCCGCCGTATCGGCGGTGCCAGTCCCATGTCCTTCGGACAATCCAAGGTGAAACTCTACGACCGCAGCGTCGAACGCGTAAACTTTGACGACGTCGCCGGCCTGGACGAAGCGAAGGAGGAGTTGCGGGAGATCATAGACTTCCTGCGCAGCCCGCAGAAATACAGGAGCATAGGCGCCCTCATCCCCAAGGGAGTGCTGCTGGTGGGCGCCCCCGGGACGGGCAAGACCCTCATGGCCCGCGCCGTCGCGGGAGAGGCCGACGTCCCGTTTTTCTCCATCAGCGGCTCCCAGTTCATGGAGATGTTCGTGGGTGTGGGCGCGGCGCGGGTGCGCGACCTCTTCGAGCAGGCTAAGGCCAAGGCTCCCTGCATCGTCTTCATCGATGAGATCGAGTCCATCGGAAAGGTACGCGGCGGGATAATGGCCAGCGGGGGCACGGAGGAGCGGGAGCAGACACTCAACCAGCTGCTCTCGGAGATGGACGGTTTCGATCCCCAGACCGGGGTGATCATCCTCGCCGCCACCAACCGGCCCGAGGTCCTGGACAGCGCCATCCTCAGGCCGGGGCGTTTCGACCGCCAGATCATGATCGACCGTCCCGACATAAAGGGACGCGAGGAGATCCTCAAGGTGCACTCCCGCCGGGTAAAGCTGGCCGACGACGTCGACCTGAAGAAGATCGCAGCCCGCACGCCGGGCTTCGCGGGAGCGGAGTTGGCCAACGTGGTGAACGAAGCCGCTTTGCTCGCGGCGCGCAAGGACAAGAAAAAAGTGTTCGAGGAGGACTTCGAGCAGGCTATCGACCGCGTCATAGGCGGCCTGGAACTCAAGAGCAGGGTGATGAGCGACAAGGAACGCAGGGTGGTTGCCTTTCACGAGGTAGGCCACGCGCTGGCGGCATCCCTGCTCGAGCACGCCGATCCCGTTCACCGTATCACGGTCATCCCGCGCGGCATCGGCAGCCTGGGTATGACCATGCAGCTCCCGGAGGAGGACCGCTATATTATGATGCGCCCGGAGCTGGAAGACCGCCTGGCCGTGCTGCTGGGAGGGCGCGTGGCCGAGGAGATAATTTTCAAGCAGGTCTCCACCGGTGCCCAGAACGATCTGGAAAAGGTGACTATAATGGCCCGTAAGATGGTGGAGGACTACGGCATGAGCGAGCGTATAGGGCCTGTCTCCCTGGGAGCGGAGAGGGGCGCACGCCTGCTCATGGGAGAGTATGGTTACAACAAGGAAAGCAACTACAGCGAGGCCACCGCCGAATTGATAGACCAGGAAGTGAAGAGGATCATCACCAGCAACTACGACCGCGTGAGGGATATCCTGGAGGAAAACACGGCGGCGCTGAAGGGTATCGCCGAGGTTCTCCTGCACAAGGAGACACTGGAGGGAGCCTATTTCAGGGAGCTCCTGGAGGAGTACCGCTCGGGCGGGCAAGCGGCCACGATCTAGCGGAACGGGAAGGCGATGAAGGACGCGGTCATCATCGGGGCCGGGCCGGCCGGCCTCTCGGCCGGGGTATACTGCGCGCGCAAAATGATGGACACCTTCGTGGTCTCATCCAATATCGGAGGGCAGGCGACCTGGTCCTGGGAGGTCGAGAACTACCTGGGATATCAACTCATAACCGGCGTGGAGCTCGTGGAGCGTTTCCGCGAACACCTGGACAACTTCTCGGTGGAGCTTCGTGATGGGCGAAACGTGACCTCCCTGGAGAAACGAGGAGACGGATTCGTAATAGCCGCCGACAAGGACGGCGAGCAGGAGGCGCGCGCGGTCATCGTGGCCTCGGGTAAAGTGCCCCGCATGCTGGGTATACCCGGGGAGGACGAATACCGCGGCCGCGGAGTCGCGTACTGCGCCACCTGTGACGCCCCCCTCTTCCGCGGCAAGAGGGTGGCGGTGATCGGCGAAGGCAACTCGGCACTGGATGCGGCTCTGCAACTCAAGCAGATCGCCGAGATGATCTTCATGATAACCGATGAGGATTGCCTGTCGGGAGACGAGATCCGCCGCAACCAGGTGTTGGCGAGCGATAAGATCGAGGTGTACACGTCCGCGCAAGTCACGGCAATACGGGGAGAAAGGTTCGTCAAGGCCATCGATTTCACGGACGAGAAGGGCGAGAGGTCACGAGAGGTCGCCGGAGTGTTCATCGAAGTCGGCAGTGTCCCCAGCACCGCTTTCCTCCCCCCCGATATCGCATTGAACGAGCTGGGCGAGATCGTCATCGATTCCAACAACCGCACCAGCGTCCCCGGGGTCTTCGCTGCGGGTGATGTCACCAACGTGGTGGAGAAACAGATAATCATCGCAGCGGGGGAGGGGGCGAAGGCGGCCCTGTCCGCTTACGCCTGGCTGGTGGACAGCGGCTTTCTGATCACTCCGTAGATGAATAAACTTCTTTCTCGATGATCTCAACGCAAGGTCTCTTTATACAGCTATATCTCCAGCTCTCTCTAGAAGCATCTTCACGGAAAAAGAATTACGGTTAGGGTATACTGGAATGCACAAGGACGGACTCCTGTTACACCGCGGGAAAGGGGACGAGGGATGAAACACTGCGCGAAATGCGGGGCCGAGAACCCCGATGATGCTACCTTTTGCACAAATTGCGGAAGTGCTTTCACTGCGGAAGAAGCCGCTCCGGGAGCAGGTGCGCCGCCACCCCCATCCGCGGGCATGGGGTTTCAGCCGGGAGGGGCGGCACCGCCTCCCCCGCCCTACGGGCAGCCGCCGGCGGCATACCCTCCCCAGGCTCCTCCGCCCGGCACCCCCTACGGTCCGATGCCTTACGGGGGCATGGCCCAGGTGAGTAACAGCAAGGCGACGGCGGCCCTGGTGCTGGGTATCGTCGGCCTTTTCATCTGCCCCATCATCTGTTCGGTCATCGCCATAGTACTCGGATATTCGGCCAGGAACGAGATCGCGGCCAGCGGAGGAAGGATGAGCGGGGAATCCAACGCGACTGCGGGCATTATCCTCGGCTGGATAGGACTGGCTTTAGCCGTGATCACCGGGACCATCTGGGCTATTGTCGCCATCGTCGCGGCGACCAACGCAAGCCTGCCGGCATTGCTGGCGATCCTCTGATAGCTTCTGCATACGGTCCAAATCGCCCTCGAGGCGTGGATTGAACTTGCTCTCGTAACCGCGCGCAGCATGTTCCTGCACGCATAATGGATTACCTTTCTGATATCATATTAGCGAAAGCACCGGGGGCTCGGGTTGTACCTGAAGAGGTGGATGATGTTTCCAAATGGAAGCCTTATCCGCATTTCCAGGGGGGCCCGGACACCGCTCCAATGCTCTTTCGTCCTGGGAGGGGTTTCTTACGGGGGGAGGATGCATGGGCGAGCAGATAGTTGTCGGTGCGGGCCTTGCGGGGCTTTGTGCAGCCATCAACCTCAGGCGCGAGGGTCACGAGGTGAGGGTCCTCGAGAGGCGGGACGGGGTGGGCGGCCCGGCACGGGATATGTCCACCGGAGAACTCACCTACGTCATGGCCGACGGCACCCCCATGGAGACGGACAAGCTGTCCCGCTATATCGGCATAGACATCTCTCCCGCATGCATGCCCCTGCACAGCACCCGTATCTACAGTTTCGGTAAACGCTTCGACGTCGATTTTCCGGATAACGTCCCCGCGGTACTGGTAGAGCGCGGCTCGCGCAAGGATTCCATGGACATGTATCTCTACAGCATCGCCGCCAGAGAAGGCGTGAAGTTCGAGTTCAACCACCCCTTGAAGACGCGCAGGGACTTCGACGACCTGCCCCCCAAGAGCATCATCGCCGCCGGCCTCTTCGAGGACGCCTACAGGGCGCTCGATATCCCGTACGTGCACGTGGAAGGGCTTTTCGGACAGGGAATGGTGGCCGACGACTACGACGGCCCCAACGTCATCCTGTACATGGACCGCCGCACGCAGGATTACGCCTTCTTCTCCACCATCCACGGGCTTGCGGGCGCATTGCTGTTCCAGCGCAAGAAACCGCTTACCCGCGAGGCCAAGGAATGGTTCCCCGCCCAGCTGGCAGAGGACGAGGGTGTCGAGTTCCCGGAGTGGCACAACCTGGACGTGGGCGTCCTGCCCATGGGGTCTATCAACAATCCCCGGCTCTTCTCAGGCAGGTTCATCCTGGCCGGGACCCTGGCCGGGGCGCAGGACCCCGTGCTGCTCTTCGGGATACATGGGGCCCTGGTCACCGGGAAGATAGCCGCCATGGCCCTGAGCCGGCCGGAGGAAGCGCTCAAGCAGTTCCGCAGGATAAACCTTTTATGGAAATTAAGCTATCTTAACCGCCTTTTCATCGAGCTCACGCATCCTTACGGGCTCATGGCCGCGAGCAGGGTAGGACTCGAACTGTACCCCCTCTATGCCAGGTTCGTCATGCGCTACACCTTCCTCTTCGTACCCGGCTGGCTGCGCGTATAAAGGCATGGGGTCAGCCGTTCGATCTTTAGGTTATTGACGGGTATCAGGCCGGCAGTTTTCTTCGACCACCATCTGGGCAGCCAAGCAGGGCGTAAGGCTTACGGAATGGAGAATGGAACGTAAACGGCCTTCTCTCCATCCGAATATTGCAGGTGACCCGTGCCTTACGGCGAAAATAATCGTCGGATGGAAATCCAGACCTGAAAGCAGTCAACCATGCGCATGAAAAGACGGACAGACCGGTGCCGGACGGCTATTGCGGCGGTTATCTTCATTATCCTGGCGCTCGCGCTGTTCCTGCCGACCGTTGCGGGTTGTGGAGCCTCGCAAGGCACCGTGAAGGCCGGTGAAGAACAGCAGATCGAGGCGGGCGGTCCGGCACGGAACGAGATGCCAGCCGAAGAGCAGCCGGATTACGCCGCCGGCGCAATAACGAGCCTGATTCCGATCGATATCCTCCATGTAGATGCGGGGCCTAAATCGGTGGAGCTCATGCCGGATGGCGAGCGCATATTCGTCAACGACCTCTATGCCCATAAGAGTTTCATCTTCGACGCAGCCACCTACGAGGTGCTCAAGATCATCTCCCTGCCCGACGAGCCGGTGGAGACGGACTTCTCCCCCGACGGGCGCTACGCCTGGGTGTCTCTTTACAACTCGTCCAAGGTGGTGATAGTCGATACCGAGGCAGGCTCCGTCGTGGGAGAGGTTCCCGCTGGAAGCATCCCCAAGGAGGTCGCCGTGAGTCCGGACGGCGCATGGGTATACGTCGCCAACTGGAACTCGAATACGGTGACGGTCATTGACGCGCAGGCGCGTGCACGCGTAAAGGACATACCCATGTACGGGACGCCCCGCGGCATGGTCTTCTCCCCCGATGGTGACAAGGTCTACGTATGCGTCATGGGGGGCAACACCCTGGCCGAGGTGGACGTGGCGGCCGGCCACGCCGTCACGCGGCAGATATATTGCGGCGAGAACCCCCGCCACGCGGTTCTCTCCCCGGGTGGAAACACCATCTACGTGAGCAACAACATTCCCGGCACCATAACGGTGGTGAACCGCGCCGCGGGGACGGTGGAATCGACCGTTAAGGTAGGGAACAAGGCGCGTACCATAACCATGACGCCGGACGGCGCCTATCTCTTCGTGTGCAACTACGACGACGGCACCATAAGCTGCGTGGATACGGCGGCTCGCGAGCAGATCTTCACCTACGACACCCCCGATCCTATCGGCATCGCCGTGGACGCGAAGGGCGAGAGGCTTTTCGTCAGCAACTATGCTCCCCCGCAGGTGACCGTGCTCAAGATCGTCCGCTCCCAAGAATAGCCTGGGGTCAGCCCTCCATTTTCAACATCAGGGGTCACCCCTCCACACCGGGGGTCAGCCCTCCACAATCCACGTAATTATGTATCCTAAAAGGACAGCGGTGAGCCTTGATGAATTAAATGGGTTGTGGATACCCCGGGTAGATTAAAGGCGCCCCAAAGAGGTTCCGATGAAAGCATAGGAATTTATACCGCAATCGATGATGAGAGGAGGCCCAGAGTTGAAGAAATTGCTATTGATCGTCGTGCTCGCCCTGGTTATCGCCTCGGTGATGCTGGCTGCAACGGGTTGCGGCGATTCGAAGGACAACGGCAGCGGCGAGAACGGGACCTTGATAAATGGGGCTATGGATGGAGACGATAACGGTGTCGTAGATCTAACGGATTACTCCGTTGTCGGTACCTTCGAGTCGGATGAGGGCACTTACATCACCCTCGATGCCGACGGCACCTTCGAGACCGATGCCTGGGGCGGCATGAAAGAAGGGGCCTACGAACCAACCCAGGACGAGGAAGGTTACTGGTGGGTCGAGCTTACCTTCGAGGACGGGTCTCTGGCCGAGCTGAGCGTTATAATCACCATGGGCGAGGTAGCGGCCTTATTCGATGACCTTACCATGACTCAGTACAACAAGATATAAGCGTAAAGAGGTTGGATGCCGGGCGTTCTCCGCGGCGCCCGGCATATATCTCCTCCCGAGGAAACCGGATCAGTAACCGGATCAGTGCTAAGTAAACCTCCTGCCCATGGAGAGCATCTCCCGCGAATAAAAAGTCCCCCGCCACCAGAAACCGCCCTGCACGGCACAGACAACCCCCGCTCGCAAGAACATGTAAGTGACGATGACGAGATCGATGGGAAAATAGAACGCGGCGAGCAACGGTAATCCCATCCACCTGCATATGAGGATGGATACGATTATGCCAAGCGATACCACGGCGGTGCCGATGAGATCGTGGTGGGGGATGTCAAAGGGAAAGAAGAAGAGGTACGGCCCGAACTCCAGGGCAAAAAAGAGCAGGGAAAGCCAGACTACCCGCGCAAAACTGAAATTGCCCAGGGAAGCGTAGACCCCCCTCTCCAGCCCCACCGCCATCTCCCGCAAGGAGCGGTAGAAACTCGCTCCCACGTATCCTCGCCCGTTAACCACGCCGCTGCGCCCCCCTGCCGCCTTTATCATCTGGGCAATGGCAACATCCTCACTCGGTTCCATGCGCAAATCTGCCAGGCCGCCCGCCTTGACCAGGGAAGTACGCCGCACGAGGGCGAGGGAAGGCGATCCGACGGCGGCTCTGTTTTTCTCGTCGTCCACCTTCCATACTCTCTCGGCGATGAGCATGACCCTCAGCAGCACCTGGGACACGGAATCCTGAAGTGACTTGCCGCGGTACAGACCGGGTATGACCGCGAGGTGATCCAATCCTTCGCGCTCGCAGTAGTCCACGGCCTTCGCCAGCGTACCGCGGGCAACGGTCGTGTCCGCGTCACTGAAAGCCAGCCATTCTCCAGAGGACTCCTCGACTCCACGCTGCATGGCATAGACCTTACCCAGCCATCCCCCCGGAAGATCATCGATATGCACCGCCTTTACCCTTGCATGCGAGGCGGCCATTTCGTCTACGAGTGAAGCGGTGCCATCCGTGGAGCGGTCGTCCACCAGTACGAAATCGAGATACGGGTAATCCTCCTCCATGCGCCCGGCCAGTTGATCACTCGCATCGTCCGCCTCGTCGCGCAGGGGGACGATAACCGAAACGCCCGGCCATTCGTCCCGGCGAGGCTCCGCCATCTTTTCCATGAGGGGTATCGAAACAATGATACGAATGGTGAGATAGAGAACCACCAGCCAGTAGATGCAGCCGGCGGCCATCCACGCGATTATGAGCAGGTCCAGTATTAACATCTCGAGATATGCGTCGGAACGCAGCAAGAAGGCCTTTAGCGATACAGACAATTACCTTGAGTGGAGCGACGGTCCGCATCTCGAGCAAAGGAGGCCTGCTCGATTTCTTGTGGAGGCCTGACCCTCGTTGTTGATAATGGAGGGCTGACCCCTGGTTTATTCGAGGTAGTCGCGGAGTTTTGCGGAGCGGGTCGGGTGGCGCAGCTTGGCCAGCGTCTTTGACTCTATCTGGCGTATGCGCTCACGTGTTACGCCGAACTCCCGGCCTACCTCCTCCAGGGTGCGCGGATGGCCGTCCGTGAGGCCGAAGCGCAGGCGTATTACCTCTTTCTCCCTCTCGTTCAAGGAGTTGAGCACGTCTTCGAGCTGCTCCTGCAGAAGGATGAAGGAGGCAGCGTCGATGGGCACAACGGCATCCGAGTCCTCGATGAAGTCCCCCAGATGGGAATCCTCCTCCTCGCCGATGGGGGTCTCCAGTGACACCGGCTCCTGGGAGACTTTGATTATCTCCCGCACCTTCTCCGGCGTGAGCTCCATCTGCTCGGCGATCTCCTCGGGGGTGGGTTCCCGGCCCAGCTCCTGCAGGAGCGACCGCTGCACGCGGATGAGCTTGTTGATGGTCTCCACCATGTGCACCGGTATGCGGATGGTGCGTGCCTGATCGGCGATAGCGCGGGTGATGGCCTGCCTTATCCACCAGGTGGCGTAAGTGGAGAATTTATACCCCTTGCGGAAGTCGAATTTCTCCACGGCACGGATAAGCCCCAGGTTACCTTCCTGGATCAGGTCGAGGAACAGCATGCCCCTGCCGACGTAGCGTTTGGCGATGGACACTACCAGCCGCAGGTTCGCCTCTACCAGCTTCCTCTTGGCCTCCTGCCCGGTGCGCTCCTGGCGCCGCAGCCTCCTGAGCTCTTCACGGGACAGCTTCTCGCCCTTTTCGCGCAGCTTCGACGAGGCCTCCTCGCCCGCCTCGATCTTCTTGGCCAGGTCCACTTCCTCGCTTGCCGTTAGCAACGGCACCTTCCCTATCTCCTTGAGGTACATGCGGACCGGGTCGTTGGTTGGGGTTTTGCCCGCTAGTTCCATATCCTTGTCCAGACTTTCTTCCTTCTCCTCGTCAGCCTCATCCGTCTCCTCTTCCTCCATCTCACGGAGGTTTTCCGCGGAAGGTCCATCCACCACCTCCACGTTCAGCTCCTCCAGGAGCGAATAGAAGTGATCCATCTGCTCCGGACTCAGGTGTAAGGCCTGCAGCGACTCGCCTATCTCCTCCTGGGTAAGAATACCCCTACCTTGTCCCTTTGAGAGCAGTTCCTTAATCTCTTCGTAGTCGAGGTCTTTCCAGTCTTCCACTAATGACCACCTGAGAGAGGATTTCCTTATGGATAATCGAGCGAACCTCTTATTCCCTTTAGCGCCCTACCTTAACTCTCGCTTCAGGCGTTCGAGAGCAAAAATCTCCTCGGTGAGTTCCTGCTCGCGATCATGGTCTCTCCGGGGAGCGGATGCGTGGTTCTCCAGCTCTTTCTTCAATCTCCTTATTTGACGCTCGAAATAGAACTCCTTCAGCGAAATCAGCAGGTCCCCGTATATGACCAGAGCGTCATCGATGCTTATATTATCAACATTCCCACTTTTGTCGAAAATTAACGCCGTGGCCGTATTCCTGACTTTTTCCGCCTCCAGGTCTTCGACGAGCTCGGAGATCAATCCCTCCCCTGCCTCCGTTCCAGCCTCACCTGCCGCATCAACGAGGGCTTGAAGGATTATACGGTAACCGGGGTCCTCAAACAACCCCGTATCCAGGTCGTCCCTTGCCTTTTCCAGCAAAGAGGGATGATGCATGATGGTGCGCAAGATTTCCCTTTCCGCCCTTATGTGGGGCGGAAGGGTTATGGATGATTCCGGGGACGTACCTGCCGCTGCCGCATCTCCCCTGTCGCGCAGGTAGAGGTCGTAAACAGCCTGGTAACCCGAGCCGGCCCAGTCCGCTATCTCCTTGATATAGCGCTCGCTGTCGAAATCACGTCCCAGGCTTCCTACCAGGTGCACCGCCTTGCGCACGCCGTGCAGCCGCGAGTTGGTGTCCGCGGGGTCATGGCTCTCCAGCACCTTGTCCAGGCAGAAATCAACCAGCGGCACGCTCCTCTCCATCTGCAGCTTGAACTCGTCCGCCCCGCTTTCCGAGACGAAGTCCGCCGGGTCCATGCCCTCCGAGAGCAACACGACCCTCAGGTCAAGATTGAAATCGCTGTAGAACTCGAGCCCCCTCTCGCTGGCACTGACACCGGCCGCGTCGGCATCGAACGCCAGGATGACGCGTTCCGTGAGACGTGACAGGAGCTTGAGGTGTTCCTCCCCCAGTGCGGTGCCCAGGGTGGCCGCAACATTGCGTATGCCGGCCTGCCACAGGCCGATGACGTCGGTATATCCCTCGACCAGTACCGCGAATCCCTCGCGTACGATCTCCCGCCTGGCCAGGTTCAGGGCATACAGGTGCCTGCTCTTTACGTAGATGGGGGTTTCGGGGGAGTTCATGTACTTGGGTTGTCCATCGCCGATCACCCTTCCACCGAAGGCGATGACCCTGTCCTGCAGGTCCTGTATGGGGAAGATAAGACGCCCGCGGAAACGGTCGTAAATGCCCCGTTCTCCCTTCAGGCCCAGTCCGACCGCCATGAAATCCTGCGGTGTAAATCCTTTGCGCGTTGCCTGGCGATAGAGAAAATCCCAGTTGCCGGGGGCGTAACCCAGGCGGAAGACCTTCGCGGCCTCCCTGTCGATGCCGCGGGACTCCAGGTAATCGCGGGCCGCTTTACCGGCTTCGTGGGAGATGAGCATGTCATGATAGGTATCCGCAGCCCACTGGTTGAGGCGGAAGAGCCTGCCGCGCCGGCTTTCCGCCTCCCCGGTTTCCTTCGTTACCCCCTCGTAATGCAGCGTGAATCCGGCGCGGGAGGCGAGCCTCTCCACCGCGTCACGGAATTCCAGCCCCTCTTTTTTCTTCAGAAAGGTGAAAACATTACCGCCCTCTCCGCATCCGAAGCAATGATAGAGCTGTTTGGAGGGATCCACCATGAAGGAAGGCGTTTTCTCATCGTGGAAGGGACACAACCCCTTGAAATAACGCCCGGCCTTCTTCAACTGCACGTAGTCTGATATGACGTCGACGATGCTGACCTGCTCGCGCAGCCTGTCGATGTCATCGTCCCTTATTCTTCCCCTGGCCATCGTTTATCCTTGCGTCAGCTTCCCCCACTCGCGGGGGACAAAATGCTCGTCGTACTTGCTCTTGGCGAAACGGTCGGTCATCCCCGCCACGTAATCGCAGACCTTCACGCTCAGCTCTTCCTCTCCGCTCTGAAACTCCTCGGGCATCTCCTCCGGGTTCTGCATGTAGAAAGCGAAGAGGCTCCGCAACATGGTAACCGCCTTGCCCTCCTCAATCTTCGCCACCGATCCTATGTACACGCGGTCGAAGAGAAAGGAGCGCAGCTCTTCCAGGGCAGCCGTCACCTCCCGGCTCATGAGAATATCGCCCGCATCCCTGCTTTCCTGCACCATGTCATTGACCAGCGTGTTTATGCGCTGGCTGTGATGGCGCCCCAGTACCTGCAGGGTGGACGGGGGGAGATCCTCCTCCGCCAGTATCCCGGCCCTTATGGCATCGTCGATATCGTGGTTCACGTAGGCTATGCGGTCCGCCGTGCGCACGATCCTTCCCTCGAGGGTGGAGGGCAGGGGGCTGCTGCCGGTATGATTGACGATCCCGTCCCTTACTTCCCAGGTCAGGTTCAAGCCCTTGCCGCCATATTCGAGTTTTTCCACGACCCGCAGGCTCTGCTCGTTATGGTGAAAGGTGGATGGGGTCAATCCCCGCAAGGCCTCCTCTCCCATGTGGCCGAAGGGGGTGTGTCCCAAGTCGTGTCCCAGGGCGATCGCCTCGGTCAGGTCCTCGTTGAGGTGCAGGGCGCGGGCGATGGTACGGGATATCTGGCTCACCTCGAGGGTATGGGTGAGCCGGGTGCGGTAATGATCCCCCTCAGGGGCAAGAAATACCTGCGTCTTATGCTTGAGGCGGCGAAAGGATTTGCAGTGTATGATGCGGTCGCGGTCGCGCATGAAGCAGGTGCGCAGCGGGTCGGAGGGCTCTTCCCTCTCCCGTCCGCGGCTGTCCCTGCTGCGTACGGCAAGGGGGGAGAGCCACTCTTCCTCCCGGCACTCGATATCCTCTCTAACGCTCATGAAGCGGTTTTCTTCACCTCCCGCGCCAGGCGTTTCCCGAGGATACTCGCCCTTCCCCGGGCGTAAGAGTCCTCCTCTGCCGGTTTCTGTCCGCAGACTCCCTGGTGTCCGGCATCAGCATCTTCGAGGCCCTCACCGACAACGGTCATCCCCTGGATGAGCAGCATGTCGTGCAGGGCCTTGATGGTGGTTTCCTGCCCGCCGAAACGCGCCGCTCCAACGCTCACCGCCGCCGCGGGCTTTTCCACCAGAGTCTTCCTGGAACGGATCCCGCGGGTCTTGTCCCAGAAGGCTTTGAGCTGTGCCGATACGGTGCCGAAATATACCGGGCTGCCCAGGATCACCGCAGCGGCCTCCTCCAGGGCGTCGCAGGCCTCCTTCAGCTCGGCGCTCTGCTCGTGGCAAGCCTCCTTGCAGGGACTCGAGCATGCCACGCAGAACGGCATCTTCTGTCCCTTTATCGCGTCCATGACATGCAAGAGCCTGCCTTCGACGCCTTCTTCGGCAGCCGCATCAAGCACCGCCTGCAGCAGGAAGGCGGTATTGCCTTTACGGTTGGGACTGCCGTTCACCGCCAGGATATACATCGATTATCACCTCTCACATCCCCTCGCTGCCTGTACATGCGCGGACACGCCGCCGGCCGCCCATCCTCGCTTGCATATCAACTGGCTGCGTGCCTCGACGGCCACATTATTGAAACGGTCATGTAATACCCCGCCCGGGCCAGGTACATTGTTTTCCAACCATGGAGATTCTACCGCACGGGGGTGTCAGGACATTCGCTGCGCTACCCGCCTGTATTCCGCCGCGTTTGCGGTCAGACGGGATTGCCGCGTCGGCTTCGCCTCCTCTCAGGTAGCCTTTTCGCTACGCGAAAGGACTACTTCGTGGCGTCGGATGTTCCCCCCACGGCGGCGTGGGCCGCGGCTAACCTCGCGACCGGTACGCGGAAAGGAGAGCAGCTCACGTAGTTCAAGCCCACCTCGTGACAGAAATCGATACTGCGCGGATCCCCCCCGTGTTCGCCGCATATCCCCAGCTTGAGGTCGGGATCGGTTTCGCGGCCGAGCTCGCAGGCCATGCGTATCAGCTTGCCCACCCCTTCTATATCGAGGGTCTCGAAAGGGTTGTCCGCGAGTATGCCCCGCTCCATGTAGAGAGTGAGAAACTTGGCCTCCGCATCATCCCGGCTGAACCCGAGCGTGGTCTGGGTAAGGTCGTTGGTCCCGAAGGAGAAGAAGTCGGCCAACTCCGCGATCTGGTCAGCGGTAAGAGCGGCGCGCGGGAGCTCGATCATGGTACCGACCAGGTATTCCAGGTCTGTCTGCATGGCCTCTATGACCCCATCTGCTATCTCTATGACCTTTTTTTTCTCGATCTCCAGTTCCATGCGGAAGGCGACCAGGGGGATCATTATCTCTACATTCGGGTCTTTTCCCTGCTTCTTGAGATCGCATGCGGCCTTGATGATGGCCCTTACCTGCATTTCGGTCACCCCACCCATGGTACAACCGACGCGGCATCCACGCATGCCGAGCATGGGGTTGGACTCGGCCTCGGCCCTTACGCGGGCCAGGAGCCTCTCCTTGCTCTCCAGCTCGTCCCTCTCGCCGGGTACATGCTTGAGCCTCTCCAACTCGACCCTCAGGTCGGTCGGGTTAGGCAGAAACTCGTGCAGGGGCGGGTCCAGCAGGCGGATGGTCACCGGAAGGCCGTCCATGATCTCCAGGATATTCTCGAAGTCCCCGCGCAGGAGGGGTTCGAGCTCCCTGAAGGCCTCGTCGCGCGCCTCCTCGTCCTCGGCCAGGATCATGCGCCTGACTATGGGCAGCCGGTCCTCTCCTATAAGCATATGTTCGATGCGGCACAGCCCGATGCCTTCGGCGCCGAACTCGCGCGCCCGCTGGGAATCCTCCGGCGTATCGGCATTTGTGCGCACCCCCAGCTTGCGCAACCTGTCCGCCCATGTGAGCACCTTCTCCAGGTTCTCGTCCACCGTAGGTTCGATGAGCTTCACCTCGCCCAGTATGACCTTGCCCGAGGTGCCGTCGATGGTAATGGTCTCACCCTCCCGTACAACCAGCCCGTTTATCTCGAATATCCTCTCCGCCTGGTTGATATTGATGGCCTCGGCGCCGCTGATACAGGGCTTTCCCATGCCCCTGGCTACTACCGCCGCGTGGCTGGTCATACCGCCGTGGCTGGTGAGCACGCCCTGGGCGTTGATAATGCCGTGGATGTCGTCGGGTGTGGTCTCCCAGCGCACGAGGATGACCTTCTCCCCGCGCAGACTCCTCATCTCGGCGGTATCGGCATCGAAAACCACCTCTCCGGCCGCGGCGCCTGGGGAAGCCGGCAGGCCCTTGGCGATGACATCGTAGTCCGCATCGGGATCGAGGCGCGGGTGGAGCAACTGGTCCAGCTGCTCCGGTTGAACCCTCCCCACCGCCTCATCCTCGCTGATGAGGCCCTCGGACACCATGTCCACCGCTATCTTCAAGGCCGCGGTGGCGGTACGCTTGCCCGTGCGGGTCTGCAACATGAAGAGCTTCCCCTGTTCTATGGTGAATTCGATGTCCTGCATATCGCGGTAGTGCTTTTCCAGCTTATCCATTACCTGGCTGAGCTGCTCATAGGGTTCGGGCAGCTCGTCGCCCAGCTCCACCAGGGTATGGGGAGTGCGAATTCCCGCCACCACGTCCTCTCCCTGGGCGTTGGTGAGATATTCGCCGAAGCGGCGCGCCTCGCCGGTGGAGGGGTTGCGGGTAAAACAGACCCCGGTGGCGGAGTCCTCGCCCATGTTGCCGAAGACCATGCTCTGTACGTTCACCGCCGTCCCCAGTTCGTCCGGGATATCGTACTGCTTGCGGTAGGTCTTGGCGCGGTCGCTGTCCCAGCTCTTGAAGACCGCCTGGATGGCCAGGTCGAGCTGTTCGCGCGGGTCGGATGGAAAGTCGCGTCCCGCATGTTCCCGGGTTATCTCCTTGAACTTCTCCACCAGTTCCTTCCAGGCCGCGGCATCCAGCTCCACGTCAAGCTTGACACCGAGTTCGGCTTTCTTCCTTTTAAGCTCGTCCTCGTAATGCTCCCTTCCCACTCCCATGACGATGTCGGAGAACATGGTGATAAAGCGCCTGTAGGCATCGTAGGCGAAGCGCTCGTCACCCGTAAGAGAGGTGAGGCCCTGTACTGATTCGTCGTTCAGGCCCAGGTTGAGCACGGTATCCATCATTCCGGGCATGGAGATAGCCGCCCCGGAACGCACCGATACGAGAAGCGGGTCCCTCGGGTCTCCGAGTTGCTTCCCCATCTTCTCCTCCAGGTCCTTCAGGTGCTCCTCGATCTCCTCTTTAAGGCCGCCGGGATACTTGCCTTCCTTGTAGTAATAGTTGCAAGCTTCGGTGGTTATGGTGAAACCGGGCGGGACGGGCAATCCCAGCCTGGTCATCTCCGCCAGGTTTGAACCCTTTCCTCCCAGCAGTTTTTTAAGACTGGCATCACCTTCGCCAAAATCATAAACGTACTTTGCAGGTGCCATGGCTTCTTTCCTCCTAACACGCTCCGTCCGATGCGGTAATCCCGGCACGAAACAAAACAGTGAAATTATAATAGATATTCTACCCAAAAACACCCGCTCGTATGGGGTCAGCCCCGGACATGGGACATTTT
>CAZGWK010000022.1:0-41494 GCA_964529285.1 uncultured Actinomycetota bacterium
ACTGTTTGCCCTTGCAGAACGTTGACCGGCGAATGCGTGACGCTGGAATCGATGTGCTCACACTGGTTGCATGCGAAGGACCGCTGCGAGAGAACAGACAGGTTGATCGTAAAAGCAAAAGCATAGGTTAAGAGAGGAGATGCAAAGAATGTTGGACTTGAGGCGTGCGCCAGCCTTGGATGTGAAGGATGGTTCAGATGGCAGTATTAAATCGAACGGATATGGTGGCAGATCGAAGAGGCTGAGGTTTGCAGCCAAGGCTGCAGGAGCTGTCTGGGCCGTGAGGAAGACCTGCGATGATAGCGGCGTCTTCGGGATATTCGCCACTTTCGAGCCGGCGGATCTCGATTTCTACAGATCCTGTCTCCCGCCCGCCCTGACCATGCCCGAGAAGCCCCTGGTGAATTGCTACATGGCGGATGTGGGCCTGACGAGGTCGAGGCTGACCCGGTTTTTCGAAGGCGGCGTACTGCTTCTATGTGAGAAGGACGGCGAGCTCGGTTGGGCAGAGGTAGGTGTGCCGATCAACAATATCGCCGTTTATGTTTATGCGACGATGCTGATGGGCTCAAGAAAGCTCATGGCCCAGAAAGTCGGCCTCAGGCAAGAGGGCGACAACTGGATGGCTGAGGTAAAGAGGCTCAGTAAAGGATGGAAGCTGGAATTTACTCCCAAGCCGATGTCGGACCTGGGTGAGCTGAAACCGTGGCAGGAGGCGTGGCTGAAGGGAAAAAAATATTTCGCCCAGATAACCGAACCTCGCCTCATGATCTCCAAGATAAACCGCAAGGTTCACTTGCTCGACTGGACCAGTATATTCCCGGGTGACAGCACTATGTTACAGACCGGCATGGCCAGGCTCACCTTCGACCCCGGACAGGAATTGTCTCGCTTGCTGAAGAGTGGCTCGGAGGCGCCGGCCGTATACCTGAAGGTGGATCGCCTTCTGTTGAGGGATTTTGTACAAAACGCTTGGTCGGACGGGGTCGCTGGGTCGAGGATAAGCAAGATCCCGGCATTGATGGGATTGGAGGTAAAGCCGCCCGTAAGATGGGGTTCGAATGAAAACGGATGATCGTTCGAAAGGAGGTCAAAGTGAAGTGCATGGCCAGGGCAGGGGTGACAGCTGCGCTGGGGATGGGCGGCTGGTCGGCATACAGTTACGCCAGGATGAACAAGCCAGTACCTCCCGATGACGAGGTCAGGGCATACACAAAAGCCCTTTTCGAGAGCGTAGGCATGGGAGAACTCAACGGCACCTGGAGCGAGGACACGCTCACAAGCGAGGACCGGGAACTGGCCCTCTACCATTTTAAAAGCGAGCCGGGAGACCCGGTGATGGTCTTCGTGCCCGGTACCAGCGTATACGCGCTTCTCTATACCGAGTTTATGTTCAAGTTGAGCCGGCAAGGTTTCAACGTGCTGGGTTTCGACCCCCGCGGCCACGGAAGGAGCAGCGGAAAGCGGGGAGTGTACATACTGGGCGAGCTGGTAGAGGACGCATTGGCGGTAATCGACCATGCCGCGGACATCTACGGCGACAAGGTCGCGGTGTCGGGTTCCAGCCAGGGCGGCATGGCCGCCTTCTACTGCGCAGCCGCCGAGCCCCGGCTCAAAGCAGCGGTCTGCCACAACGTCATCGCGCCGGACGAGCCGGACAACGAGCGCATGACGCGCTGGCCCGGCCTGTTCCGGCCCCTGATGCCCCACCTGCCAAAGCTGCAGCCGTTGATGACAACCCCGCTGGGCAACCTCATGACACCCGTCTCCCTGTACCTGGACCTCAAGGCGGAGACCAGCCGTCTCATGCCCGACGTGGGCCGCTTCCTGAAGGAGGACCCGCTGGTTGCGAGCGCCGTGAGCCTCTCCGCCCTTCATTCCTTGGCGACTACACCGTTGGCGCGAAAAGCGGAGCAGATAGAGACGCCCATAATGGTCATCCACGCGGGGCAGGACGACATCTTTCCAGAGGACTACGTACGCAGGATATACGGCCGTCTTAACTGCGAGAAGGAATTCCTCTACCTGGCTGACGCACCGCACCTGGTCATGACGGACTACGTGGACGATATCATCCCTCCTGTATCTACCTGGCTTAAGAAGATGATGAAGAGATAGGGGGGAGCGAGAGAAGGGGCATGATAGATGTTCGCAAACGAACTGACGACCGAGATCGATATCGACGTGCCGGCGGCACGGGTCTGGGAGGTTCTCACCGACTTCGCCTCCTATCCGCAGTGGAACCCCATGATCAGGCGTGCACACGGCGAGCTCCGCGCGGGGGCACGGCTAGAAGTACGTTTCGAGCCCGAGGGCAGCCGAGGCCATACCTTCCGGCCTAAACTGCTCAGCGTGGAGCCGGGCCGGGAACTGCGCTGGCTGGGGTGGCCGCGCTTCCCCGGTCTCTTCGACAGCGAGCATTACTGGATCATGGAGGAGTTGCCCGACGGAAGCACCCACTTGCTGCACGGAACGTACATATACGGCCTGTTAGCTCCGCTGGCCGGGAAGGCCATGATACGTGCTTCCCGGGGCCCCTTCAAGGACATGAACCGTGCCCACAAGCGGCGCGCAGAAGAAGAGCCAGGAGGATAATACCAAACCGTATCGGTAATATCCGGTCCTCCACCTCGATATCATAGCCGTTCGCTTATGAACGGTCCTGTCGCCTCGACATTGACTCCCCGGCGGTCCACGACCCACTCTGGTGATTTGTTGACAAGACAATATTATGTTCATGATATTACGTTGGTAATATTGATAGATCACGGATGTGAACAGTGAGGAGGAAGAGATGAGCGCGGATATCCACGAAGAACTTGCCCGGCACCTGGACAAAGCGGTGGCGGGAGCGCCCATGTCTCCGGCGCTGATGGGAATTCTCAATATCCTCTATCCGGGCGAGGAAGCCGAGGTGGCGTTACAGTTGGCCATCTACGAGAACAAGACCCTCGCCGATGTAGAGGTGGCACTTCCCGGGAAGGGGGGCAGGCTGGAAGAGATACTGGATTCCATGGCCCATCGCGGCACCGTCTTCACGGAGCAAAAGCCGGGCAAGGAAAGGATATACCGTCTGCTTCCCAGCGTGGTGGGTTTCGCCGAGGTGCCGTTTCTCGACGGCGAGGATACCCCCGATAAACGCGAATTGGCGCCGCTGTGGAAGGAATATATCCTGGAGGAGGCATACGGAGATGAGATGGCAAGGGGTATCCCCCTTATCAGGGTGGTGCCCATCGCGGAATCGCTCGAGGACAACTCACAGGTTCTTCTCTTCGATGCCATCGCCCGCAAGCTGGACGAGACTTCCTTCATGGCCGTAGGCCACTGCCCTTGCCGTCAGATAGCCAAGTACACCGGCGAGGGCTGCGACCACCCCACCGAGCGCTGCATGCACTTCGGGAGCCTGGGCCGCTACATGGTGGAGGTGGGCAAGGCGCGCGAGTTGACCAGGGATGAGGCTCTGGAGATGCTCCGCAACGCAACCGAAGAGGGATTGGTGCACGTCTGCGACAACCTCGAGGGCGGTCTGCGCACCATCTGCAACTGCTGCCCGTGCTGCTGTGGCTTCTTCCTCGCCCGCTCCCGGAGGGGTCTGGACACGCTCGCCCGCTCCAACTACGTGGCTTATGTGGAGGCGGATGACTGCATCGGCTGCGGCACCTGCGAGGAGAGATGTCCGGTAAACGCGATCTCCATCGTCGAGGACATAGCCGTGGTGGACGAGGAGATGTGCATTGGGTGTGGGGTTTGCACTCCCACTTGCGAGGGAGCGGAGGCGATCAAGTTGAGACAGCGCGAGGAGACGAGCCCGCCTCCGGACCTGCAGAAGTTCCTCGCGGCGCGCATGAAATGAGGAAGTCGGTATTAGTTGTGGACCTGTGGAAATAAGCGAGAGGGATAATGGCTGACATCAGAAGAGATAGGAAGGACAGGAGCCGCGAGAGGATCCTCGCCTCCGCGGGCTCCCTCATACGCAGTGAGGGCATCTCCGGCGCAAGCGTCTCAGATATCATGGGGGGAGCCGGGATGACCGTGGGCGGATTCTACGCTCACTTCCCATCCAAGCAGGCGCTCATGGCGGAGGTCCTGCGCAACACCATGCGCAAGTCGAGGAAGCTGCTGGCATCGACGGCAGGCGAGGCGAAAGGCACGGATTGTTTGAGAGCGGTTGCGAGGAACTACCTGTCGAGGTCGCACCGGGACCACCCGGAGAGCGGCTGTCCCCTCCCCGCAAACCTGGGAGAGATAGCGCGGGCAGATCCAGTCGTGCGCGAGGTGCTCGCCGGCGAGATAGCGGACATGACGGGAGAGCTGTCCTCTCACCTTGAGGAGGAGGGGATTGCGGACCCGAAAGGGGAGGCACTGGGGTTGATGGCGACTATGGTCGGGGGGCTGACTTTATCGCGCGCTCTGCGGGGAAACGCTCTCTCCGACGACGTCCTGCAGGCCTGCCGCCGCCGTATCGAAAAATCTTTGCCCACCGGAGGCTGATACGCCTGGCGTTCCTGCGCTTGCAACCGGGTGGAACCTCCGAGAGAAGGCAACGTAGTTAGACACCGCTCTGAAGTCATGCATTGCCGGTGTGCGGGTTATAGACCCGCGTTTTTGTTTCGGGTATCCTGGTGCAGACGGATTCAGATTCTCATGCTCCTCGAGCGTGGCGGGCACGAGATGGGTTGAAAGGTTTGGGCTGGATCGATCATGAGGAGAACGGTGCTCAAGGCCTTATTTGCAGGTTTTGGGGCGACCGCCGCCGCGGCCGCCAGGATGGAACCCCGCCGCGAGCTGCATCCCTGCGACTGGTCCATCTACGAGGAAGGGTCCATGCGGCGCAGCTACCGCAGTATATCTCATTTTCTCTACCACCTTAGAGAGCTGATGAGCGTTCAGGCGCCCATCGCCGAGGTCTACCTCCTGCGTGTCATCTCTCCGGCCTTCCGCGAACGCATCATGCTGGTCACCGCCCTGACCAACGAATGTTCGTGGTGACAGTCTGCGCACAGGCGGTTCGGTCGGATCGCGGGTATATCGAAGGAGGAGATGAAGGACCTGGTGGGGCTCGACCCGTCGAGGTTCGATGCGCGGGAGCACGCGGCGCTTTGCTGGGTGCGCGAGACGCTCACCAGCATCCAGGGGCCCTCGGAGGATACGCTCGTGAGGTTCGAGGAAGCTTTCGACGAGAGGCACAGGAGCTACGTACTGGCTACGATGAAAGCGATGTATTTTTTCAACCTGCTCGGAAACACTGCACAGAGATGGCTGATGCGCCTGCTGGGCCGGGATGAGGAGCAGACCGAGGTCTGCGAACTCGTCTACGATTAGGGGGGCAGTCTTGAAGACCATTGGTTTGATCGGCGGGATGAGCTGGGAGTCCACGGCAGAGTATTACCGCATCATCAATAAGGCCGTGAACGAAAGGCTGGGCGGCCACCACTCCGCCAGGCTGGTCGTGTACTCCTTGGATTTCGGCGAGATAGAGGACCTCCAGCACTCGGGCGACTGGGAGGATCTCACGCGGCTGATGGTAGAAGCGGCCCGGAGGGTGGAGAGAGGCGGCGCGGACTTTCTTCTCATCTGCACCAATACCATGCATAAGATGGCCGGGGAGGTGGAGGAGAGCGCAGGCATACCCCTGCTGCACATCGCCGACGCCACCGCGGATGCCATCAAGGCGAAGGGCTTGCGCAAGGTGGGGCTTCTGGGGACCAGGTTCACCATGGAATGGGATTTCTACACGGGAAGACTGCGGGACGAACATGGCATCGAGGTCCTCATCCCCGCAGATGACGACAGGGCCGCGATACATGCCGTCATCTACGACGAGCTGTGCCACGGTATCGCCAGCGATGATTCGCGGGAGCTCTTCCGGCAGGTCATCGCCGGACTCGTGTCCGGTGGTTCCCAGGGAATCGTATTGGGCTGCACGGAGATCCCGCTCCTGATAAAGCAGCAGGATTTCGAGGTCCCGATATTCGATACCACAGAGATCCACGCGCTTGCCGCGGTCGATTATGCGTTGAAGTGATGGCCCCGGTCCTTTTCTACTATTCCCGCTGATTCGAATTGTTTCCTTGAACCATACAGAAAATGTTCAACCATTTCCGGGCTGCATGGTATAACAGGGCGGCAAGCCCGTTTAACAGATTCTTAACAATTCCCATTTATATTTTATTGTGGTTGGCAAGGGACTTAGATGGAAGAAAACTTATATCGTCAAAGGAGTATGAGATGAAGAAGGCATCCGTCCTTCTGGTAGCTATGCTCTGCTGCACCACGCTTTTTATCGCCGGATGTCCGAGGGCGGAGAGGCTGGCGGAGAGGGAGCAGGAGGAATCCGCAACAACGGAGCAAGGCACCGAGCAGGACTCCAGCCAGGGATCGGGGATTTTCACCGATTTGCCCGGCGAGATACCCGTCTATCCCGGCGCCGATCACTTGGGAAGCGGCAGGAAGATAACCGTGAGCGGCCTGCGGGTGGAGGGGACCATAGATGGCTCCACCTATCACGTCGAAGCCGACTACGAGGATGTAGCGGCCTGGTACCGTGATCAGCTTTCGGGGGCCCTGGAGCTCTCCGCGACCATAAGCGGCGAGAGGGGAAGCGGCCGAGGGACCATCTTCGTGCTTCTTTCCGGGACTGGTATAGGGGCTGCCGTAACCGTCGCCGCCGCCGACGATGGACCGGGCACGACTATCAATATCGGTAACTGGGAAGGTTCCATGCTGGAAGATGGGTAAACCGACGATAAATATGAGCGAAGCCGAAATGGGAAGAAGAGGGTGAGCAGCACATGTGTTTTTTCGCCAGGTGGAGAAGGGCGGGCAGGAGGTCAGCGTGGAGAGTCGTGCGCAGGCGCCGCGTAATGCGCCGCTTCTAGGTAGACGCGGAGCAAGAGCACCCACCGTCATCCCATGTTTCGTATCCTCTCGGCACGCTCGCTAGCGGGTGAGTGGGAATTTAACGAGCGTGCAAAGAACCTGGCGTAAGCTTTTCGGGGTTCGAGCGGTTGATTGAACAGCATATGGCTAAGAAACAACCCGCCCCACAACGAACTGCGCGATCTCGAGATGTCGGTCTTCTCGATGGCCCCTATTACATCCTGCGGGCTCTTTGTCAGTAGCAGAGCGTGTTCGTCGGCCAGATGATCCCGGCTCTTCGGGATCACGGCAAGAAAATAGGCGAACCATAGCGGAAGGATCCCCATCGCCCAGGATCGCGGGTGGAAAAAGCCTGGTTAAAACATCCCTACTGCTGCGCAGGCCCAGATAGTAGAGCGTTGGGAACGCAAGTAGCGTAATGCCCACCGAGATGGCCAGGATAAGGAGCATCTCTACCTTCCAGCGCATATCCTCCAGGCTTATAAACAGGGTGGCGAGGAAGGCCACGATCAAAGCAATGAGAAAGAAAAGGAGTACGGCCAGAAAGACCCTTCGCCTGTTTGCCCGTATTGCATCAAGAACGAATGTCCTCTCCGGTACCCTATCCATGATCCTGCCCCTGGCTAAGCATCATCTTTGCTTGCAATGGTCCATTTGTCACAGCGTGATAGAATCAGCGATTTCTATTCAATGTTAGGTTCCACGCAAGGCGCTGCTTTCCTTGCCGTAGATGGATGTGTTGCCTGGTGTGTCAATCACGTGTGCTGCCGGGGATGTGCATTTCTCCCACCGGGCCGGCGCCGGCGAGGAGGTACTCGGCGGCCTTGAGACCACTTAGCATGGCCGAGGGAATTCCCCCCAGTGCGAGCATGGAGAAGGCCTGGTAACCTGCCATGTACAGGCCGGCGACGGGGGTGCGGATGAGTTCCAGGGCTTGCTCTTCGGAGTCCTCCAGGTAGTCCCAGGACCAGCCGGCCACCGCTCCCTCGCTTCTCCCGCCCCTCTCCTCGAAGGTCAGAGGGGTAGCCACGTCCATGTAAGCGACGGCTTCGGGCAGGCCCGGCAGGAACCCTGACGCCTCCTCGACAAGGGCGGCAGCAAGCGATGTTTTATAAGCGAAATATCCTTTTGCTCTGCGTTTCCGCTGCGGCCGGAAGCGGGTGAAGTGAAGAAACGGTACCGCTACCCTGATGACGAGAACCGCACTTCCTTCCGGTGCCAGCGGGGGGTCGTCCGAGCTTATAAGGGTCACTTCCAGCTCTTCCGCAGCGAGGGCATGGGGATCGATCTCCGGGGCTTCCCAGTCGGGACCCGAGTCCGCGGGACCGGCATCGCCGTTGCGGCGGTAGATGATGCGGCTGGCTTCTGCAAAAGCCGACAGGTCCACTTTCGCTGCGTCCAACCCCAGGCATACCTGCAGGTTCGAGGACGTCTGCTTCGCTGCCGTGACCGCGCGGTAAAGCTCGCAGGGAACGGCATCACGAGGCAGCAGCTGCAGGAAGGTAGCCTTGTAGTCGGCGTTGCATATGACTGCATCGGCTTCCAGCCGGTCTCCTTCCGCGAGGACAGCGCCCCTGGCCCTTCCCCCTTGTACGAGTATCTCCTTGACTTCCGTGCGCAGCATCAGGCTGCCGGGACCTTCGGGGTTGAAATGGGCCTCACCTGCGATGCCGCCCGCCCCGCGGGACGGAGTCTCCCAGCCGAGGCTCGCGGCCAGGCTATCGCTGAGCCCGCGCATCCCCCCAACCGGATAATGGATGCCCTCGGCGCAGAGAAGCGACCACATGGCAGCGAGCAGGGCGGTGCCGGAGTAGGGCTCACGGCTTCCCATGCTGCCGAGTATACGCCGCAGCCTCCAATCCTTGACTAGCTTCACTAGGTAACCGGCAGCGCTCATGGATTCAGCCTTGCGGGGACGCGAAGAACCCTCTTTCGCCAGGCGGCCCTGCAGTGATGAAATCTCCTCCATGTGGCCGAAGAAACGGCTTATACCCGCTTCCTCGTCGGGGAAGAGGAGCGCCAGCCTGGTTATCATCTCCGCATAGGGCAGGGAGAGAGGCACGCGCAGGCCGAAGGCCCTGAGCTCGTAGTAGACCCGTCTCAGTGCGGGGGGCTCGCCCACGCCAACCTTTACAAGTACGTCTCTTACCAGGTCGGTACTGCTGAAACCCAGGGGCCCCATGGGGAAATCGAAACCCTTGCGGTGATATGTGTATGCGGTTCCTCCGGGATGCGGGTCCGATTCCAGCACCAGGACGCGCATGCCTTCCTCGAGCAGGCGCACTGCCGCGGTCAGGCCGCCGATGCCGGCGCCAACTATCAATACGTCATATTTCTGCGACACCCTGACCACCTTCCCGGTCTTCAGGCATACGGCCCGCGGGAACAAGGACATTATCCCCCATGATGCGATGAGTTGACACCAGGCGGCTCTGCGACCGAAAACGGCCGGGAAACGCCGGAACCGCCGCACTTCAACTGCAGTGATAGAATAGTAAAACGCACCCGTGCGAGTGAAAGGGGATGACTGATGCACGCAACGAGCAAGGTATTGACCAAGACAGCAGCTATGGGAGCATTACTGGCGATAGTCGAACCCATCATCACCGAGCGCCGCTATCGCAGCGAGAAGCGCGATCCCGTGGTCTGGTCGCCGCGGCCGGGCGAAGCGTTCGTCCTGAAGAATGCCGAGGTCATAGACGTGCTTACCGGGACTGTCCTGCATAAGCGGGGGATACTCGTCAGGGACGGAAGAATTGAGGACATCCTCACCCGGAATAAGGCCGCGGCGATGGAGGATACCACGTCATTAGATGCGGCGGGGTGCTTCGTAATACCGGGGATCATCAACACCCACTGCCACATGCTCCTCGCCAGCAATCTGAGTCTCAGCCCGGCCGCCCTTGCCAGCATGGGCAGGCAGATAGAGCGCCATTTCGAGGAGTGCATCACCCACGGCGTCACCACGGTCAGGGATGCCGGCACGCTGCCCCTGCTGATGCGCCGCTACATGGACCGCATCGAGGGAGGAGAACTCTTAGGTCCGCGCGTCCTCTCCGCCGGCCCTTTCATTAACGCTCCGGGAGGATACCCGTCGGATTACGTCAAGATCCCCTCCTTCCTGGAGGAGAAATGGGGCCCTTTCGTGCGCAAGGTTAAGACGCCCCAGGAGGCCAGGGATGCGGTGCAGAAGAACGCCGAGTGGGGGAGTGATTTCATCAAGATAGCCCTGGACGACCACACCCTTTTCGTAGGCCAGAAAGAGATTCCCGTCCTCGAGGACGATGCCCTGGCAGCCCTGGTAGACGAGGCCCACGACCACGGCTTGAGGGTGTCAGCTCACCACCGCTTTCGCAGGGGTTTCGTGAGGGGCACTCGGTTCGGGCTGGACGGCATGGAGCACCTCCCCGCCGACGAGGTCCTGGACGACGCCGAGGTGGAGGCCTTCGTCTCCGGCGGCCGCTTCATCGTCCCCACCGTGCAGGTGGGGTGGGCGCTGGCCGGTTTCAGCAACGGCGACCCCTACCTCGAGTATCCCCAGGTGCAGCAGGCGCTGTCCAACCGGCTGGAGGCAGTAAAGACCATCTATCCCTCCCTGTGCGAGCCGCCAGTATACCGCGCCCTGCTGGAGTACGAGAGGTGCTACCGCGACCTATCCTATACGGAACGGCGCCATCTCATGTACACGCTGGATTCGAAGATCTTCACCAAGGCCCTGGTGATCGGGGAGGAGAACCTGAACAAGTTGTATCATGCGGGGGCACTCATCGGGTGCGGCAACGACGGCGGGGTGCCGCAGCTCTTCGCGGGCATCCTGGGTATAGAGATGGTCATCCTGGAATCGAGCTCCGACATGAAGCCCCTGGACGTCCTGCAGGCGGCTACCATCAACAACGCCCGCATCATCGGCATGGAGGACGAGCTGGGCACGGTGAGCAAGGGGAAATCGGCCGACCTGGTCCTGCTCCCCGGCAACCCCCTGGACAACATGGAACACGTGCTGTGGCCCAATGCGGTGTTCAAGGAAGGCAGGCTTCTATATACATCTCACCAACCAGAACTGATGGGAGCTTAAAAAGAAAACGCCTCAACGAAGTCAACGCTTAGCCATGGAGCCGGTAAAGAATAGTGACAGTAGCAAGGAGAGAGAGATGAGCCTTATCGACGTGGATGCCTTCGTGCGAGCCCTGAACGAGGACCCCGAATTCGCCATCGCGGCCCGCTACTGGGACGCGACCCTGAAGCTCAGCATGGGCGAGAGCAAGTACATGGTGTTCATCTCGGGCGGCAGGATCGCGGGGATCGATCCCGCTCCCGGTATGATGGAGGACTGGGACTACGACTTTCATATCACCGCACCCCGGGAGGAATGGGAGAAGATGCTGCAGCCCGTCCCGCCGCCCTTCTACCAGGCCCTGTTGCCCGCGGTCCTCCTGCACGGCTTCGACTTCGGCGGGGATTTCAAGACTTTCTGTGCCTATTACCGCGCATTCTCGCGCTTCATCGAGATCATGCGCGATAATACGCTGGCGATAGGGGAGGGATGAACATGGCCAGGTTCGAGAACATCACCGGAAGGTACGTTTTCCTGAACGTGGACGGCGGGGATTACCGGGTATATTTCGAGGAGAACGGCACAGGCATACCCCTGCTGCTGCAGCACACAGCCGGCTCGGACGGAAGGCTGTGGAGGCACCTGCTTGCGGACGAGGAAATCGCGCGCAACTACCGCATGATCGCCTACGACATCCCGTATCACGGCAAGACCCTGCCCCGGCTCGATTACGAGTGGTGGAGGGAAGAGTACAAGCTGCGGAGGGACTTCCTCACCGCCTTCGTGGTAACCCTCTCCCGCGAGCTCGAGCTGGAGTGGCCGGTGTACATGGGCTGCTCCATCGGCGGGCACCTCGCCGCCGACCTGGCATACTATTATGCGGATGAATTCCGCGCTGTCATCGGCATCGAGTCCGCCCATTTCACGCCGGGCCTGGACCAGAAGTGGCTCTACCATCCCCGCATAAACAGCGAGTTCAACGCGAACATATCCCTGGACATGATGGGGCCGGCCTCGCCCGAATACGGCAAACGGGAGACCTGGTGGTGTTACAGCCAGGGTGCGCCCATCGCCGTCCTGGGGGCCCTGAACTATCACTGCATGGAACACAACCTCATGGGGCAGGCGCAGGATATCGATACCTCGAAGGTAGCGGTGTACCTGCTCACGGGAGAGTACGATTTCTCCTGCCCGCCCATGCTCACCCAGATGCTCGCGAACGACATCAAGGGGTCCAAGTTCCAGGTGATCGAGGGGATGGGGCATTTCCCCATGAGCGAGGACCCGGTCCGTTTCCGGGAATACATCCTCCCCATCCTGGACGAGATCCGCAAGGCAGGGGTCAGCCCTCCATAATCAACATCGGGGGTCACCCCTCAACACCCGGGGTCAGCCCTCCATTTTCAACATCGGGGGTCACCCCTCAACACCCGGGGTCTTGGCATTTTGCTCGTCATCTCGATCGTTGGGGTCAGGCATTGACGGTTTGCACCTGCGGCGCAAAACGCAGCGTTGGACCTATGCCGCCCAACCCCCGTCGATGTAAATGATCTGGCCGGTGATGTAGTCGGCGGCGTCTGAGGCCAGATACGCGACCGCCTCCGCCAGCTCGTCCACCTTGCCCATCCTTCCCAGGGGCGTGCGGGCCACGATGGCCTCAGTGAGTTCCGGGCTCTTGGTGATGTATTCGCTCAACCCCACCTCGAAGAATGAAGGGCCCAGGGTGTTGACGTTGATATGGTGGGGCGCCAGCTCCAGCGCCAGGGTACGCGTGAGGTGGTTCACCCCGGCTTTGGTGGCGCCGTATACGGAGGCCAGGGGAGACCCTGCGGCAGCGGCGGCGGACGAGATGTTGATGATCTTGCCACCACCGCGCTCGATCATGTGCCTGGCGACCGCCTGCGAGAAGAAGAAAAGTCCCTTTAGGTTGGTGTCGAAGATCTTGTCCCACGACCATTCTTCCACATCAACGGCATTGCAGCGGATGGGATTGGTGCCGGCGTTGTTCACGAGGATGTCGATGGCCCCGTACTCCTGGATGGCCATGTCCACGGCGGCGAAGATCTCCTCAACCTTCATGATGTCGGTGGCCATGGGAAGGGCACGCCTCCCCGTGGCACGGATCTCCTCCGCCAGCTCCTGGTTGAGCTCGAGCTTGCGCGAAGTGAGCACGAGATCGGCACCGTGGCGGGCCAGTCCCAGGGCGATACCCCGCCCCAGGCCGCGGCTGGAGCCCGTGACCAGTGCTACTCTCCCCGCAAGCGCGTCCGTTTTCAAGACTTCGTACTGCATGCAAACACCGCCTTTCTACCCGAAGCCCAGGCTCTGCCGTATGCCGTCGAAAATGGGCCTGGGCAGGGACTGGTACTTGAGCGCCTTGCTGGTGGAAAGACCCAGGTTCGCTTTGAGCGAGGCGGCTGCCTCGGCGAACTTCAATGCCGCGGCGGTGGCGTTGACCACCGGCACCCGCGTGCCCTCCACCTTGCCGTAGCCGGCCAGCGACAGGGCGGGCCCCAGGGAAGCGCATCCCACCACTACGACCTCGGCACCGTCCTCTACCATCCTTTTCGCTACTTCCTCGAAAGGAGGGACGGCGACCTTTGCGGGCAACTCGAACATGGCGGGGTATAGTTTTTCGTCGAGCTCGCACGAGCGGAAGGGGTCGCGCCCGATCAGGCGGGACTCCAGGCCGTAACGCCTGACGTTATCCTCCAGGACGGGGATGAGTTTCTTGCGTACGGTAACCACGCCGAAGTTGCGCCCCAGCATGCTGGCGAGGAGCATGCCCGCCTCGCCCACCCCGATCACGGGTATGGAGAGCGCCTCCCGCGCCTCCTGCAGCCCCGGGTCGTTGAAGCATGCGATGACGGCGGCGTCGTGCCCTTCCTCGCCGGAGATCAAGCCGTCGAGTATATAGGCGTTATTGAGCATTTCCATGTATTTAGAAGCCACGAAATAGGAAGCCCTGGAAAGATAGGAGAAATGCAGCGAGGTCTCGGAGAAAGCGAGGCTGCCCAAGTGTTCTTCCAGCGCCTTCCACATCTTTTCCGCGTCGGGAACACCGGGTATGTCGCGGGTCGAGATGTTCTGTACGAGAATCTTCATGGCGCTCACCCCTTTCACGGGTACCGCTCGTCAGTGCGGCGCAATGCCCGCTTCCCTCTCCGTCATCGTCTTGCAGCGCTGTATCTCTTCCTGGGATTCCAGGTAGATGGTCATGCGCTGGGCCTGGAACGATCCCTCGCCCTGTACCGCCAACACCTCGATTTCCTGGCACAGGATGCGGCGGATGAACTGCAGCATGCGCAGCCTCTGCTCTGCCGTGGCCCCCACCGCTCCTCCCAGGTATTTCTCGATGAAGCCGCCTATCTCGGGATTGGAGAAATCGGCGTACGTGGGAGCCGTGGAGAGCAGGCCGCCGGAGACGTCCTGCACGATCTCTACGCAGCGGTGGAAATTGCTGGCGAAGTAATACTTGGCCATGTTGGTGATGACCGGGTTGGGAGTAGGGATGCCGCCGTGTACCACGTAGTCCACGCAGGCGGCGCGGGAGAGCGATTTGAGCATGTTCACGTATATGACCAGGTCGGTTATCTTCTCGATGATGTGGGTGGCCTTGTCCACGCCATTGTATTCCGCCATGGCCTGGGCCATGCCGACCATGAACTCGGACATGGGGATGCGGTAGCTGGCCGCGGTGTGACGGTGGAAATAGGCGAAGTTGTAGACGAGGGGCATGGCGAAGGCCCATTCTCGGCACAGGAATACCCGCTCCCAGGGTACCAGGACGTCGTCGAAGATTATCAGGGAGTCGGTGTGCCAGCGCAGCGGGATGTCCACCGGGAAGTCCAGGGGCCCGAAATCCGCCTTGATGGGATGAGCCACCTGGACGATGCCGGGGGTGTCCACCGGAATGGCGAAGGACACGGCATAGTCGGCGTCGCCCTCGCCCATATTGCGGCAGGGGACCACGAAGAGTTCGTTGAAATAGGCGGCGGCGGAGATGTGCGCCTTGGCCCCCCGTACCACGATGCCCTCGTCGTTTTTGTCCACGATGCGCAGGTAATAATCGGGATGTCCCTGCCCGGGGGACGAGGGGCGCTGGGAGCGGTCGCCCTTGACGTCGCTCATGGCTACCGCTACGGAAAGGTCGTTGTCCTGGAGGTAGCGGCGGTAAGCCTCGGCCCTCTCCCGGTATTCCTCCTTGCCCATGAGGGCGGCGGTGATGTTCACGGCGTTCATGGCGTCGGATGCTATGTCGTGGGTGAAAGGTATGGCCCCGCTTCCGAGCCGCGTGGCCTCCACCATGAGCTCGTGGCGCTTGAGCAGGTCGTCGCCGCTCTCGGGTACGTGATAGTACCGGCTGATGGGGTCGCCGTCCTCGCGGGTTACCACCGCAAGGTCGCGGTATTCCTCCATCTCGGTCATCTCGTAATCGATGGCGGCCGTCTCGATGCAGGTTTTGAGCATGGGATTGGCAAGGACGTCCGGGACCCTTTCCCCGCATAGATAGACCACCCTGCCGTCCTTCAGGCTATCCTTGTACTGCTGCGCCGTCATCAATGCCATGATGCGACCTCCCTCCCATCTTTTGCGTTTGTGCGGCGTCGATCATATCCGAACCCATCCTACTTCCCCGTCTCCGTCCCGCACGTGATGTGGGCTGACACGGGGCTCATCCCACCTCCGGAAGGCCTTCCCTCCTGCGCGTCTCGTTGATGTTCGCCTTTAGGCCTTCGGCCATGTCGTATGCGAGGCTGAACCCGGTGTCCTCGCGCAGCCTGGAGTTGTCCAGCCGGTAGACGTAGTAGACGTCCAGGTCGCCGAAGGTGATCTCCGCGTCCGGTATCAGTTCCCGGATGCGGGTTGCGACTTCGTCTCCGCTGTGGGTGAACCCCCCGATATTGTAAAGGTTGTGTTTGAGCGTTCCGGGCGCGGCCTGGCATACGGTGATAAAAGCGCGCGCCACGTCGTCCACCGATGAATAGACGAAGAAAGTGCTCTCTTTTAGCGGGATTAACAGGGGTTGCCCCAGGGCGGGCAGGGTGGTGATATTGCTGACGAAGGCCGTGGCTCCCGCCGTTCTGCCCGGCCCGAACGCGCTCCCGACGCGTAGCACGATGGCTTCGACGCCGTACGCGGTTGCATATACCGTGGCCATGAACTCGGACAGTGCCTTGCAGTGGCCGTACACCGTCATGGGATAAAGGGGATCGTCCTCGTCCAGGACCTTGTCTGCGAAGTTGCTGTAGTGACCGTAAGCGGTGATGGAACTGGAGAAAACAACCCTCTTCACGTCCGTCAACCTCGCGGCCTCGAAGACGTTGTTGGTACCGATCACGTTCACCTTCAAGGCATGGTGCGGGTTCTGCATGGATTCTATCTCGAGGACATAAGCCAGGTCGATTATCTTCTCCACCCCGTGTTCCTTGATTGCTTTGATCACCTGTTCGATGGCGGTCTTGTCTCCCTTTATCATGGTCACCTTATCTTCGTAACCGTCCAGAAGCTCCGTGGACGGAAAGAGATCGAAGGCGACGACCTGCTCTCCCAGGTCTATCAACCCCTTGAGTATCCTCGAGCCAAGAAAACCGGTCCCCCCGACAACCATAACGGACATCGCTTTAACCCCCTTGTCCTGGTACGGGCTCAATACACATAAATGTCCATATTCCCGATATTACGATCGCGCAGTTCCACTTTGCCGTGAGCTGTTCGGAATGTAGAGCAGCACCCGGGGAACGCATAGCCGAACCATGCCTGCTTAGCTTGCTACCATGACTGGCCTTGCTTTTAAGCTATAAATAACGCCTTGTAAAGTGTAACCCAAAAAGGGGGTGCATGACAGAAGGAGAAGCGCTTCAACAACAGGAAAGAGGGCTGGAGAAGGTGGACGCAAATGCCGTGCTTCCCTTAATCTATAAGGACACGGGGTAACGCAAAGCGAGGAAAGGCTGTTCGAGATGTGGTGGAGATATGTTTTTATCAGGCCGCTGTTCGCTATCGCAGGTAACTCGAAAAAATATGACCTCAAGGTAACGGGGCTCGAGAATGTACCTCACTACGGACCCTTTATTGTGGTTTCGAACCATCAGAGCAGCCTGGACATAGTCGCGATCTCCCTGGCGCTCAGGCCGGCTCTTACACACAGCCACATGTGGCCCTGGGCGAAAAAGGCCATCGAGAAAGGGAAAGAAGGGCCCATGGGATGGGCGCTCTGGAAGGTCTTTGGCGTCATCCCCATCGACCGCGAGAAAAAGGACCACTCGGAAGCCATCATGCTCAGCCTGAAATATCTGCGCCGCCGCGAGTTGGTATTCGTATTCCCGGAGGGGACACGCAGCAGGCCAAAAGAGCTCAAGCCCTTCCAGTTCGGGGTGGCGAACCTGGCACGGGCGGCACCTGCTCCCATACTGCCGGTAGCCACCTACAAGAGGGACGACGGCGGGATACAGGTGAACATCGGGAGGCTCTTTACCCTTCCTCCGAAGAAGAGGATGTACGAGATGCTGGAGGACCTCGAGGAAAAGGCGGAGGGCCGCTTCATCCAGCAGGTCGAGACCCTGCGGCAGTGGGCGGATACCGTGCCAAAGGACAAGAAGGGCATGAAGCTAATCGCCAAGATGGTGAGGATCGTGACAGAGTTCGTATCGCGTCAGGAAATCCCCTTCGACCTCTTCTTCCGGCTGGCGGAGGAAGAGGACAATGAATACATCCGGGACAGAGTCTTCGAGCTACTTCCCGACGATTGGAAAAAGGTGGAACCGGAAATAAAGCCCAAGCCCCTGTCCACGATAACAAAAGATTAGAGGTACGTAAGGGGGAGAGATGCTCTGGACCATTGAGGCCAAGGACGAGTACGGTTTCGGTTACCGGGCGGGGAGAGGGAGAGAGCGCCTTTTCAGAACGGCGTTCCGGCAGGCAGGGGCGTCGTTGAGCAAGACGGGGGTTGATGCGGCGCGAATGTCCGGGAAGGCCAGGCGGCACCTGGCACTGCTCGCGGAACGCTATCCCGCGCAGCTGGAGCGGGTGACGGGGCTGGCGAGCGCGTTGGGCGCAGATCCCCGCGAGGTTGTGGCGGCCGGGATAGCCATGGCATCGCTGGCGGGTACCGGGTGCACCAATTTCGCCGCCGTGCCGCCGGCGACATCCGACGGCAGGCCCTACGTCTCCTGGAACCTCGATCTCGCGCCTTTTTTCCGGCTGCTCATAACCAGGATGCCACTCTATATAAGGGATGTCGCCGGCAGCAAGCCCTACGTATGCATGGGACTCCCGGTGCTGTTCGGGATAGGAGTGATGAACGGCGACGGCCTCTCGTCCTGCGTGAACTCGGTGGGTGCCATGGACGCCGGGGAGGGACTCACCTTTTTCGAGCTCAACAACCTGGCCATGGAGACGCAGTCCACGGTGGATGGAGCGGTAAGCGTGTGGAGGGACAACCCCCGAGAGGTGGTGCCGGGACTGGCCATCGCCATCATCATGAACGCAAACAGCATCTTCGCCGATATGCGCGGCGACGCCGCGGTGATAGAGCACTCGCACAACCACATGGCGGTGGAGAAGGCCGCGGACCACGCCGGGGTGCTGGCCTCGGCAAACCACCACCAGTTCCTGGACCGTTCCCTCTCGGGAGGCGCCGACCCGGTCATCGAACCCCTCATCGCAGGCTCGTTCGCGCGTCTTGCCCGCATGTGGGAGCTGCTGGAGGCCTTTCGGGGCGGTATCGGTCCGCACACCGCAAGGATCATCGCCTCCGACCACGGAATGAATTATTCGACCCTGGCCGAATTCGGAATAGAGCGCAGTTATTACGATGAGCGCATCGATGACGCCACCATATGCTGCCACCCATGGAACATCTTCAACCATCTGCGGCGCCTGGAGATCGTCGAGGCCATGGTGGAGCTCAACGCGGCCAGGACCCTCAACAACATACTCATGGACCCCGCCCGCTGCACCATCTATCTAACCAAGGGAAATCCCTGCCGCAAGCAGTGGGTACCGGTATGGGTCGGGGACGCCCTGCGCATGGAGTGGGCCGATGGGGCCAGGGATGAGATCGACTACGCGCCGGAATGGCGGCCGGGAAAGCGGGCACGGCGCATCGACGTCTTCCGCCGGCCCTATGCCAGCGATACCAGCGATTGGATGCGCTCCATCGGCCTGCGGTTCTTCGGGGGCCTGGACCGCCTGATGGCCTCCGCGATCGTCAAAGACTAAGAGGTCACTGCATCCTCGGCCTTCCGAAGGCGCGCACCGCGATCTTGCGTTCCAGCACCAGTGGGGTGCCGCCGGGGTCCGTGATGGTGAAGTCCTCCTCCCGCCGGTCTATCTCCAGCTCTCCGGCCCCGGCGCTACGCGCTGCATGCTTTGCCAGCGCGGAAGCCTTTTCTCTGGCCGCGGCGGTGGCCGAGCGGAGATCGGCATGATCGTAGCGCCCGTCGGACGCGAAGGCGCGGTAAGACTCGTCCGGCTGCCTGCGGATGAGCACCTCTTCGCGGTGGCTTACAACCCCCGCTACCGCTCCTACCGCGTTGGCTACTTCCATGCACGGTGGGATCACGCACTCGCCGCTTAAAAACGATGCTAGCGGGGCCAGGAAGAGAGCGGCGGGCGCGCCGGCCGCCAGTATGGGTGCTTGCAGCGAGAGGTCCAATTTCAGGCCGCGTGTCGCGGCTCCGTTCATCCACATGTCCAGCAGGTCCTTGTCCTTCTCCTCCAGGCCGAGGAGGAAGACCAGAACCTGCCTGGCTATGGTCGCACGTGCCATGTCCTTGACTTTGCGTATCAATTCGTCGCGTGAGGTCCCGGCCAGCCTGGCCGCCGTATCTACGGCGGCGCGCGAGAGGAAGGCGTTTCCGACCTGCGATTCACCGGCCGCGTTGAATATGTCCGTGGGGGTCAGGGAGGAGCGCATGACGGCACCCCGGTGTTCCATGCTCATGATACGGAGGGATGCATCAGGATTGAGGTCGGCGGACTTCAGCTCCAGGTGCGAAAGCGGCCCGTTTTCGAGCCTGCTCGAAAGCTCCGCTTCCGCCGCCTCGCAAGGCTCCGCGTCTCCAGTTCTTATCCAGAAGCTCATCATGTCCCGGACGGACCACCTGGAGCGGGATGCATCGATCCTGGCGAGTTCGGCGAGAACGTATTCTTCGGCGCCCAGGAGGGCTATAGGCAGCACCCTGCGCGGGCCCATTTCCATGCCCCCGTCTCGGGAGAGCCTTATCCAGGAATCGCCGCCCAGGCCGATGGTGCGGATATCGATCGCCTCCACGCGCGTCGCGAGATCTCCGACCACGGCGCCCTCGCTGTTTATGGGCGGGAGACCGTCCTTGACCCAGGCGATATCGGTTGTGGTACCCCCGATGTCGATGACCACGCCCTCGCGGCGTCCTGAGAGGGTCAAAGCCCCTACGACCGATGCGGCCGGCCCTGAGAGGATGGTCTCCACGGGCCGCTCGAGTGCCATATCCGAGCCCATGAGGGTTCCGTCGCCGCGTACCACCATGAGAGGGCACCTGATTTTCCGCCCCGCCAGTATCGACCGTACCGATGTGATGAGAGCGGTGATGAGGGGGATAAGGCGTGCGTTGATGGCGGCGGTGGTTGCCCGCCGGGGGGCGTCGAGCTGCATGGAGAGCTCGTGCCCGCATACGATGGGCTTGCCCGTCTCCCGGGCGATTATGTTGCGGGCCCGAATCTCGTGGACGGGATTGCGCACGCTGAAGTAAGAGGAAACGGCGAAGGCGTCGGCCGCTTCATCGATCTCCCTGACGGCGCTGCGCAGCGCCGCCTCATCGAGAGGTTCCGCCTCCTCTCCCCGCACGTCGTGCCCGCCCCCCAGGCGCACCACGCGCGCGCCAAAGGGGGCTACCTCGGCGGCGGCTCCATAACCGATGAGGATCAGGCATGCGCCGCCTCCGCGTCCTTCCACGATGGCGTTGGTCGCGAGGGTGGTGGAGAGACATGCCAGGCTTACCTGCCGCAACATGTCGCCGGGCAGGCTGTCCAGTACACCGTCTATGCAGCGTGTGAGTTCGTGGTGGCTGGTGGGATATTTCGCTGAGGCGAGCACCTCACCGCCGTCCATGTCGTAGACCACCGCGTCGGTATAGGTGCCGCCGCAGTCCACTCCCAGGCCCAGATGTCCGCCGTCTGCTTTTTCCATGCGCTCTCTCTCCGTTGCATGTTGACTCTATATTTTTAGCAGGTATGGCCGCACTGCGCGATATCTTTCCTCGCCTCAACTTCTTTCGTGCTATATTTGAGCACGAAACTGCGGGAAACGATAAGAGGTAAACGAGTATGGACGAGCGAAGGCACACCGAGGCATGCGCCGACCTGTGCCCGTTCTTCACCCCCAGAGGCATTGTGATAGTCGGGGCGCGGCGTTCTCCGGGATTCGGCTTCATCCTGCCCATGGCGCTGCAGCGCCAGGGGTGGGGAGACCGCCTCTACCTGGTCAATCCAGCCGGGGGAGAGCTGCACGGCATGCCCCTGTATAAGACCATAGCGGACGTTACGGGAGACCCCGACCTCGCCGTGGTCATCGTGCCGGCCGCGGTGGTGCCACGGGCCCTGGCCGAGCTCGGGGAGCGGGGGGTAAAGCACGTGATAATCGAGAGCGCGGGTTTCAGCGAGATCGGTGATGGAGGAAAGGCCCTGCAGGAGGAGGCGAAAGAGACGGCTCTCCGCAACGGCATCAGGGTCATCGGCCCCAACTGCGTGGGAGTGATCAACACCGCCAACCGCCTCTCCACGGTGGAGGTAGTGGACGAGGCGTTCACCCCGGGGCGGGTCGCGGTCATCGCCCAGAGCGGTGTCTTCGGCAATATCCTTTTAGACGGCCTGCACCAGAAAGGCCTGTATATCTCCAAGGCGGTGACCCTGGGCAACCGCATGGACGTCAACGAATGCGAGGTCCTGGACTACCTGCACCGCGACCCGGATACCGGGTTGATCATGATGTACCTCGAGGGAGCTGCCGACGGCAGGCTGCTCAAGGAAGCTCTGGGGCGGGTAACCCGGGACAAGCCGGTGCTGGTGCTTAAAAGCGGGCGCACCGGCGCGGGGAAAAAGGCAACTGCTTCTCATACCGGGAGTATGTCCGGTGAGGACGAGCTGTACGAGGCGGTCTTCCGGCAGTCAGGCGCCATCCGGGCGCTCAGCCTGGACGAGCTGGTGGACATGGCGCGCGTTTTCGCGACCCAGCCTCTGCCGCAAGGCAACCGCTTGGGCATAACCACCTCCAGCGGCAGCCTGGGAGCCTTGGCTACGGACGCCGCCATCGAGGCCGGGCTGGAGCTGCCGCACCTCGAGCCCGCTTCGGTGGAGAAGGTACGCGGCATAGCCCCGCAGTGGATGAACGTGCGCAACCCGCTGGACGTGGGGCCATCCGGTCAGTTCCTGCCGGCAATGGCCGCATTGCTCGAGGACCCCAATATCGACATGGTGCTGTCTATCGCGGTTATGCCCTTTGCGGTTTTCCGCGAGTTCAAGCAGCGCGGGGTAGCGGTGAAGGACTGGCTGGGGACCGCCCCCGAACTGCGGGAGCTCGCCCCGCACAAACCCGTTGTCCTGTGCTCCATAGGCGACAAGGGTTTCGTATCGGACCTGGATGACGCGGTTGGCCCCGATGTGCCCGTACTAACCTCGCCGGAATCGGCTGCGCGAGCGTTGGCCGCCCTACACCGCTATCGGACCTTGCGGGAAGCCAGGAAGGATTGAAGGCAACGGCCCGCTGGCTCTCGTAAAAAGATGATCCCTTTGCGCGAGATGCGAGCTCAAATCCAAAGAACCGGGATAAAATGGTAAGATATTGACGGTGGGGTTTGCTTTTGCACGGAAATCAGCCCGGGGCGACAGCGATGATGCGGAAGAACCGGAAGTGCCCGCTTTATGCGAACTCGCGCCCCGCTCCCCACCGCACGAGATGACCGGCTTGCTCGATTGACCTGTCTGTGAGGGGATGGCGGGATGAGCACAAGGCTTTGCCCCGAGTGCGAGGTACCGAGGCGCATCAACAGGGAACATACCTGGTTGAGCAACGGCCTTATCGTGGAGAGAAAAAATCCCGAGCGGCGCATGCTCTTTTTCGAAAGTGAGAACATCGTCGAACTCTTCCGCAACGTGGAGGAGATCATCGGCCTCGATATCGAGCGCATCCTCATTGAAAGCCAGCGCCGGGCGACATACGACTATGTCGTCAGCCTGGTCCCCTCCGCGGTGAAGAAGATAACCCGCCTCGTCGGCCTGAAGATATTGGCAAAAAACCTCATCGCCCTGACCCGGCTGATGGGATACGGCGATACAAATCTCGCGTCTATAAAATACAGGGGCGGCGATGACGACCACGTATCGGTCGTCATCAGAAACCCCTGGTTTCTGCAGTCCTTCTGCGGGCTGCTCTCGGGGGGGATGGAGGCGGTTACGGGTCTAGAGTCGGATGTGAGCTACGAAGAGGTGGGGCCCGATACTTATCGCGTAACCACCTATATCTCGAAACATCCATTGGAGTTAGCGGAACGCCTGCGTGAGCGTGAATACCCGCGCAAGGAAGGCAATTTAGAACTGCGAAGGTGCAGCACGTGCGGCGGGCCCAAGGATCTCGAGTTTTTCGCCTGGAACACCGACGAGGGCACCATCGAGACGAGGGCGAACAGGAGGCGCATGGTCCTGGTGGGACCGGGGGAGTTCGAGCCGGTTTTCGACGAACTCGAGCATGAACTGGGCGAACATATCCCAAGGGTAGTCATCGAGGCACAGAGGCGTTTAGTGGCCGAGGGCTTCTACTCCCGTGAGGACATCCGGCAGGAGAACGATCTCGTCCGCCATTTCGCACTGCGGGGATTGGGAAATATGCGGGAGGTCAGGCTGGAGAAAAACCGGCTGCGCATCCGTCTGGAGAACCCCTGCCTGCACCTGATCGTCGTCGGCCTTCTGCAGGGCTTTTACGAGCTCATATTCGCACAGCCGGGCGATGTTGATTGGGAGCTCATACCAGACGGCGACCTTATAGTGGACATCTGTGAAAAAGCATGAGCAAGACGGAATAAAGCCTGGATTTGCCGGTACTCTACGTTGATTTCATACGCCGTTCTACACAGATGAACAGGATATATTTACGCCAGGCGATATTGTCAAGGATGTATTTATTCCA
Organism: uncultured Actinomycetota bacterium; assembly: GCA_964529285.1. Taxonomy (GTDB): domain Bacteria; phylum Actinomycetota; class Geothermincolia; order Geothermincolales; family RBG-13-55-18; genus SURF-21. The sequence continues at coordinate 24,096 of CAZGWK010000022.1, forward strand.
GTCTGTGATCCGCTCAAAGCTTTTCCGCTCTGGCACAAACCGTGTCATTTATAAGTTCTGGAAAAAACTGCGATCAACTCGGTCACCGGCGATATTTTCCTTGACAGCACACCCCAGCCTCATCATCCACTATTTCTCGACCAAGGAGGAGATGATCGTCGCGCCGGTCGACTATATGCTGGATATGTACGAGGAGGCGTTCCTGCCGCGGTTACAGGAGATCGCAGACCCCGAGGAGAAACTAGAGGCCGCTATCGACGCCATTTTCGGCATGGAGTGGGCGAGGCTGGTGGATGGCGGGGTCCTCTATGCCTGCTACTCGCTGAGCTTTCGCAACCCGAGGGTCAGGGAGAGTTTCCAGAAGACGTATTCCAGGCTGCATGAGATATTGGTCGAGGAGACAGAAGATCTCATGCACAAGGGCGCCATGGTCACCGGGGCCGCCATCCCCATCGACGGCGGGATGACCGCGGGACCTGGCCTGGGAGTCATCGGGCCACTGTACGAGAAGATCAGCAGTTAGGCCTTGGACATCGAGGATTTCAAGGCGGAAGGATAGACGGTTATCTGAAACAAGCTGGTTAACGAAAGGATTGCAGGAGGTGCGATCATGGCGAAGGTGACAGGCGGAGAGGTCATAGTGAAATGCCTGGAGAAGGAGGGGGTAAAGAGGATATTCGGCATCACGGACGCTGGCTACCATGCGGTGATGGGGACAGCGTCGATCACGGCATGAGGTGGGTGGCACCCCGACACGAGGCGGCGGCGGCGCATATGGCGGACGGGGTGTTCAAGACCACGGGTGAGATACCGGTGGTCATGGCCGGCTATGGCCCCGGCATCGCCAACCTGGACCTGCCCTACGACATCTACTTCGGGGACCGGGTAAACAGAAACTGATCCAGGTGGACCTCGATCCCCGCAACATGGGTACCAACCGGCCCATAGCCATGGGCATCGTGGCAGGCGCCGGGGCGACCCTGCAGGCCCTGCTGGACAAGGCCGAGGACCTGGTGCCTGCCTTCGAGCGCGCCAAGAACCACGAGCTGCCGGCGGTGGTTTGCGTCAAGACCGACCTGGCCTCCAACCTCATCCCGCCCTTTGCCGACAAGTTCGTGGAGGTATACGAAGGCCCGCCGCAGCCCGAGGAGGCCCAGGCGTATCCGGTACCGAATGATTAATTGCGGAGATCAATGGAGCGTCGGATCGACGTACGCAGGCGATGGGAGGTGTAGATCATGGGCATGAAATTGGCGGTGCTGGCCCCGATGGGGATCGATCCTGAGATAGAGCTGCTGCAGCAGATAATCCAGGACGTCTTCGTGCGCAACGCGGAGAAGGTGAAGGAGGAAGGGACGGAGATCGACTTCCACCTGATGCACCGGGGCTTTACCGACATCGATTTCTTCGGCTACAAGTGTTTCAACGTGCGCAACGATTACGAACTCTTCGAGGCGGCGCTCAGGCTGGACCCGGAGGAGTACGACGCGGTGGTCATACACTGCGCCTTTGACTCCAGCCTGGATGCCATCCGCCAGGCCCTGGACATTCCGGTGGTCGGGGTCCTGCAGGCCGGGCTGCTCCTGGCGACCATGATGGGTTACCGCTTCGGCGTAGTCACCTTCGGCCGCACCGTGGTGCCCCTGATTGAGCAGACTATCGTGCGTTATGGCTTGGGGGACAAGGCGGTGAGGGTGCGCAGCTCGGAGAGCAGCGGCGAGGATATGATGATGGGCCTGGGATACGCGCAAGAAATCATAGACGCCTTCTCCGCCGCCGCCCGCGAGTGCATCGCCGACGGCGCCGAAGTACTGGTACCCGGGTGAACTGTCATAGCGCCTGCCTTGAGCATGGCACCCGGATGCGAAGATGAGTATCCCAATGGGGTCACCGAGGTGGACGGCGTTCCCGTGGTGGACGTGATCAGCGCAGGCGTACGCCTCGCGGAGGTGCTGGTGTCCTTCAAGAGGGCGGGCCTCTCCTGGATCAGCCGGGCTGCAGATTACAGGCAGCCCGGAGCGGAGGATTTCGAGAACTGCAACGAGGACTTCCCATACCGCGGCTCCGGCAGCTGGCACTATTGACAACCCGCGCGCAACAGACTTAAGACGGTCAGGCAAGACGCGCGGTCGCGATGGATATGCCTGAATACGTCAGGTATGACCGCGTAAGGGGCAGGGGCGAAGCGGCGAGAGGATGCTGATACATATTGTGGAAAGAAACTGTATATATGGGAGGTATGGCAGATGCCGGAACAGCACGAACGAATACTTGCCGCACTCGAGCTGCGCGAACCCGACCGCGTTCCGACGTTTGACGTGATGGAGGAGTACGCAAATATCTACGACGTGCTGGGAAAGAAGCCAACTCCACTCGAGTTCCTGGTTACCAACCGCTACGCATCGGCAGTGTTCGACCGGGCCATGCCCCTGCTCAACTCGCGGTGGCGCTGTATAAAGAACGGAATTTCATCAAACGCGTGATAAAGTTCTACGAGGACTATTACTGCCTCATGATCGAGGCATGGGCCGACGCCGGAGTGCCCGGTGCGGTCTATTCCGACGACATGGCCTACCGTTCGGGGCCCATGGTCAACCCGCGCATCATGGACGAGCTATACGGCGACTCGTTCTGGCGTATCACGGAGACCGCCCACGCGCGGGGAATGAAGATCTTGGTGCACACCGATGGCATGGTTTACCCCCTGCTGAACTGGTTCGCCGACTGTGGTTTCGACGGCGTGCATGCCCTGGAGCCTACGGCCGGCGTTGAGCTGGCCCGGGCAAAGGAGATTGTCGGGGAGCTCCTCTGCCTGATAGGGAACCTGGATATCACCCATATCCTCGTGGACGCCGCAAAGGACGAGGTATTCGAGGCGGTACGCAGCTCCATACAGCAGGCCGGCCGCGGCGGCGGATATATCCTCGCCCCCACCAACAGCCACCCCGACATGAGCGTGGAGCGCCTGCGCTGGATGCTGGATGCGGCACGCGAGTACGGTCGCTATCCCCTGTAACGGTGAAATACTCCGGGAGCGGCGATAGCTCCTCGTAACTGGTTTCTAAATGATATACTGGCTGGATCCCGGCGGAGACGTGGTTGCCGGGCAAAGCCTTCGTCCATAAGGGTAATCCACGCAGCTCTGCATGATCAGCGATATAATCATGGTTGGAAGTCAGGGGGAGTGTATGGATAAGAACTACGCGAGTTGGCCGGATGGTGTATGTAAACATCTGAGTTATCCCGAGATACCCGTATTCCAGTTGCTGCGCTCTTCGGCCGTGCAATGGCCGGAGAGAAACGCCATGATCTTCGGAGGCATGGAGGTCACCTTCCGTGAGCTGGATCTGCTTACGGACCGTTTAGCGGCCGCCCTTGCTGACCAGGGTGTGGAGAAGGGTGATCGGGTAGGCGTACATCTGCCTAACTGTCCCCAGTTCGCCATAGCCTATTTCGGGTTGTTGAAAGCGGGAGCCGTCTTCGTGCCTTTGAGCCCTCACCTGTCGGAGAGAGAACTGGCCTTCCAGCTCAACGACGCGGACGTAGGAATATATATTGGGTTGGATCTCATCTCGAAAAAACCCCGCCGCATCATCTCCCAGACACCGGTGAAAAGAATGATCCTGACCAGCCTCTCGGATTGCTATCCGCGGGTAACCGCCCCCGTCAAGGCATTGAGGAGTATGCCCCTGGCCGAAGACGTCATGGATTTCAGCGCGCTCCTCGCAAGGTACCCCGAAGAGGCGCCGTCGCCGCATTTCGATGTGCGGGAAGACCTGGCCCACATCTGCTACACGGGTGGGACCACTGGGACCCCTAAAGGGGTCATGATCAGTCATTATAATGTCGTGGTCAACTGCTGCCAGTACGCCCAATGGTTCATCGGCGGGGACGTGGCCTACAGAGACGGTCGTCTCGAGGTCGAGCGCATGGAGGGAGATCGCGAGGAAGACCATATTATGCGGAGGGGCCGTGAGATCTCACTCATAGTGGTTCCCTGGTTCCATGTCATGGGACTCATCGCTTTTCTTGATATCCAGATCATGAACGGATGGACCATGATCGTATCCCACCGCTTTGATCCAGAGCAGTACCTCCGCTCGATCGGCAAGTACGGGGCGACAGGTTTCGGTGGCGCTCCCCAGCTGTTCGTGCCGCTGATGGACCAACACTTGTTCATGGAGGCGGACATGTCAAACGTGAGGCTGGTGGTCTCCGGAGCGGCTCCCATGCCCGTCCATCTCCTGGAGCGGGTACTGGAGAGGATCCCGGGGGTTGTCGTCGAGGGATACGGGCTGACCGAATGTACCATGGGCTGTACCGCAAATCCCCCATCGCGGGAGCGGATCAGGCTGGGTTCGGTGGGACTGCCCCTCGCCGATACGGAGATAAAGATCGTGGATCTCGAGACCGGCGATGAAGAGGTATCCCCGGGGGAAGCAGGTGAGGTGTGTATCAGGGGCCCGCAGGTGATGAAGGGCTATTGGAAGGACCCCGGGGAGACGTCCCGGGTGCTGCGAGACGGCTGGCTCTATAGCGGCGATATCGGTAAGTTCGACGAGGATGGACATATGTACATCGTGGACCGTAAAAAGGAGATGCTCATATATAAGGGCTATAACGTGTATCCCGGGGAGCTCGAGGAAGTGTTAAACGGACATCCCGCCGTATCCAGGTCCGTTGTCGTGGGCAAGAGCGACGAGCGCTATGGAGAGCTGCCCGTGGCCTTCGTCGAGCTGGAGCCGGGTTCCAAAGTCGGCGAGGAGGAACTGCGGGATTACGCGAACCAGTACCTCGCCAGGTATAAAAGGATACGCATGCTGAAGATCGTAGCCGATCTTGCCGGCAGGGAAGGCGACACAGGTCGTGAAGAACTGCAGAACAGGGCTAACAATCTGGACGGATAGGACGCTGCCCCGAGACGGAAGGTCGCGTTGCGGGCGACACCATCAGCGGCCGCCTGCTTGCAGACCTTCCGTGACGCTCCCTCGTGAAAAAGCGTGACGCCCCCCCTCGTATTTCTTCCTGGCCCGGCATCCGGGTGCTGGGGGTTGGATGCGAAGAGGTGAAGCGGTGGGGGCGTGCGAAGGCCGGGAAAAGATCGTGGTTATATTTACTTATCAAGTGGGTATAAGAAGTAACCAAGGGAAAAACAATTCGAACATCCTTCGGACTACACGCATCATCAAAATACCGCAGCTATAGCATTACCGCAGTATCTTTCCCGTTCCAAGGGTTTGTGGGCGCAGCCTAGCTTTAAAACCGGGGAGGGAGAACGATGGTCGGCATCGCATTGAACGGACAGCGTGTGGAAGTGCCGGATGGCGAGACGATATTACAGGCCGCGGAAAAAGCCGGATTAAAAATACCCACGCTGTGTCACCACCCTGCCGTTGTGGACAGCGGGACTTGCCGCATCTGCCTGGTCGAAGAGGAGAAAAGCGGCCGCTTGATCACCGCCTGTAATACGCAGGTTGAGGAAGGGATGGCGGTACGGCTTGATACCGAGAGGGTGATAGAGGCCAGGCGAATCACGTTGCAACTGATATTCTCGGCCCACCCTTTCCATTGCGAGGTATGCGAGAGCAACAACTCCTGCGAGCTCAACAAACTGGCATCACGAGAGGGGATCTCCGGCAGGGAACTCCCTTTCTTGCAGGATTATCGCCCGGTTGTAGATGCCAATCCCTTCTACCTGCGTGACCTCTCCAAGTGTATTTCGTGCGGTTTGTGCGTGAGGGCCTGCCAGGAGGTGCAGGGAGTCGGCGCCTACGAGCTGAAGGGATGGGGAGCGCATGCGCGTCCCGCCGCCAGTATGGATTCGCCCATGAATGAGTCGGTGTGCGAGTTCTGCGGCCTCTGCGCTTCCCTGTGCCCGGTAGGCGCGCTGATCGAGAAACCTTCCCTTCACCAGGGCAGTGAGGACGATGCCGTGGTAACCACATGTCCCTACTGCGGTGTGGGTTGCTCCCTGGAGCTGCGCGTGCGGGACGGCCGCATCGCCGGTGTGCGGGCGGGCGTCCCCGGCTCGGTCAACGGTTACAGCCTGTGCGTTAAAGGCCGCTTCGGCCTGGATTTCGTGCATCACCCCGATCGCCTCACCCACCCGCTCCTGCGACGGGACGGAGAACTGGTGGAGGTGACATGGGATGAGGCCCTGGAAGAGGTCTCCCGGCGCCTTTCCGCGACAGTAGAGGAGAGCGGGCCGGACGCCGTCGCGTTTCTCTCCTCCGCCAAGGCCACCAACGAGGAGAATTATCTGCTGCAGAAATTCGCCCGCGCGGGGATCGGTACCAACAATATCGATCACTGCGCCCGCTTATGACACAGCCCCACAGTCGCCGGTCTGGCGGCAGCCTTCGGAAGCGGAGCCATGACCAACTCGATATCCGACCTGAAAAAGGCGCAAGTCATTCTGCTCACCGGCACCAACACGTCCGCCAACCACCCCGTGATCGCGGAGAAGATAAAACAGGCGGTGATCTCCGGCCGCACCAAGCTGTTGATAGTCGACCCTCGCGAGATCCCCCTCGCCCGCTACGCCTCCCTTCACCTGAAGCCCCGTCCGGGCACCGACGTGGCGTGGATCAACGGCATGGCCAGGGCGATCCTGGACGAAGGGCTCGAGGACGGGAAATTCATAGAGGCGAGGACGGAGGGAATAGATGAACTGCGCAGATCGCTCGCGGCATATAACCCGGATCGCGTAGAGGAGATCACCGGCATTCCCGCACGCAGCCTGGTGAGGGCGGCCCGCATGTACGCAAAGGCGAAACGGGCGGCCATCTTATATGCCATGGGTATCACCCAGCATATTACGGGCACCGACAACGTTTCAGCCCTTGCCAACCTGGCCATGCTCAGCGGCAACCTGGGCCGGGAGGGGACCGGCATAAATCCCCTGCGGGGCCAGAACAACGTGCAGGGGGCGTGCGATTTGGGGGCGCTTCCCAACGTATACACCGGGTACCGGAGGGTTGACGACATGGTAGCTAACGAGAAGTTCTCCCAGGCCTGGAAGCGGGACCTGCCCAGAGAGCCAGGACTGTCCGTCGTGGAGATGATGGGGGCGGCGCAACGGGGCGAAGTACGTGCATTATACGTGTTGGGAGAGAACCCCATGGTAACCGATCCGGACATTAGCCATGTCGAGGAAGCTTTGAAGTCCTTGGACCTGCTGGTGGTCCAGGACATATTCCTCACCGAGACGGCAGCCCTTGCGGACGTGGTTCTTCCCGGAGTGTGCTTCGCGGAGAAGGACGGGACCTTCACCAATACCGAGCGCAGGGTGCAGAGGGTGCGCAAGGCGGTGGAGCCGCCTGGAGAAGCAAAACAGGACCTAGAGATCATCGCGGAACTGTCCCGCCGCATGGGTTACGCTATGCCCGCCACCGGTGCAGAGGATATAATGCGGGAGATAGTCTCGCTCACACCGTCATATGCCGGGATAGACTATCAGAGGCTCGAGGAGGGAGGCCTGCAGTGGCCGTGTCCGGACGAGGATCATCCCGGCACCCCCATACTCCATGTGCAAGGTTTTACCCGCGGCAAAGGGAAGTTCGCCGCGGTGGAATACATCCCCCCGGATGAACTGCCCGATGAAGAGTATCCCTTCATCCTCTCCACCGGCCGGCTGCTGTACCATTTCCATTCCGGATCGATGTCCCGTCGTTCCCGCAGCCTGGATGAGAAGGTGGGGCGGGGATGGGTGGGGGTAAATCCAAGGGATGCGCGGAGATTGAAGCTGAAGGAGGGGAACGCGATTCAGGTGACATCCCGCAGGGGAAGCCTGATAAGCCACGTGCACATCACTTCGCAACTGCAGCAGGGCAGCGTGTTTGCCACCTTTCATTTCGCCGTGGAGAGCGCGAATATCCTCACCAATCCGGCCCTGGATCCCAAGAGCAAGATCCCGGACCTGAAAGTATGTGCCGTAAGACTGGAGAAGGTGCCGGGAGGTGATGGCGATGAAAACGCCGCCGCATCCTGAGATGATGCATCACATCCTGGGCAAGATAGAGACGAAAGGATGTATAGGGAGCAGAGAAATCGAGAGCATCTCCTCCCGCCTCCGCATCCCCTCCAGCCTTGTTTACGGTTTTGTCAGCCAGTTCGAAGAGCTGCCGCAAGAACCGCATCATGCGCGCATACGGGTATGTACCGGTCCCGCATGTGCCGGCGCGGGAGCTTGGGCAATATTGAAGGGGCTGCAAGATAACACGCCTCCCGGCGTAGAGGTACTGTCTGAGCCGGGGATATTGCGCTGTCATCGCTCGCCAGCCGTATGCCTCGAGATCCCCGGGGACGGGGTGAGGCTCGCTGAGGGAGTGGGACCGGATGACGTCGCTATGCTCGCTGCTTCGTTGGAGAAGGGAGATCTATCATCCTACAGACAACTGCAGGAAATACAGCCTCCAGGCATAGAGGCCTTGCCGGGATACGAACCGACCCCCTGGTCGACGCATGCAGACAACCTGCCCGGCGGCTGGGGCTCCTATCTTATCCAGAAAGTGTCAGAAAGACTCGGGGAGATACGAAGCTGGATCGCCGCAAACGTGGTAAGCGGCGAATCCCTGGACCGGGAAGTGATGTCGCCTACAGCACTCGTGTGCGATGCGGTGGGAACGGAAGCGGAGAACAGCGCCAGTTTCGCCGTCATCCTGCTGCACCCGAGGGCGGTGGTTGCGGGAGCGGCTATTGCAGCGGCGGCTTGCGGCGCACGCAGACTCATATTCTATATTCCCTGGAACGAGATGGAAGCGGGAGAGGCGCTCGAGGATGCCGCGGCGGAGCTGCTTCCAGGCTCGGGGATCAGGCACTCCATTTGCAGGGGACCCGTACATGTGCCCTGTGCGGTGGATGTCGGCAGGGCGGCGGTAATCAACGGCACGATGCTGTGGTCCGCGGCAGCCCTCTACGGCTGCGGAGGCACGCTGGGTGGCGATCCTTCCCTGGCGGTATTGGATGCGGAGTCGGTCTGGCGCTTGCCGTGGTTGATGGATGAACGGACGGCAGGGGAGGAAGCGCGCAAGAGCCGTTTGAGATGCTTTGCCGGGCTGGACGGAATGCCCCGTCTGGTGGAGATCCCGCCCGGGATGGGGTTGGAGGCTGTCCTGGAAGGACTGGGTCTCAATGGGGGTGGAGGTGCAGTAAAGGCGGTCTATGTGGGAGGAACCGCCGCTACGGTTTCATTGCAGGGAGACCTCGATGGGCCACCAGGGAGAGCGGAAGAGATCGTCCTGCTCGATGCGCTGACGTGTATACCTCGCTGGGCGCTCTACCTTGCATGGCATGCGGAGAGATCCTGCTGTGGGGGATGCATCCCCGGAAGAACTGCGCCTGCAGCGGCGGCGCGTCTGATCCAGGATATCCTGCGAGCCGAGGCAGGGGAGACAGCCCTGGATGATCTGGGCTCGCTTCTCGCTGAGACGGGCGGGCTGGCCCTTTGTCCGCGCTTGCGTGAAACGTTCGGCCCGATCCTAGACTGCCTGAAGGAATTCGGAAATGAGTTCGAGAGCCATGCGAAAGAGGGCGTTTGCAGAGCGGGTTCCTGTGCGCCTGCCGTCGCTGCAACTACGTATGGGGGTGAAAGATGAAGAGCATCACTCAGCAGAAGGGCATAGACGAGATTATCAGGATCCTCGGGTCGTCCCGCAAGGTCGTGCTGGTGGGGTGTGGCACCTGCCCCACCATGGCCGGAACCGGCGGGGTGAACGAAGTGAGAGATATGGCATCGCGCCTGGAGGAGAAGGGATACAAAGCGGTCTCCGAGACCGTGATCCCGGTGGCTTGTGAGCCGCTGCCCTCAGAGGGTCGTGAAGAGTTTGCGGAGCTGGCTGCGGAGGCGGAGGCGGTTCTTGTCCTGGCCTGTTCTCTTGGCGTAAGGATGATATCCGACTATACCGAACTCCCGGTGATGCCGGCCCTCAACACGCTCTTCATAGGAAGAGAAGCGGAGCCCGGTTTCTTCGAGGAGGAGTGTGCTCAGTGCGGCGAATGCGTGCTGGGCGATTACGGAGGTATCTGCCCTATAGTACAGTGCGCCAAGAGCCTCTTTAATGGACCGTGCGGCGGATCGGTAGGGGGCAAATGCGAGGTAGACGTAAAACTCCCTTGTGGCTGGCAGCTTATCTACGACCGCATGAAGAAATTGGGTAGAGTTGATGAGCTCTCCGAAGTACGTCCCTACAAGGATTGGAGCAAGTCGGTGAGCGGCGGGGCCAGACGTATGAGCATCCCGGTGCCCCCTCCACCGCTTCCATCACAAGGAGAAGAATGAGAAAGCAGCTTCTCTACGAGATCTCAAAACCGGTCATCGCGGCCGTGGGTGTCGAGAACGTCCTGCGGGCAATAGTGGAGTCCATCGCCAGGGGCACGGGAGCCAAGGGGTGCTCCCTGTTGATCCTGAACGAGGAAGGAGACAAGCTCATCCACCGCATCAGTTACGGCATCAGCGGCGGTTACGTGGCCAAGGGGGAGATCGAGATCGATGAAAGCGTGGAAAAAGTACTCGCGGGAGAGGCGGTCTCCATCCCTGACGTGGCAAACGATCCCCGGGTACAGTACACGGGGGACGCCTTGCGCGAAGGCATAGCCGCGGTACTGTCCATACCCGTGCGCTCGTACAGCGGCATAATCGGGGTCATGCGGGTATACACCGCGGAGCGGAGAGATTTTACCAGGGGCGAGATAGACTTCCTGGATTCTATCGCGGAGCTCTCCGGCCTGGTGCTCGAGAAGGCGGAGGAGCGTGACAGGATAGTCGAGGAGGCCGATAGGGCCCGCGAGGAAATAAGTCGCATGAGCGACGAGCGGGAGCGTTTCATATATCTCATGGGCATGGTCGCTCATGACCTCAAGGCGCCCCTGGCGGCGGTGCAGAGCTATATCAAGGTGATCCTCAGGGGGAGTACGGGACCGCTCACCGAGAAACAGGAGGAATGGCTGAACCGCAGCGTCAAACGTATCGATGATATGCTCGAGCTGATCAGCGACATCGTCGATATCTCCCGGCTGGAAACGGGGCATATAGCTCCGGAGCTGACCACTGTTTCCTGGAAGCAGGTTCTAGATAGCTGCATCGAAGTGGCCAGGGGCCTGGTGGAGCCCAGGGGCATCGAACTGATTGAGGATATCGATCCCGACCTGCCGGAGATCTTCGCTTCGGAGGTGCGCCTTTGCCAGTTGATAAACAACCTGGTCTCCAACTCGGTACGCTATACCCCGAGCGGTGCGAAGATCTGTTTAAGAGCATATCAGGAGGAAGATAATATCGTGGTCCATGTCGAGGATGAGGGCTGCGGGGTAAAACCCGAGATCCTGCCCAATATCTTCGATGATTTCTTCAAGGGCGATAGCGAGTCCCGTGAGGGGACCGGGTTGGGGCTGTCGATTTGCAGGCGTATTGTAGAGATGCACCACGGTAGAATATGGGCGGAAAGCCCGGCACCTGGCGGGGAGCGGGGCACGCGTATCACATTCACCATACCCAAAGGAGCAATCTGTGATCTGACATTCTGGGAAAAGGAAAAGGAGGACAGGTCTTGAAATCCGGAAGCAACCTGGAACGCGTACTGGATGCGGGCCATTTCGCAGTCACGGCTGAGATAGGCCCGCCGAAAAGCGGATCGGCGAGGGTGGTAGAAGCTCACGGCGAGGAAATCGGCCATGCCGCCGACGCTTTTAACGTAACCGACCACCAGACGGGCGTGGTAAGACTTTGCAGCCTGGCCTCCTGCGCCATATTGCGCCGCATGGGGCTCGATGCCGTAATGCAGACGCTGTGCAGGGATGCCAACCGCATCAGACTGCAAGGCGATATCCTGGGAGCGGTGGCGCTGGATATCAAAAACGTCCTGTGCCTCTCGGGTGACCACGTGAAGTTCGGCAATCACCCCGAGGCGAAGGGGGTCTTCGACATCGATTCCATGCAGTTGCTACAGGCCGTGAGGACGATGCGAGACGAGCGCAAGTTCATCTGCGGGGAGGAGGTGGCGGGTGAGGTCCCACTTTTCATCGGGGCAGTGGAGAACCCCTATGCCGATCCTTTCGAGTTTCGCACCGCCAGGCTGGCCAAGAAGGTTGAGGCCGGCGCGGATTTCATCCAGACCCAGGCTGTCTATGACGTAGCGAAGTTCGCTCGCTGGATGGAGGAGATCTGCGATGCGGGCTTGGACAAGAAAACACATATCCTGGCGGGGATTATTCCCGTAAAGTCCGTCGGTATGGCAAGATATATGAAAAAGTTCGTCTCGGGGGTGGAGATACCCGACGAGATGATAAGCAGGCTGGAGGATGCGAAGGATGTCAAAGAGGAAGGAATAGACCTCATCCTTGAGATCATCGACCAGGTAAAACAGATAAAGGGCGTTCACGGCATCCATGTCCAAGCTGTGGGATGGGAAGAGATAGTGCCTGAGATCATGGAAAGAGCGGGACTGTTACCGCGGCCGGTGCTATAAGGAGGTGCAGATAGATGGCGGCAAAGATCTTGATCGTTGACGACGACCCGGACATCGTAGATGCCCTTTACGTTCTGCTCGAGGGGGAGGGCTACGATGTCGTATCGGCCAGTGATGGAGAGGAGGGCCTGGCGCGCATCAAGGAGGAGAACCCGGACCTGATCATCCTCGACCTGCTTATGCCCAAGCTCGACGGCTACGGTGTGTGCAAGACGCTGCAGGACCCCCGCTGGTCCAAGTGGAAGGACGTCCCCATCCTCGTTTTGACTTCCGTGCGGGAAGAAGCCAGCCAGCGCCGCTACGAGCTGGAAACGGGCATGCGTATGGACGTGGACGATTATGTGGAGAAACCCATCAATCCCGACGTGGTGATGGAAAGGGTAAACAAGATATTGGCAAGGAAGGGATAGAAGCGTTTACTTCTTCCTCGAGGTGGGAAAAAAGTTAATAACAGTCTGGGCCTATAGATGGGGAGCGGCAGTCGCGGAGAACAACCAAAGGAGGGGGCGAAGATGAAGAAGATCCTACTCGTGGACGATGACAAAGATTTCGTCGAGTCGACACGCACGTTGTTGGAGGAGAAATATGAGGTTGTCGTAGCCTACGATGGAGACGAGGGCATAGCCAAGGCGAAGAAGGAGAAACCCGACCTGATCATCCTGGACGTGATCATGCCGGTCGAGGACGGTTTTACGGCCGCAGACGAGATCGCAGGCGATGAAGAACTGAAGATGATTCCCCTCATGCTCCTCACCAGCTTCGGCTCGCGCATGACCAAGGAGACCGAGATTCCGCGCAGTAGGGGCATGGAGGTATCCGCCGACGACTACGTGGAGAAACCTGTCGAACCAGATGCGCTGCTGGAAAACGTAAAAAAACTTATCGGAGACTGATGCGGCTGGCCCCGATCGGCCATGGGCTGCCGGGAAATACGCACTAAGGCGCTGGGTTCAGCGCCTTTTTCACAAACAGGGCAAATAAGCCTGTGCTATCCTTTGTAGAAACAGAGGAATGTAGAAAAGGTTGAGGGGGAAAGCGATGGAACAGACAAAGACGGCGACACGGGACTATCCCTCTTATTCGGAAACACCGTGGGAATTGTGGGAGACCCTCTATGCGCGCAGGTCTCACCGTAAATACCTCCCGGGAAAAATAGACGAAGACGTGCTGGTGCGGTTGGAGGAAACGGCGAGCCTGGCGGTTTCCGTGCGCGGTGCTGAAGAGGGAAGCCTAAAAGTGGTAACCGACAAGACGGTTGTGGACAGGATAAAGCAGCGCCTGCACAAGGGAATGCAGGGCAAGATAAACCTGTGGCTCAACAGGTCGCCGGTAGCAGGGTTTCTGGCGCTGGCCCTGCCCAAGCAAGACACGCGGAGCGAGAGGCCGCAGGAGCTGCCGCTTGCTGCAATGGCGGCAGAGGACGTAGTTCTCTGGCTGACGGAGAAGGGGCTGGGGACCTGCTGGTTGGGGGGACTGAGCCAAAGAGAAGTAAGGCAAGCCCTGGGCCTCGGCAAGGACTTGTTCGTAGCAGGGGTCATACCCTTCGGGATACCAAAGCCGCAAGTGAAGGCGAGAGATATCGACCACATGATGTACAGGCGTATATCGAGGAAACGCAAACCGCTTTCCGACATCGCTTATCTCGAGAACATGGAAAGGCCTTACACAGAGCCGCGAATCGAAAAAAGGCCCTTCTCAGCCTCGAGCGTCCAGGATGTCGCCGGTCTGTTGCGGCAGATGCGGGACAGGGACAAGAGCAGTGCCGATGCCCCCCTCGATCTCGCCGTCGACGCGTGTTTCGAGGCGGCCCGCATCGCACCCAGCGCGGGCAACACCCAGAAGTGGCATTTCGTGGCGGTATCGCAAAGCGAGGCATGCAGCAAGCTGGCGGAGGCATGCGGCGTAGAGAACGCCTGGAGGGTGGCGATAGTGGGGATGGGAGACGTCGATACCGGATTTCTCTACGAGAAAATGGAGAAGCCTTTCTGGATGATCGACCTGCCCATCGCCTTCTCCCAGATGTCGCTCATGGCCGCCTCCATGGACCTCGCGGTGGACCTGGGAATGAAGGGGATAGACGAGAAGGCGGTGAACGCGCTCGTGGGCCTGGAGCCAACGCTGCGGGCCGTGGGCGTAATGGGCATACGCTGAGCATCTTCAGGGCGAATGACGGATCACGCAGGGGGCGTCCCCCGGTTTGTCTTGAAGGGAGAATATATATATAATTTCAGCGTTGCCGAGTCTCATGGTCAAGGGAGGGAAGATGAGGAAAAAAAGTCTACTTGTGGTTCTGGTACTCATGCTCGCCATGGTCCTTGCCGCCGCGGCCCTGGTGGCGGGATGTGGCGAGGAGGAAGAGGAGCCAGAGGAGAAAAACGGAGAGGTGACCACGGTTACCACCATCGAGGAGGGCAAACTACTTATGGGGAGCGACACCACCTATCCGCCCTTCGAGAGCATCGAGGACGGAGAGGCCGTGGGATTCGACGTGGACGTCGCCGCGGAGATCGCTGATCGTCTGGGGCTCGAGCTCGAAGTGGTCACCACGGCCTGGGAGGGTATAATCCCCGGCTTGAAGACCGACAAGTACGACATCATCATGTCCGCCATGACCATCACCGACGAGCGTCTGGAGGAGATCGATTTCAGCGACCCATACATTGACTCCAACCAGTCCATATGTGTGGCCAACGATAACGAGGACATAATGGGGCCCGACGACCTCGAAGGCAAGATAGTCGGCGTTCAGGTGGACACCACCGGCCAGTTCACCGCCGAAGATATACCGGGCATCGCCGAGATCAGGAAGTTCGATACCATTCTACTCGCTTTCCAGGACCTGGAGTTGGGCAGGATCGACGCTATCATGAACGACTACCCCGTGAACTCCTGGATCAGCAAGACGCGGGGCAACACCAAGGTAGTCGATACGATCATGACCGATGAATCGTATGGAATCGGCGTCAAAAAGGGCAACGACGCCCTTCTGGAGGCGATAAACGACGCCATCGCGGAGATGATGCAGGACGGCACCTACGACGAGATCTTCGAGAAGTGGTTCGGGGTGCAGGAGGCGGAATAACGGGCAGGGGGTTTGGGTTCTCCGATATCCCGAGCCCCGTTGCGATATGTTGAGACGTGGAATCAGGGCCTGCATCTGCAGATGCAGGCCTTTCATCTTCTGTTGGAGGTGACAGGAGATCGAAGACGATAATGAGAAACGCCTGTACTGGATCCTGGGTATCCTGATCGCCGTAGGGCTCATAGCCTTCCTCTCCGTTTACTTCACTTCCTTTGAGGGTGGAAAGAGATTCGCCCACGAATTCTTCAACTGGGAGATACTGAAGAAGTCCATGCCGGACCTTCTCAGGGGACTTACGGTAACCCTGCGCCTGGCCCTGGTTTCGGAGGCTTGCATCCTGGTCTTAGGCCTGATAATTGCCCTGATAAGGATATCGAGAATTCCGACCCTGCGCGTACTGGCGGCAGTATATGTAGACGTCATACGCGGAGTGCCGCTGATCCTGCAGATCGTTATCGTATATTTCGGCACCGCCTACCTGGGGATCAACTTGACCCGGTTCGTGGCAGGAGTGATAGCGCTAACCATCTGTTATTCGGCGTACGAGGCCGAGATATTCAGGGCCGGCATCGAATCCATACATAAAGGCCAGATGGAGGCGGCCCGTTCCCTGGGCATGGGTTATTTCAAGGCTATGCGTTACGTGGTCCTGCCGCAGGCGATCCGAAACGTCATCCCGCCTCTTTCCAACGAGTTCATAGCCCTGGTGAAGGATACGTCACTGGTGGCGGTTATCGCGCTTCCGGAAGTATTTCACGTGGGAAGAGAAAAGCTGGGTTTCTACTTCAACGTCACGCCCCTGGTGGGAGTAGCGATATGCTATCTTATGATCACCATACCCATGATGCGCCTGGTGCAGTACATAAACAAGAAGATGACGATAGAGTGAACGAGGAAAGCGTCTTTCTGCGGCATAAGACCTTTTCTCCCCGAAAGTGGAGGTAGTGATCGAAAGGCGGAACAGGAAAGAAGGAGTTGGGGCTTGGAGGAGGCAGTAATGCCGGGGGACCTTCCCGGGGAACCCGATATGGAAAATGATTACATGGTAATCATCGAGGATCTTCACAAGAGCTTCGGGCACCACGAGGTGCTGCGAGGTATAGACCTTAAAGTCAGGCCTTCGGAAGTACTGGTGATCGTCGGGCCCAGCGGCTCGGGCAAGAGCACCATGCTGCGCTGCGTCAACGGCCTCGAAAACGCGAGCAGCGGCCATATTTATATCGAGGGCGTCGACATCACCGACCACAAGGTCGATATCAATACGATGCGCCAGAAAGTGGGCATCGTGTTCCAGAGCTTCAACCTCTTCCCCCATCTTACCGCTCTGAGCAACGTTACTCTTGCGCCGCTCAAGGTCAGGAAGATGAACAGGAAGGCGGCTGAGGAGAAGGCGCTTCGCCTGCTGGAAAGGGTAGGCTTGAGGGAAAAGGCCGACGCCTATCCGGCGCACCTGTCCGGAGGGCAGCAGCAGAGGGTGGCCATCGCCCGCGCCCTGGCCATGGACCCCGACCTCATGCTCTTCGACGAGGTAACCTCCGCCCTCGATCCCGAGCTCGTACAGGAAGTCCTCGACGTCATGAAGGACCTGGCGAGGGAGGGAATGACCATGCTCGTGGTCACCCACGAGATGGGCTTCGCCAAGGAGGTGGGAGACCGCCTCATCTTCATGGACAACGGCGTCATCGTCGAGGAAGGCCCACCGATGGAGATATTCAGCAATCCCAGAAGCCCCCGGGCTATCGATTTCTTCTCCAAGATCCTATCTCACCTGTAGTATTTGAGGGTGACTTGAAGCACGACGGTCAAGTATTAGCTCATAAGACGGTAAGCTGCATGACGGAAAATCCCATGCAGGA
>CAZGWK010000022.1:41594-49951 GCA_964529285.1 uncultured Actinomycetota bacterium
GCCGTCTTTTTCCCCATACAATGTCGATATTCTATCACGGTAGGACTTTTCCTATGGGATCATGCCGCCGTCCTTTTTTCGGGCCTTATCTCGGTGATGAGCATCGCTGCCAGCATGAGGGCACATCCCAGCCAGCCCCTCCAGGTAAGCGTCTCGCCCAGAAGGATTATCCCAAAGATCACCGAGAATACCGGCTCCATGATCAGCACCACCGAAGTGCGCACGGGAGATATCTCTCGCTGCGCCCAGGCCTGCACGAAGAAAGCCAGGGCTGAGGCAAAAACACCGCATACGGCTATGGTAAGCCATGCGTAACCATCCGTGGGAAAGGCGAAGTCCTCGAAGATCAGGGCGGAACAGGTCTGGAGCACGGCCACCACCCCCATCTGCAAGAGGGTGAGGAGCAGCAGGTCGTAGCGCTTCACGAAACGGTCCATGAATATTATGTGCAGCGCGAGGCTGAAGGCGCAGGCCAGCAGGAGGCCGTCCCCAATGTTCATGCCGCTGCCCGGCTGCAGGGAGAGCATTGCGAGGCCGATGGTCGCCAGGATTACGGACAGGATTGACCTCTTCCTGGGCATCTTGTGAAGGATGAATATGGAGAGGATCGGGACGAAGACCACGAACAGCCCGGTTATGAATCCAGCGTTGCCGGCGGTGGTGTATTGCAGGCCGAAGGTCTGAAAGGAATAAGCGCCGTAAAGAAAAACACCCAGGATAATACCTGCGCCGGCGGTGCCCCGGTCCAGGCGGACCAGCCTTTTCCCGCACACAACGGCTATGACCAGGAAGGCGAGGGTGAAACGGTAGGACATGAAGACGAAGGGGGGGATGACCTCCAGTGTCTCCTTGACCATGGAGAAAGTGAGGCCCCAGATAACGGTTATGCCCAGCAGCGACAGTTCCGCCTGTCTCGCCCTGGAAAGGAAACGAACCATACCCGCCATGGGGGCTCCTTTGCCGTTCAAGCAAACCGGTCAAGGTTTGAGTGTATTATAAAGGTCACGCGGGGAACAGCACCCTTGTGGCCTGGGCGAGGGGGCGGGCTTTGGCCATGAAGGAGGAGAGAATACCTCGCGGGAAACGATTGCAGTTCGAGGTACGCAAGGATCGAATGGAGGGACGAGGGATGAACGAGGACCTGAGAAGCATTATAGGGGGTTGGCTGAAAGAACGAGTTGACGCCTTCGGGTTCGCTCCCGTGGGACGTTTTGCGGAAGCGCCGCAGGAACATCACCCCTCCCTGGTATGCGTGGATGCGGCCTCGGTGATCGTTTACGGCGTCACCGTACCCCGAGCCGTATTGACATCGCCTGCATACGGGCTGCATCTCCTGCAGCGCAGTTACCATAGCGCATATCCCTATCTTGACCAGGTCGGCCTGCAGTTGGCCAACCGCATCGAGGCCGAGGGCTTCGCGGCGGCGCAGATACCGTCCTATGCCCCCATGGTATTCCACGGGGTCGAGCCGTGGGGGCTCATATCCCTAAAACACGCCGCGGCTCTCGCCGGCGTGGGTGCTTTCGGCCGCAGCGGGATGGTTTATCATCCCCGCTTCGGCTCGCTGCTGCGCCTGGGCGCGGTTGTTACCAGCGCTCCCATGCCGGGAGATGCGCCCATGCAGGAGGAGCCGTGTCCTTCCGGCTGCATGGCTTGCCAGGAGGCATGCCCGCCAGGTGCTTTTCCCGGAGGCGATTTTCAGAAGATGGTTTGTCTCGGCCACGCCATCAAGCACGGTATCTATAAACTGGCCCTCAGCGGACCGGAGGATTTCCAGTATATCGAGCGCATAATCAACACCACCGGCTACAACTACTGGATAGACTGCGATGAATGCCTGAAATGCTGCCCCTTGAACGAGAATGTCTACCCCCGCAGGTAGCGTACCCCGGAACTTATCGCCAGAGAGGCGAAGTCAGTCGCGCGCAGACAGATAGGCCTGGTATTCGGCCATGGCTTTGAGGGCCCGGCAGGCCGATTCCACGCCGGAGAAGATCAACGGCCGGTTGCTGCTCACCATGGGGTCTTCTCCGTCATCAGGCATTTGCAGGGCGGACGCCATGTACAGGGGTATCTGAAGATCCTGCATGAGCTGGTGCAGCTCGACATAGGTCTTTACGAGCATGTTATCCATGAGGCCCCAGATGGCGGTAGCGTCGGTACCCTGCACGGTCTTGTAGGAACCTTTCTCCCCTTCGCGGCGGGGCGCTCCTATCCACAGAAACACCACCGCATCGATCTCTCCGCTCTTCATCAGTATCTCGATGGCCGGTTTGAGGACGCCAAAGTCGAGCCCGGCCACGAGGTCTACGGGGTTGCCGGGCACCCACCAATCGGGAAGGAGAGCAGTGAGTTCCTCCAGTACGCCTGATGAAAGCGGGACGACATCAAGCCCGATCTCGCTGCAGAAATCGGAGGCGAGTACCCCGAGCCCGCCGCCTCCCGTGACGATGCCCACGCGCTTTCCCCGCGGCAGGGGACGGTTTACGAACGCGGAAGCTGTGACGTTCGCTTCATCGATGGTGGAGGTTAGGATGATCCCGGCCTGGCGGCATGCGGCCTCGAAAAGGGTCTCGCTCACCGCCATGGCGCCGGTATGCGAACGGGCGGCCGACATGCCCGACCTGGTGCGGCCACCCTTCAAGGCTATCACGGGCTTGCGCCGGGTCACCTCGCGGGAGAGTTCGAGGAAGCGGCGGCCGTCGTCCAGCCCCTCGATGTAGGCCACGATGACCTCGGTGTCAGGGTCCTTCGCAAAATAGGAAAGATATTCCTCGGTGGAGATATCGGCTTCGTTTCCGCTCGATACCGCTTTTGCCACCCCCAACCCGGACATCACGGTTGGGCCGATGAGCATATTCAGGACGTTGCCGCTCTGGGCGACGAAACTGATATTGCCGTGCGGCGGGTGGAAGAGCATGGGCATCCAGGGGAAGAGCAGGTTTTTGGGGCAGCAGATGCCCTGGCAGTTGGGCCCGATGAGCAGCATGCCCGCATCGCGGGCCTTGCGCAGCATCTGCGCCTCCACCTTAGCGCCATCCTCGCCGAGTTCCTTGAAGCCCGCCGTGATCACCAGCCCTGCCCTCACCCCCTTGGCGATACAATCGTCAAGCGCATCCACCACCTGCCGGTTCGGGACGGTGAACACCGCGAGGTCCACTTCGTAGGGGATGTCCCGCACGGTGGGGTAGGCCTTCATCCCCAGGATGGTGTCACGGCCGGGGTTCACAGGGTAGATGGAGCCTTCGTAGCCCCCGGTGATAAGGTTGTTGAGGATCAGGTATCCCCACTTGAGTACGGTCTCCGTAGCCCCGATAAAGGCTATGGAACGTGCATTGAAGGCGTAGTCGAGGTTTTTCAGCCTGCCGTCCATGCGTGTTGCTCACTCCTTATGCGCTGCGTCCCTGCTGCGTTCTCCATACTATCGGCCGTCATGCCATGTGCGTTGATAGAAGAGGCTGATCTCTTTTCCTCTCTTTTTCGAATCTCTAAACGTGTCTTTTATATGGCCCGGCTCTATCAACCAAGACTATATTAAACCCGGAATGCGGCGTCTTAACAATATTTACTCTATCCGCAAGCGGGGATTACGGTTCCCCGGCCTGAGCGGGCCGTATACCCTTCCACCGCTCTCCGACCGGGCAGACTTTCATGCACTCTATGCAGAAATCGACGTCGGTTATATATAGCTGTCCCGTCTCGATTAGCACGTCCCTGCGCTTGAGGTGGCGCAACAACATGGCCATGAATGCCGGCCATTCTGATGGCCGCCGCGGACGCATGCGTTCGAAGCCCATGGACCAGTAGTCGAAGCAGGGATCGACGTCGTAAAGCCCACCGCTCAACGCTTTTACCGGGCAGGCATCCTCGCACTTCGTACAACCCTGAATGCACAGGTCCAACTCACGGTAAGGATCGGCCTCCAGGGGCGCCTCGGTGACGATACAGCCCAGGCGTTGATGGGGTCCGAACTCGGGGGTGAGCAGGAGGTTGGAATGTCCGATCTGTCCCATGCCCGCGCTGACGGCGGCGTGTTTCAGGGACAGGTGGCCCACGGTACGGGTGTGCGGAAGTCTCTTTCCCGTTGCGGGGTCGAGCTTGTGTATCTCCACGGGTTTGTCGGCGGATACAGGGAGGGTCAGGTATCCTTTATTTTCCAGGAGCCTGCCGAACTTCTCCGCCGTGCGGTCGAGGAGCCGGGACGTCTGCATCTTGTTGCGGGTCCACATCCTGATATCGGGGGCATACACGGCGCCGAGGCTGTGGGCTACCGCCATGACGATCACGCTGCGGGCCGTGGGCATGAGGTCCGCGGCCGGCCGCGGCGGAGAGGCGAGCACGAGAGCTCTCGCATCCGCAATGCCGACGAGGTCTATTCCTTCGCTGCGGATAGCGTCCTTAATCGTGAAAGCGTCGATGTCCAAAACCCCCTCCTTTCCCGGGCTCCGCGGGCATTAAATGGGGGCCCGAGCGCAGGATAACACGACAGATCTGACCCGTATTAAATCAGTCGCTTTGTATTATTGACAATAGGGTAGCATATATTTATAGTAATGACATGTCAGTACCGTAAGGTATCGGCGGGAGTGTTGTCTCGGGATGCGTTTTAGCTGCAATCAGCAAACCTTTGACCGGTAAGAAATGTGTATTGAGCGTAAGAAGGAGGTAGGAATGGAAGTATCCGATGACATCAGCGTGAAGGACTACTTCGAGCAGGTAGTGCCCGAGATGGTCAAGGAGCAGATGGCCGGAGCGCCCGTTGCAAACATGGATGGCACTGAATTCACGGTTGAGTTCAACATCAAGGGAGACCAGGATTACGTCTACGGCATCTCCGTAAAGGACGCCAAGGATGTCGCAATCACTGAGGGTGCCCTGGACAAGGCAATGATCAAGCTGGAGTTGAGCGAGGACATGTGGCGCAAGGCGGTCACCGGTAAGCTGGAAGGCGCCATGGATATGTTCACTGACATGAGCCAGACGGCCAACCGCCAGAGGTACGACGCTCTCTCGGGCACCAATGGCACCATGACCGTAGAGATGACCTTGCCGGACGGCTCTGTCGCACCCCTGAAGATAGTCTTCAACGGCGCGGCATCACCTGAGGTGACCTTCAAGGTGGCGCTCGAGGACTGGGCGCTCATGCAGAAGGGAGAGCTGGCAGGGCCCACCGCTTTCATGACCGGAAAGCTGAAGATCGAAGGCGACATGCCCTTCGCGATGTCCCTGGGCAACCTGATGATGTAACCAGTCGCTGGCGCGGCGATGTTGGTGATGATCGCAACGCAGCGGGATATTAATAAAACAGGCGGGACGCCATGGTCCTGCCTGTTTTATTTCCCCGCGCGAAAGCCACGTTGCTGAGATGCGTAGGATCTTCCGGCTAGCGGTGGCGCATCTCCTCCGCCATGTCCCTGAGATAGGTCTGTATGAAGAGATGGAAACTGGGGTGTAGCGAACAGGAGGAAATAGGGCAATCGCCGCAAAGCCGTGTGCATTTGATCTCCATACCGTGCCTCCCCTTGTTCTAGCGTGCGTTCGACGTTCTCCTGATATAATTTTCCACAGGAACCTGTATATTCCTTCCCCAAAATAAGGTAAATACTCTTTATCATCTTCGAATATGCTTATCAGCAGAACAACCCCTTTGAATCATGGCGTCATCAAGATACAAGGTAATTGCCGGGGCAAAGGTGGGCTGCTTTGGCATGCCGCTTCTCCGCGGTTACAATTGCTGTTGATGAATAAAAGGGAGGCAGGTTTCTTGAGGCGTTACGTCATCGGGCATGATGTCGGCACGGGCGGTTGCAAGAGCGTGCTGTCCAGCGCATCCGGCGAGCTGGTCGCACGCAGCTTTCATCCCTACGCCATATATCACCCGCGCGCGAACTGGGCCGAGCAGGACCCGCAGGACTGGTGGCGCGCCGCGGCCGAGGGAACGCGGAGTCTCTTGCGCGAGGCTGGCGTTGACCCCGGGGAGGTAGTCGCCATGGGATTCGCCGGCCAGATGCTGGGAGTCGTACCGGTTGACGGCGGCGGTATGCCCTTGCGCAGGGCCATAATATGGTTGGACAGCCGGGCCGAAGAACAGGCGGCGCATTTCATTCGCCGCTTCGGCGGCAGGAAGATGGTAACCCGCATCGCGGGAGCCGCACCCTCCGGCAAGGATGTGGTATGCAAACTGGCCTGGTTGCGGGAGAACGAGCCGGAGGTGTTCGCATCCACACACGCCTTTCTCGATACCACGGGATACCTGGTTTATCGCGCCACCGGAGTGATGGCCATAGATCATACCGGAGCAGGGGGTACGGGCATTATTAAAGGCCGTACGCGCAGCTGGTCGCGCCTGCTCGCACGTATGTTGGGATTTCCCCTCGCAAAGATGCCTCCCGTCCGTTCGAGCATAGAGGTGATAGGCCGCGTAGGAGCGGAAGCCGCAAGGGATACTGGGCTGGCGCAGGGAACTCAGGTGATCGCGGGCATGGCGGATATACCCGCCGCCGCAATCGGTTCTGGCGCGCTGGAAGAAGCGGACGCTCATATCAACATCGGCACCTCGAGTTGGCTCTGTATCTCGGTGTCACGTCCCCGCAATCTGGGTAAAAACGGTATCGCCGCCGTGGTTTCCGCCGACCCTGACATGCATATAATGATCGGTGAGTCGGAGACGGCGGGAGCCTGTCTGGAATGGTTTGCCAGGTGCTTCTGTGATCCGGGAGAAACGGGCGCCGCTGCGCTCGAAACAGGAACCGATGTCTTCAGGGCCCTGGACGAAACAGCAGGGCGGGTGGAGCCTGGAGCGGGAAGGCTGCTTTTCGCGCCCTGGATGTTCGGCGAGAGGTCGCCGGTACCCGATACGAGCATACGCGCCTCTTTCATCAATCTGAGTATGGAGCATAAACGCGAAGATATGCTGCGAGCCATATATGAAGGAGTTGCTTACAACCTGCGTTGGCTGCTTGACGTCGCGGCTGAGGCGGGTTTCGGCTGCGATCCCCTGCGGGCGATAGGTGGCGGCGCAAAAAGCGATGTCTGGATGCAGATCGTAGCCGATGTGACGCGGCGTCGCGTGGAGGCCGTGGAGAACCCAAGAGAGGCGGGGGCGATGGGTTGTGCCCTGGCGGCGGCAATGGCGGTGGGAGAATACGAGTCTTTCAGGGAGATAAAGAAGGCCGTGCGCGTAAGGGAGTCCTTCGCTCCCCGCGAGGATTGCTGCCGGATCTACGACGAGCTCTACGCGGTCTTCCGCTGCATCTACCCGGGGCTGTCCGGGGTTTGCGGAAGACTAAACGCACCCGGATACTGTGCTCCCTGAACGCCTTGCCCGCATGGCATAAGGCGTGGACGGGGTGTATCATCAGCCTGAATACTTATCGCCAAGGGTCCATGTGCAGGCGCAGAAAGCATGACCTGGCGCGACCGGGAGGGAGATGGTGAGAATGGATCCGCGTGCGGCGAGGAAGATCATAGCCTGCGCCACCGTGGCGGAGGAGTTGCGCTTCATGGGGGTGCCGGACGGAGAGATGCTCGAATTGGAGTTCGGCCTGCATGTATATCCGGAGAAGTTGCGCGAGACACTGCAAAAAGAGATAGACGCGATTCCCGGGAATGGAGACATCGTACTTGGATACGGCCTGTGTTCAAATGCCGCCCTCGGGCTGGTCTCGCGCAGGCACCGTCTCATCATTCCTCGCGTTGACGATTGCATTGCGCTTTTCCTGGGGTCCAGGAAGGAGCATCTGAGGAGCCTGCACGAGGAGCCGGGCACCTATTTCCTGACCAAGGGATGGATAAAGGCCGCCGAACTGCCCATCAACGATTACCTTCGCATGGTGGAGCGATACGGACAAAAGAGAGCCATGCGCGTCGCCAAGATGATGCTGGCCAACTACAAGCGCGTGGTGCTCATCAATACGGGCAATTATAGGTTGGAGGAGTTTCGCGGGGCCGCGAGGTCCATGGCCGAGACCTTCGAGCTGGATTACGAGGAGATCCAGGGATCGAACCGCATGCTGCGCATGATGCTCGACGGCGAGTGGAATTCGGAATACATCGTCGTTGAACCGGGTGAAGAGACGACCCTTTCCATGTTCATGGGTTCAGACCTCGACGCTTGATACTCGCAGACGTCTTTTGCCTAACGTTCCCTTATTCGTAAAAATGCTTGACTGGGAGTCAGGCCCGGACAGATTTCGCTTGCTTCGCAGCAGGGAGATGCGACGGTTTACTCTGTCCAGGCGCTTACCCCAGGGTCTTAGAGATCGCGGCCGCCTTATATTGTTGTTTCGTATATTTCATTGGTGTAAAAATGCTTGACTGGGAGTCAGGCCCGGACAGATTTCGCTTGCTTCGCAGCA
>CAZGWK010000022.1:50051-50431 GCA_964529285.1 uncultured Actinomycetota bacterium
GTCTTAGAGATCGCGGCCGCCTTATATTGTTGTTTCGTATATTTCATTGGTGTAACATAATTAGCGCGCGCGTGTATGCACAGGAGGGAATAACGAGCCCGCTTAGCTCAGCAGGTAGAGCACATCCATGGTAAGGATGGGGTCAGCAGTTCGAATCTGCTAGCGGGCTCCATTTCTTCGGTCTACGAGGCGGTGTAGCTCAGTTGGTTAGAGCGCACGGTTCATACCCGTGAGGTCAGAGGTTCAAATCCTCTCACCGCTACCAGCATATTAAACGGCACTAGCCGGAATCATAGTCCCAGGAACCGATACAGAGGAGGGGTTGAAATGGCCAAGAAGAAATTCGAGAGGACCAAGCCCCATGTGAACGTGGGAACCAT
>CAZGWK010000023.1:0-9991 GCA_964529285.1 uncultured Actinomycetota bacterium
TTATAAACCGCAACCGTCAAATGTTATTCGCCACTTTGCTGGGGCAAGACCGAGGGTGTGTTCCAGTCGGTTACTATGTTGAGGCGTGACCCCCGGTGTTGAAAATGGAGGGCTGACCCCAGGCTAGCGCCAGGGTTTGCCCATGCGGGTGCACATGAGGGGGTCAGGGCCGTCCGCGGCGCCGGTCATGAGCTCGGCCCGGTAGCGGCATCCCCCGCCACATTCCGCCAGCATATCGCAGCTGGCGCATACCCCCTCCATCCTCATCTTGGGCAGGGCGAGCCATGCGCTCCGCAGGCCTCCTTCGGCATCCACGGGGCCGCCGCTCTCCTCGCGGTAATAACCGCATTTCACCAGCCGCCCCCCCGGCTCGATGTTGGCGAGATGTGCCCCGCACGCATATCCGCGTGCACCTTCGTGTGCCCCCCACCCCCACTCCATCTCGAAGAAAGGGGCGGCTGCTTCGAGTTCGGGCATGAGTTCGTGGTACTCGCGCATGCGCCCCGCCTCCACGGGATACTCCAGGGTCCAGGATGCTACGTCCATCGCGAGCAGCATCTCCCCCAACCGCTCCAGCTCGCCCAGGTTCCGGGAGTGGATCACCGTGGCCACCGAGACATCCATACCGGCGTCGCTTGCTTTGCGCAGCGCTCCCGTCACCTTGCGGAAGGAGCCCTTACCTCTGAGGTGATCGTGTCCTTCCTCCAACCCGTCGAGCGAGAACTGTATCTCCTGGAAATTCAACCCCCGTACGCCCCGCTCGGCCAGTAGGGTGCCGTTGGTTATGAGCACGCTGCGATAAGTCCTGCCCTCGAGCTCCCGGTTGAGCATCTCGAAATGGGGATAGAGCAGTGGCTCTCCCCCGGTGACCATGAGGCGCAAGCCGCCGATGTCGTCGAAATCATCGAGAGCGCGCTTCGCCGCTTCCCATTCCAGGTCCTCACAGCCGGCATCGCCCTGGTAGCAGTGTAGGCAGCGGAGATTGCAGCGGTCGGTCACCTCCATCATCAGGTAACGCAGGGACGGGCTCTCGTTGCTCCCCACCAGGATATTGCGAGGCCCCGGCTCATCCAGTGCCTCGAGCACCCCCTCCTCCAGGCAGTAGGCAAGGAAATCGTCTTCGGGGACCAGTTCCGCTATGCTCTGCGTCCCGTCGCTGCGGGCCAGCAGCGCGAAAGCCTCCGGGGAGAGCTCGTAGAGCTCGTCGTTCCGGATATCATAAACGCAGGGTTCCTCGAGTCGCTTGAGGTGCAAACCATCGCCAAGCCTCAGGTACCGCCTGCCGGCTGCATCGCCGTTATTCGAGATCACGCAGCGCTTTCTCCAGGTCGAAGGCATCCCGCTCCAGCAGCGCCTTGAGCAGGAGGAAGCTGCCGCATTCCTCGTTCTCCTCCTCGCCGTGATGATAGAAGTCACAATCCTCACACAGAAGATCCCGGTAATCCTCGATGGAGTCCAAGCCGGAGCGCCCTTCGAGTATCTCTCGCGCCTTCTTCTTAAAACCGGCAAACTCTTCGCTCATGCGAACCTCCATTTCATTTAAAAGACTTCGTCCTTACCTGTCCTTACGGGTATTCTAGCCGATTACAGGGGACTGCTACCATTGGACATGATTGCTTAGACCCGCGTGTTTTCTTAACCACTGATCCATGTGAACGCCTGGGACTTATTATGCGGCGCGTCAATTCCCGGACAGTTCCGAACGTCACGGCCCGATACCTGCCAATCTTTTATGTCAATCCCTTATAGATCGGACGGCTTGCTTCATGTGGAGGCCTGACCCTCAATGTTGAAAATGGAGGGCTGACCCCAGGTTTAAGGGATGATCGGCATGTATAAGTACGATGCGTTATCACCGCCGCGGGAGACCGTCAAGACCGGCGCGGGCGATACCTCGGGGGTACGGAAATTGTCCACGTCGGCTCCCGCCAGCGCTACGCGCACGCTGTGCCCCTCCTTGAAGACGTGCGATATGGGGAAGAGCGCGATGACCAGCTCCACGGTCTCTCCCGGCACCAGCGGCTGCACGTCCGCCTCGAAGCAGGGGTGGTATGGGAGTTCGGGAAGCCATGGGCGGTCTCCCAATTTGCGCAGGGACGCCCGCAGCTGGCCCTCGGACTTGTACTGCACGTAGCCGTCCTCCGAGATGTCCTCGAGGTATACGAAGAAGTCCCCGTCCGCGGCCGTGCTGGATACGTAGAGATGAAGCACGGGATGTCCGGTCACCTCCAGGTCCGCTTCCAGGGGAGCGGTGGTGTAGGTGAGGCATTTCTCGTCCTCGCCGGCCCGGTCTTCGTACACGCTCGGGTCTCCGGTCATGGCCAGCCAGCGGGTCTGATCACCGCTGGTCGTGGTGTAGTCCACGGTGTAGGCGTCGCTGCCCTCCGCGGCGGGCATGGAGTCGCTCAGCGTCCCCCCGTCGTCGAAATACCAGGGGGTCATCTCCTCGGCGGTAAGGGGCCATTCGTCGTAGAAGTTCCACGCATCGCTCCCGGTGGTATAGATGTAGAAGGGAGGCTCCTCGTCGATACCGTTCTCGATGCCCTTGAGGTAGCGGTCGAAGAAGCGCACGCATTCGATGGCGTAATTGTCGAACCCCTGGGTGTGGTCGTAGTCGCCCACCAGGGTCTTGCTCTCGGTGCTCAAGGTGTCCTGAAAGGTCAGGGTGTCGGTGGAATAACAGTCGAGCCATCCGCCCATGTTGTAGATGGCCACCCCCGATTCCTCGATCTCCTCCAGGTGGCCGGAAGGGCTGACGGTGGGATATCCCAGGCGCTCGCCCCACGGCGTATCCACCAGGCTGTCCCGGAAAGTCATCTGATCCGCGAGGACCACCAGGTCGGAGTTGCCCTCGTGCTCCAGCGTCGCCTCGGCCAGCATGCTGCCGTCGGGGTCTTCATCCACTGGCTTGCTGGGATATACGCCCAAAGCGGGGGCGTCGCGGTTGGCGTTGAGGAGCTTCATGGCCAGGTCGTAGACCTCAACGAAGTTGAAGTTCAGGACTCCGCCCGGGTACGTGAAGTCGTAGGTATCGAGAAGAGAATAGCGGGGGATGATGCACTTGAGGTGGGGGTTCTTGTTGGTGGCGTTCATGAACTGGATAGTGGCCAGATAGGACTGGCCCATCATGCCCACGCCGCCGCCGTACCATTCCTGCGCCGCTATCCAGTTCACCAGGTCGCTCCCGTCCGCCACCTCATCCGGAGGCCAGACGCCGTAACGGGTGCCGTACGAGGCTCCGGTACCGCGGACGTCGGCGCATACGATGACGTAGCCGTAGGATACGATGGTGCGGTATGGCGACTCGGGGTCGCTCATCAGGTCCACGACCTCGCCTTCGTCCACGTTGGCACGGTGGTAGGGAGTCATGATGAGTACGGCGGGGAACTTCCCTTCGGGACCTTCCGTGGGCCGGTACACGTCCACCGCGATCTTCGTTCCGTCGCGCATGGGAACGTATTGGGACGCGGTCTCCCAGGAAGCATAGGATGCCTCCGAGTAGCCGGAGTACTCGCCCGGCCTGCTCACCTTTTCCGCTTCGCTAGTGCCGCCGCACCCCGCGGCCATGGGCAGCAGGAGCAGCAGCGCGGCCAGGCAGGCCGCAAGCGCGAAAAGCCCTGGTCTATTGATCCTCATGGTATTCCCTCCCTCGTAACTCCAAGTCGGAACCTCTTTTCCAAAGTATCCTTCAGCGAGGATTTCGTCGCGTTACCGCTTACCTCCTCCGTCCGCCTCCCGAAAACACGCCGCTGAATATATATACCCAGCCTTGCTCCGTTAATATCCCTGCCCTTTTTCTACCATGCAAGATATAGGGATGAAGGTTAATATATTGAATAGGGAAGAATGCAAGGTTGATTTCAGGGAGCAAAAAGGGATGGGAAAGCGCAAGAACATACCGTTCGAGGCAATATACAGAAGCAAGGAACTGATGTTGCTCGGCGTGGACGCCGAGGGGCGCATATTGTTCTTTAATCCCGCCTGCGAGAAAGTGAGCGGCTACCGCGAGGAAGAGGTAGTCGGCAGGTATTTCTGGGATTTTTACATCCCCGAAGAGGAACGCGAATACACCATGGCGTTGCTCGAGGACTTCCGGCAAGGAAAGCACGTCGGCCCCATGGAGTATTTCATGAGCACCAAGCAGGGTGGAAGGAGGCTCGTCTCCTGGTGCGTGAGCAACATCGATGTCGGGAGGGGAAAGCCGGGGATCGCACTGGGTTTGGGTATAGACGTCACCGAACGCCGCCGGGCGCGGGAGGCGCTGGCCGTCAGCGAGGGTTTCTTCCGCATGCTCATCGAGAACGCCCTCGATCTGGTGACCGTACTGGCAGCGGACGCGAGGATCGTCTACGTGGGACCTTCCGTCGAACGTCTACTGGGATACAGGCAGCAGGAAATGATCGGTAAAATAATCCTGGATATAATCCACCCCGAGGACAGTGAGCCGGCGAGACAAGCTATCGAGCATGCCATGGCGCGGCCCGGGATCAACCGTTTCGCCGAGGTACGGGTCAGGCACAAGGACGGGTCCTGGCGCGTGCACGAGGCGAGTTCCTTCAATCTTATGGGCGATCCCGAAGTCGGGGGCATGGTCATCAATTCCCGCGATATCACCGACCGCAAGATGGCGGAGGAAGAGCTGCGCCGCAGGACTTACGAGCTCGAGTCCATCCTGGAGGCCCTGCCGGACCTCTTCTTCCGTTTCGGCCCGGACGGCACCGTCATCGATTACAAGGCGGGAAGATCCACCAACCTTTACGCGCCAGCGGAGGAGTTCATGGGAAGGAGAATGCAGGAGATGCTTCCACCCGAGCTGGGGGCGAGGGCCGAGGGGATTATCCGCGAGATGAACCGGGACAAGTCCACGCAGTCCTTCGAGTACACCATGATGTTTCCCGGGGGAGAGCGGATATACGAAGCGAGGTTGATGCCGGCCTTCGAGGATGAGGTCATCGCGGTCATCCGCGATATAACCGAAAGAAGAAGGGCCGAGAGATTGTCCGAGGTGCAGCGGGACCTGGCCATAAGACTCAGCGGGGAGATCGGCCTCGAGGAGACGCTTAAAAATTCCCTCAGGGCCGTCCTCGACATTACGGAGATGGACGCCGGCGGGGTGTACCTGGCCGACCCGGAGACTGGCGGCCTCGACCTGGCGTGTCACGAGGGACTGTCGCAGGAGTTCGTGTCCAGGGTCGAGCATTACGAAGATGATTCTGCCAATGCCCGCATAGTCAAGGCCGGGGAAGCGGTTTATACCAGGTATGGTGAGTTGGGCCTGCCTGATGAAGATCTGTTGGGCGTGAAGGAGGGCCTGAGGGCGTTCGCGGTCGTCCCCTTAAAGTCTGAGGGACGGGTTATCGGCTGCATCAATGCAGCTTCACACGAATTCGATGAAATGCCCGGACATGCCCGGGACGCACTGGAGATACTATCAGCACAGATAGGACAGGCCATAGCGCACGCGGCGCTGGTCTCCTCGCTGCGGGAGAGTGAAGAGAACTACCGCATCACCTTCGAGTCCACAGGAACCGCGATGATCCTCCTGGCGCGGGACGGCACCATCATAGACGGCAATCAGGAGATACAGAAGCTGTTCGGTTATAAGTGGGATGAAGTCATCGGCAAGATGAAGTACATGGAATTCGTCTACCCCGAGGACAAGGAGATGGTGCGGCGCTATGCACTGCGCCTGTTGAAGGAAGAATATCCCGGCCCGGCAAGGTACGAAGCCCGCACCATACGCCGCGACGGGCGCATCCTGAACACCATCATCACCGTCAGCGTGCTGCCCGGCATAGGCAAGAGCGTCGCATCCCTCGTGGACATAACGGATAAGAAGAGCTACGAACTGGAGCTCGAGGCCAGGGCGGCCCAGCTCAGGGATTTCCTGGATATCGCCGCCCACGAGCTGCGGCATCCCGCCACGCTGATGAAGGGTTACGCCAATGCATTGGAAGAGTTTGGTGGAGATATGAAGCGCGAGGACCTGCTCGACTCCCTTGCTGCCATCAACAGGGGGGTGGACAAGCTCACCGACGTGGTCAACGATCTTCTGGACGTATCTCGTATCGAGCGCGGGCCGCTCTCCCTGGATAAGAGACGCGAGGGACTGGCGAACCTGATCCACGCGGCGGTCGAGGAGATGGCTTCATTGGCGGGGAGCGGCCGCATCGAGGTGGAATTAGCGGAGGACCTGGGCGAGGCGGTTGTCGACCCAGCGCAGTTCGCGCGCCTGCTCGTCATCCTGCTGGACAACGCCGTAAAGTATTCTCCATCTGAAACTACCATTGCAGTAAGGGCGGAGAAGGGAGGGCAAGACGTGATAGTCTCGGTCCTGGACAGGGGAGCCGGCATCCCCGAGGGGCAGAGGCAGAAGGTCTTCGACCGCTTCTTCCAGAGCGAGGAAGTTCTGCACCATTCCAGCCCGGGGCTGGGACTGGGCCTATATATCGGCAAGCGCATCGTCGACGCCCACGGCGGCCGCATCTGGTACGAGCCCCGCGAAGGCGGCGGCTCGGTCTTCAGGTTCACCCTTCCAGCGCAAAGATCCTGAAGGGGAAGAATGGGCCGTCGCGACTACCTGTCACCGCCGCAGATACCACCGCTGTAAGCGGCGGAGCACTTGTCCGGGAGAGCCGGGAGTACCTCCGCATAACCTTCGCGTCGGCCGCAACGGCGGCTGCCCTCATCGCGCCGGACGTTACCTGAAGCGTCCGCTTCCAACTGCCGATAAGAATGTTTAGACTTATAGTAGAAAATCGTCACCCGGTTGAACGCAGGAGGCGGCGTGCAACCCTTGCCGGAGGCAGCGGATGCGGAGAAGAAAAAAGAACCCCCATGCGAACCATGACGAAGATAACGGAATCGAAAGAGTGGCAGATGCGGGAAGAACCGCCTTGCGGGGCGAGGAGTATTTCCGCGCACTCATAGAAAACGCAAGCGACGTCATAACCATCCTCGAGGACGACGGCACCATACGCTACGAAAGCCCCTCGGTAAAGCGCTTTCTCGGTTGGGAGCCCGAGGAACTGGTCGGGAAGAACGTCTTCGACTACCTGCACCCCGAGGACGCCCCGCTGGCCCTGGAAGCCTTCCAGGGTGGCCTGGACACCCCCGGCAACTCGTCCTATATGGAGGTTCGCTTCCGGCACAAGGACGACTCCTGGCGCTGGTTCGGCGGCATCGGCAGCAACCTGCTCCACGACGAGGCAGTGCGCGGGATACTGCTCAACTCACATGACGTCACCGAGCGCGTGGAGGCGGAACGCGAGCTGGCCGAGAACCGCCGCGCCCTGGTGACGCTGCTGGGGAACCTGCCGGGCATGGCCTACCGCTGCCGCAACGACAGGGACTGGACCAATGAGTTCGCGAGCGCCGGCTGTCTCCCGCTGACGGGTTACCAGCCTTCCGATCTCGTCGGCAACCGCGCCGTATCGTATGGGAGCCTGATCCATCCCGATGACCGGGAGGCCGTCTGGCAAAGCGTGCAGGAGGCGCTCTCCAGGCGGGAGCCCTTCGAGATCGTCTACCGCATAAAGGCGGCATCGGGCGAGGAGAAGTGGGTTTGGGAGCAGGGGAGGGGCATCTTCTCGCCGCTGGGGGATCTGCAGGCCCTGGAGGGGTTCGTAACCGACATCACAGCCCGCGTCGGCGCGGAGCGCCTGCTGCGCACGCAGCGCGACCTCGCCTTCAGGTTGAGCGAGAGTTTCGAACTCCAGGACATTTTAGAGGCCTTGATGCGCGCGGTCATGGAGGTCACCGGCATGGACTGCGGCGCCATATACCTCCTGGACGAAGCCATGGAAGAGATGCGGATCGCTTACTACACGGGGCTCTCGGACGCGTTCGTCGCCGAGGTGGCCCGCTACGACTTCTCTTCGCCCACCGCCCGCCTGGTCGCGGCCGGCAGTCCGCTTTACAGGGAGCACGGAGAATTCCAGTCCCCCCCGCCCGCGTCAAGCGAGGCGGAGGGAATACGCTCCGCGGCCATCGTCCCCATCTTCTTCGAGGGCAGGGTGATCGGGTGCCTCAATGCGGCTTCCCATGTCCTTGAAGAGATACCCCGGCGCTCGCGGGACGCAGTAGAAGTCTTTGCGGCCATAGTAGGTCAGGCGGTGGCCCGGTCGTGGCTGGTATCCGCCCTGCGCGAATCGGAGGAGAGGTACCGCCTGCTCCACGATAACGCCGGAGAGGCCATTTTCACCTACGACTCCGAGCTCAGGCTGGTGAACATGAACAGCATGGCGTGCGAGAAGATCGGCTACGGCGAGAAGGAATTGCTCGGTAAGAACATCATGGAACTGGGGCTGGTGCTCGAGGAGGACCTCGAAAAGGCCTGGCGCGAGATCGAGGCGCTGCTGAAAGGGGAGAAAACGGTCGCCAGCGAGGTCATCAGGCTGCGCCGTAAGGACGGGAGGATACTTGTGGCGGAAATGACGGGAGCGGCGCTCTACGGCGAGGGCGGCCGGCTGATAGGCGTCTCCAACATCGTCATGGACGTCACCGAGCGGGTCGCGACGGAGGAGGCCCTGTGGGAGAGCGAGGAGAGGTACCGCGCAACCTTCGAATCCACCGGCACCGCCATGTGCGTTATCGGAAAGGACGGTATCGTTTCCATCGTGAACTCCGAGTTCGAACGGATGCTGGGTTATACCAGGGAGGAGGTGGAGGGCAGGAGGCGCTACTGGGAGTTCATACATGCCGGGGACGCGGAGGCCGTAATATATTGCGGCAGGCTTATCGGCTTGGGAAAGCTCGCGACGCCATTCCAGTACGAATGCAGGCTGATGCACAAAGAAGGCGGGGTGATCTCGGTCCTCGCGAGTGTGAATGCCGCGGAGAGCATGGAGAGCAGCATCGTCTCCGTACTGGACATAACCGACCGCAAGCAGGCCGAGGAGGCATTGCGCAAGAGCGAAGAGCGGTATCGCGCCACATTCGAGTCCACCGGCACGGCGATGTTCCTGGTCGAGCGGGACGGCATGCTCTCAGACGCCAATGCCGAGATGGAGAGGATCTTCGGTTATTCCCTCGAGGAAGTGGTGGGGAAGAAGCGATACATGGAACTGGTGATGCCCGGTGACGTAGAGAAGGTGAAGGAGAACTCGCGAAGGCTGCTGGAGGGAAAGCTGCCCAGCCCGTTGACATACGAGATAAAGGCGAGGCACAAGAGCGGCAGGCCCGTCGACGCCATCATCAGCGTCGGTGTGCTGCCCGGTATCGACAAGAGCGTGGTCTCACTCGTGGATATCACCGACAAGAAAGCCTACGAGCGGGAGCTGGAGAAGAACGCCGAGCAACAGCGGGATTTCCTGGATATTGCCGCCCACGAACTGCGTCACCCCGCCACCCTGCTCAAGGGCTACGCCATGACCCTGGCGAGAAGGGGCGAGGATATCGGCGAAGGGGACCGGCGTGCCTGCTTGCGGGGAATAGAGGCCGGCGCTGATCGGCTCGTCTACGTGGTGGAGGAATTGCTGGACGCGGCCCGACTGCAGCGAGGTAAGTTTTCACTTAAAAGGGAGAAAGTTTCCGTGAGGGAGATCGCCTTGAGGGCGGTGGAGGAGATACGCATGAGTTGGACGCAGAGGGAAGTAAGACTGGACGTGCCCGACGATGCCGGCGAGTCCTATGCCGACCCTGACAGGATCGTGCGCCTCTTCGTCATCCTCCTGGACAACGCGCTCAAGTATTCTCCGCCCGGATCGTTGGTCGAGATTGCGGGGGAGAGGCGGGGTGGCGAGATAATCTTCTCGGTCCTGGACCGGGGCGGCGGCATCCCGCCCGAGGACGGGGAGAGGGTCTTCGATCGCTTCTACCAGGTCGGCAGCGCCAAGCACCATAGCGGGCCCGGCCTGGGCCTGGGCCTTTATATCGGCAAGCGCATCATCGACGCGCACGGCGGCCGCATCTGGTACGAGCCCCGCGAAGGCGGCGGCTCGGCCTTCCGTTTCTCTATCCCCATCCGTTAGGCCCGGGGTAGGCCCGGGGT
>CAZGWK010000023.1:10091-49404 GCA_964529285.1 uncultured Actinomycetota bacterium
TAGGCCCGGGGTAGGCCCGGGGTCAGCCCTCCATTTTCAACATCGGGGGTCAGGCCAACACCCGGGGTCAGCCCTCCATGTTTTCCTCCATACTTTCAGGGTTCAGGCCTTGCGTTGCAAACGCCTGGGGCGAAGGAATACCTTTAGAACAGTTCCAGGTCCATGAAGGGTGTAACGTCGCCCTTCAGTACCAGCTTGCCGCTCATCACCGCGCCCATGGCGTCGAGTTCCTGGTTGAAGAGGTCGATGAAGTTCTGTTCGTCGCCCAGGACCGTGGCGGTGGGCTCGTCCACCTCCCCCATCTTGAGTGACAGCTTGCCCGCGTCGGCGACGATGACCATGTCGTCTCCGTCCGTCACCTTCAATTGTATTGTCTGGCCCATGCACTCCTGCAGTTTCTCCTGTCTGTCAGGGTCGCTGTTTGCGGTATCCAGCAGCCCGCTCAAGATCTCTTCCAGCTCGGACATCTCGCTTACCTCCTTCTAGCTCGACAACATCCTCTTTTCCTCTACTTGGCGCCTGCACCCCTGAAGCAGCGCCGGCATCGCAGCTCTTGGCCAGAACCTATATGCGAGCGCCCCAGCTGCGTCTGCCGTTGGGCGTCCCTCAAAGAAGCGTCAGCCGCTCTCCTTCAACCGGCAGCCGTTACCTAGCCGGTTATGCCCAGGAACTCCCTCGCCGTTTTGTATATACCGTTATCGTCCAGGCCGTAGCGCTCGTACAGGTCGTCGGGCTGGCCGATGACCGAGTAGATGTCGGGAAGGCCCAGCCGCTTGAACTTTATCCCCAACCCGGCGTCGGCCAGGGTCTCCGCTACCGCGCCTCCCAGCCCGCCGATGATGTTGTGTTCCTCCACGGTGATGATCTTTCCCGTTTCCTCGGCGGCCTCGAGGATGACCTCCCTGTCCAGCGGCTTCACGGTGTGCATATCGATGATGCGGGTGCTCACGCCGTCCTGCTTCTCCAGCTTGCGCGCCGCGCGGATGGAGGCCATGACGCAGATACCGTTGGCGATGATGGTAAAATCGCTCCCCTCGCGGATGGTGATGGCCTTGCCTATCTCGAAGTCGAACTCCGACTTGTGCACTATAGGCTCCGCACCGCGCCCCAGCCTCATGTAGATAGGCCCTTCGTAATCCAGCGAAGCGATGGTCGCCTTGGCACATTCGTTGGCGTCTGCTGGGACGATAACCGTCATGTTGGCCATACTGCGCGTGACCGCGACGTCCT
The DNA here is from genome assembly GCA_964529285.1 of uncultured Actinomycetota bacterium. Taxonomy (GTDB): domain Bacteria; phylum Actinomycetota; class Geothermincolia; order Geothermincolales; family RBG-13-55-18; genus SURF-21. The sequence goes on from CAZGWK010000023.1 coordinate 11,322, forward strand.
CGGTGGCGTGGTGGGTGGTTCCGCCGTTGCCCATGGAGAGGCCGGAATGGCTGGAGATTATACGCACGTTCAGGTTGGGGTAGGCGATATCCGTGCGCAGCACCTCCGCGCATCTGAGACTGGCGAATACCGCGTAGGTGGAGGCGAAGGGTATCTTGCCGGAGATCGCCAGCCCCGCTGCCGCCGCCATCATGTTCGTCTCCGCGATGCCGAAGTTGAAGAAACGCTCCGGGCACACCTTCCAGAAGTCGATGGTCTTATTGCTGCGCATGAGGTCGGCGGTGAGCACCACTATCCTCTCATCGGTGCCGGAAAGCTCGGCCAGCACCTTGCCGTACATCTCGCGCGTGGCGAACTTGTCCACGTCGAGGACGTTGAAGGTATATCCCAGCGGCATTTCACTCACCCCCGCCGGGACGCGCGCACTCTATCTCCTCGAGGACCTTCTCCGCAAGCTCGTCGTCGAGACCTCCGTAATGCCATTCCGCGGTGTTCTCCATGAAGGAGACCCCCTTGCCCTTGGAAGTCCGGGCGATGATGCATGTGGGCGTAGCGGAGGACGCGGGCGGAAGCTTTTCGAACGCTTCCAGCAGTTCCCCGAAGTCATGTCCGTCGACATCCAGCACGTCCCATCCGAACGCCTGCCACTTGTCGGCGAAGGGCTCGAGGGCCATGACCTCCTCCGTCGGCCCGTCCAGGGAATAGCCGTTGCGGTCCACGATGGCGGTCAGGTTCCCGAGCTTGTGCTGGTGCGCCGACATGGCCGCCTCCCATATCATGCCCTCGTCGCACTCTCCGTCACCTAACAGCGCGAACACGCGCCAGTCTGCTCCGTCGAGCTTCCCGGCTACGGCCACGCCCACCGAGATGGAGAGGCCGTGACCCAGGGAACCGGTGGACATCTCTACGCCCGGTATCTTGTTGCGGTCCGGGTGCATGCCGAAAGGGCTGTCCAGGCAGTTGAAGTCGTCCATCATCGACTCGGGGAAGAAACCGACATCTGAGAGTACCGGGCACAGGCCCAGCGCGCCGTGCCCCTTGGAGAGGATCAGCCGGTCCCTCTCCTGCCAGTCCGGTTTGGCGGGATCGTACCTCATGACGTTATGGTAGAGGGTGACAAGTATTTCCACCATGGAGAGTGCGCCACCCAGGTGTCCGCCGCCCGCTATGCAATTGAGCTTGACGATCTTCTTGCGCATGTCCACGGCCTTTTCCTGAAGCTGGATCAAATCGTCCATCATCTTTCATCCCTGCCTTTCGCTCTTGGATGATGCTTGCTCTATCCTTCGCTGACCTTTGCGCACGCGGGATATCATGGCTGGCTCTTGATGAGGATTTTAATAGACTGCGATTCCCTCTGCGCCTCGAATGCCTCGACGACCTCATCGAGCGGGAACACCCGGGATATCAGCGGCTTCAGTTGCAGCCTCGGCAGAATGGCCAGCGAACGGGGGAAAAGGTAGGGAGACATGAAAACGCCGCGCACCGTGAGCTCCTTGGAGTAGAGGTCGAACGGCTTCATGGGGATGGAGAAGTTCATGGGATAGACAGCGAAGTAGACCAGCGTCCCGCACTTTCCCGCAAGGTCGAAAACCGATTTCGCCGCCTGCTCCGCACCGGATGCTTCGATCACCGTGTCGAAGCCGCGGTTGCCGGTGAACTTCATGCCTGCAGCCCACAAGTCCTCGGCGGTAGGGTCTACCGCGAGGTCGGCCCCCATCTCCAGCGCCAGGTCTCGCTTTGATGCCACGGGGTCCGCCACCATGATCTTAGAGGCGCCTGCGAGCAAGGCCAGCTGGGTCAGTATCTGTCCTATGCCTCCCAGGCCGGTAATGGCCACCGTAGATCCCTCCCGGATGTCCGAGATGTCGATGCCGCGCAGGCAGACCGAGACAGGCTCCGTCAGGCACCCTTCCTCGAAGCTTATCTCGTCCGGCAGTTTGAAGACCTGCTGCTCGTGCCAGACCACGTACTCGGCCATGGTGCCGGGCGGGAAGAAAACCGCCAGCTTCAGGCAGTAATGCTCCTGCCCGTTGCGGCAATAGTCGCAGACGCCGCAGTAGCGTACCGGGTTTCCGGTGACGCGGTCGCCCACCTTCAGGCCTTTGGTGTTGGCCTCCGGTCCCAGTTCCACCACGGTTCCCGACACCTCGTGTCCCATGATGCGGGGAGGGTAGGAGACGGGAAGGACGCCGTCCACGATATGCGGATCGGAGCCGCAGATGGAAGTATATTCCACCTTGATCTTGACGTCTTCCGGTCCCACCTGGGGTTCTGGCACATCTTCCACCTCGAGCACTCTTTTCTTTTTCCACACCGCCGCCTTCATGCGCTCACACCTCCTTACAGAGAAGCATCCAACCTAACCGCTCAGCTCGATTGATTATTACTGGATGGTTCGGGGCTGCGAAGAAATGATGCGATTATAAGTTTTTCTCGCGATCAATATATTGCCTTAAGATACGACTCAACGCATTGGACAGCTCTCTCCCTCAAATAGATATTTGCCTCTATGAGCCACAAAGTCAAGCCACCAGCTTCGCTGTTCGCGATGACAGAGCAGGGGGAGCGATAACGGGATAGAGGGGTGACGACAGAGCCGCTTTTCTTCTGGAGATCGCCATTTCGGCTTCGCCTTATCGCGATGGCAGAGCGAAGGGGCGCGGTATCCCGCGCCCCTTCTTGCCGCTTGTTTTTCGCAGAGCGAAAGGTTTTTGCTTACTCCGCGGTCCTTTACTCTTTTACCTCTATGCCCGCCAGGTTCTTGGCGATGTTCTTCTTCTCTTCCATGTCGTAGGTGCCCAGGATGGCGATGTCCTCCATGATGGGGGAGCCGCCGCCGTGCACGCCCGCGTACTGCAGCACCCCGGCCATGGAGGAACAGGAGAAGTCGCTGATCCAGGCGAAGCACTTGTACACGTCCTCCGGGCTCACGCCGTCGGCCCGCATGATGTATTTCTTCACCAGCTCGCCCACCTCGTCGCTGACGAACTCGTCGCTGTAGGGGAGGGTCGCAGGCAGTCCGCCGGCTATCTCGGACAGGACGTCGTACTCGTGATAGAGGTTGACCCCCGCGTGCTTGCGGGCCACGTTGCAGTAGACCACGTCGGGTATCTGGGTGCCGGAGGGCGACTTCGTCGATTTGACCGAGGCCGCTATGCCGCAGCCGTAGACCAGCTCGGCCACGCTGATGAGTTCGGCCAGCCTGTGGCGCACGTGGCCCTCCCTCTCGATGCCGTTGTATTCCGCCGCCAGGGCAGTGGTGCCCATGATCACGTCGGACATGGCGGGCTTGCAGCCGGTGTAGGAATGGCGGTGGTAGAGCGCGAAGAGCAGCGCCAGCTGGCCGCCGAACTCCGTCTCCCCGTTCAGGAAAACCCTTTCCCAGGGGACGAAGACGTCGTCGAAGATGGTGAGCGATTCGATCTCCCCCTTGCCGGAAAGCGCCGTCGACAGCTCGGGGACGCGGTCGCGATACCTTGCGCCCCGGCATACCAGCTTCACGCCCGGCCAGTCTCCGGGAACCGCGACGGCCACCGCCCAGTCTCCCTCCTCGGGGGTCAGGAAGCGCGTGGGGATGGCGATGATCTCGTCGGCCAGGGGGGCGAAGGAGTTGTGCGCCTTGGCCCCTCTCACCACGATGCCGTCCTTGCGCCGCTCCACGACGCGCATGTAGAGGTCGGGATCCGTCTGCTGATGCGGCCTTCTCTTGCGGTGGCCCTTGACGTCGGACTGCGCGCAGCAGCCGATAACGTCCTTTTCCTGCCACGACTTCAGGTATTCCAGAAAACGCTGGTGGTATTCGGTGCCGCGGGCCTGGTCGCATTGATAGGTGATCACGGAAAGCGCGTTCATGGCGTCGGTGCCCATGCAGCGGGCGATGCAGCCACCCAGCAAGCGGCAGGCCATGCGCGTCATCTCCTGCTTGTTGAGCAGGTCCTCCACGCTCTGGTGGATGTGGCAGAAGCGGCTCACCGTCTCGCCGCTGAGATGAGACTTGGCGGTGGTAAGGTGCTGCACGTCTTTTGCGTGGCTCACCTCTATGGTCAGGTCCATGATGTCGGTGCCCGGGAGGTCCTCCCGGCCCAATACCTCACCCCCCATGTAGATATTGGGTTTCATGGCTTTGAGGCTCTCGTGATACTCATCGACGGTGCGTATCATTGCACTCCCCTCCAGTAATAGGATTTTAAAATCTTGCCTAATCAGTATAGTTAAATTACAATATATTTGTCAATTTCATAGTATGGCTATGAAATAAGGAAAGAATATGAAGAATGACTATAAATCAAGGGATAAATTCACGAGTATCATCGCGTCGGCCCTCGAGGTATTCGGGGAGAAGGGATACCATAACGCGACCATCTCCGAGATAGCCCGCGCGGCTGGCGTTTCCGAGGCCACCATCTACGAATACTTCGGCAGCAAGGAGGACCTGCTCTTCGCCATCCCGGGTGAGTTCACCAGTCAGGCGGTGGAGTTCCTCGAGCTCATGAAAGCATACATAAAGGGTGCCGAGAACAAGATCAGGGCCATCGCCTGCGGCTATTTCAATCTGTACAGGGACAACCCGGACTACTCGTCCCTGGTGCTCCTCGACTTGAAGCACAACCGCAAGTTCATGGAAGCCGACGGTTACAGGGAGGTGCAGAGGGCAGCCGGGTTCATCCTCGAGGCCATCGAGGAGGGTGTGTCTTCGGGGGAGTTCAGGGATGACATCGATCCTTACCTGGTGCGCTCCATGATCCTGGGGACCATAGAGCACATCTTCTTCCGCTGGCACCTCAAGGGGAGGGGCGGGGAGCTCGCGGACTTCGTCGACCCCATGCTGGAGATGATCATGGGAGGCATCAGGAGGAAGCCCGGTCCCGAGGCATACCAGATCAACATCCAACTCCCTCCGGTTTGAGGGCGTGCCGGAAAGCATCCGGGCTGCGTGATCCGCAGGCAGCCCGGATCGCGGGACCGTCCTTCATCTGGAACGCCCTGTCGCCGGGACGGTACGTTTCAAAGCTGGCCCCTCATGAACCGTCTTGTATAATTAGAGTAAAGTATAGACAGGGGAAACGGCCGCCATGCCTGTGAGCGCGGGAGACATCTCCCGTTCCCGTTCGGCTCGATAGCGGCCGGGGGACGAGGCGGGAAAGATGGGATTCGATCCGGAAATGCCCTCGAGTCTTGACGGGGGGACGAACGGGGCGGGCGACGGCTCGAGCGGGCGCCGGACCCGAAAGGGCCTGGTGCTATTTTCCATGTCACTCGCCTTTACCATGACCATGATCGATGCGACCATCGTTACCGTGGCGCTGCCGACCATCCAGCGGGAATTGAGCCTTAGCAATATCGAACGGGTATGGATCATCAACGCCTACCTTCTCGCGTACACCGTCTTTGTCGCCGCCGCGGGAAAGTTCGCCGATCGCCTCGGGCAGCGCCGCATCTTCATGGCGGGACTCCTGGTCTTCACCGGTTCCTCCGTGGCCGCCGGCCTGGCGCCGGGCAGCACGGTACTCATCATCGCCCGCGCCGTCGGGGGCCTGGGCGGTGCTATGATGACGCCGACTTCCCAGGCGATCGTCACCAATTCTTATCCCAAGAGCGAACGCGGCCACGCTTTGGGGATCTACGCGGGCGTGTCGGCCCTGGGCGTGGCCGTGGGGCCGCTGCTGGGGGGCGTGCTCACCTCCTTCACGGGATGGGAGTGGATCTTCTTCGTCAACGTGCCCGTAGGCGCCGTGGCCTTTTTCCTGACCCGCTACTCCAACCCTCCCCAGGAAAGGGCGCCGGATTCGGAGCCCATTGACTGGGGCGGGCTCGCAGCTCTGATGATGGGCCTCTCCCTTTTCACCATCGCCATCATGGAGAGCGACAACTGGGGTTTGAGTTCCCCCAGGTTCCTGGTCTGCCTCTGCGGCGGCGTCTTAATAATGGCGATATTCGTGCGGCTGGAACTGGGGAGGGAACACCCCCTGCTCCAGTTACGCATCTTCAAGGACCGCGATTTCACGGCGGACAACATCGTCAACTTTTTCATGCGCTTCGCCCTCTTCGGGCTCTCGGTCTACGGCCCCATTTTCGTGCAGGACGTGCTCGGTTTCTCGGCCTTCGAGGCGGGCGCGGCGACCCTGCCCGCGACCTTCATGCTCTTCCTGGTGGCGCCTTGGAGCGGGAAAAAGTACGACCGTATCGGGGCGCGCCCGCTCCTCTCCTCTGGATCGCTCATAATCGCGTTAGGGTTCCTGTGGCTCACTGCCGTGCTGCACCTGCAGTCCTATCCGTGGATGGTACCCGCCTATATCATCGCCGGCTTCGGCGTGGGGCTCGTGGGCTCACCGGCGCTTGCCGACGCCATGAACGCCGCCCCGGCAGAGCAGAGAGGGCAGGCGGCGGGCCTCATCGGGACCATCCAGCAGCTAGGAGGCACGCTGGGAACAGCGGTGCTCACCGCGGTGATAACGCCTCTTTTCGCAAGCAAGCTGGCGTCTTCGATAGGTTCGACTGCCCAGGCCGTACAGACCGCCCTGGCGCACAGCCAGGGCGGCTCGCTACCCACATCCATACCTGCCCAGACCATCTCCGCCGCCAAAGAGGCCTTCGCCTCGTCGCTGGCCATCAGCTACGTGATCGTGGTGGTGGTGATGCTCGCGGCTTTCACCCTCAGCCTTTTCCTCCACAGCGGCAACAAACCCTCATCGCCTTCGGGCCCTGCGGTTATCGGCTGAGGTGGAGGAGAGGAACGCGGGCTCCGCTGCCGCTGAAAGCCGGGCGGCCTCGACCTTATTCGAGCGTGCCGACTACCGGGATATCGTTTTCGGTGAAGATGGCCCGGCCGTGCGGGGATTGCCCTATCTCCTCGCTGAGGTCGCGCCCGGCCATGGCATCGAGGCCGCACGGCGTGTGATCGCCTTCCGGCCACAACGGGCTGCCGGTGATATCGTAAACCACCCCGTCAACCGCTGCGTAAGCGGGCCTTCCATCCATGCCGTCGAATTCCGCCAGCTCGGCCAGGGTAAAAATCTCCCCGCCGTCCTCGGGCTCCTCGACTATCACCTCATCCTCCGTGACCTCGTCCCTTTCAGGCTCGGTCGTCCCGTTGCCGTCTCCGCCGCAGCCCGATGAAAGGGCTGCGAGCAGGGCGAGCACGGCTAATGCGGCAAGCAACCTCTTCATGGTATGAACTCCCTCCTCCCCGCCGTCCATGTCTTAGACTTTTTACCCTAACAATTCTGCCCTTTCTCCGGTCGTCTAAACCGAAATGGATCCGGCGGCCTCACACGCGCTGCAGGGCAAGTGACCTCACATGGAAAAAAGTGGCGCCGCGGAACCCGGCGGCGGAAACGAGCATCCTTTCACTTGAGGGCTGCACATGCGGTATGGATGTGAACCTCAGGCGGCGCGGGAAGGTTTTCGAGCCCGGACGTGGAAGAAGAGGATGTGGATGCGGAACCTGCAAAAGGGGGCGGCGGGCGTTGTGCCTGATGGGTAGCGAGATAAACTGCAAGGATTGCCCGTATATCACCTGTAATAACCATCCGCAGTTTTATATGGCCCTGCAATGCGCTTTGCGCATGTACGAAGAGAGTAAAAAAACCGACGCAAAGCCAGCCTGAGAGCGGCGGGATATACCCTACGGGGCCGGAGGGATCGAGGGCGCTTCACTCGCGGGTTCGGCTTGCAGGTAAGATCCAGTACCCGGGCGGTCACCGTGACCTTTCACTGCCTGGCAGAGCGGGAACGGCGTCCCCTCCCCGGCGCGCCGCCCGCACGGCGAAAATCCGTTTAGTCTGCCTGCTTCAGGGAAAAATCAAGAGAGGACATACCTGGAGGTAATATAATTGGGAGAGTATGGTCTGTCAGTCTCAATATAGCGTGATGCGCGGAGGTGATGGCGTGAGTGGCGGTAATGATGAACGCGAGGAAATGCTGATACTTGAGGATCTCGCCGTGTCGGTCGAAGGCAGGGAGATCTTCAGCAGCATCGATCTCAAGATAGGATATGGAGAGACCCACGTTCTCTTCGGGCCCAACGGCTCGGGGAAGACCACGCTGCTCATGGCGCTCATGGGTTTCCCGCGCTACCGCCTGACGCGCGGCCGCGTGATCTTTCGCGGAGAGGACATCACGGCTCTCTCGCCACAAGAAAAGGCCGCGCGGGGCATAGGGATAATGTTTCAGCGGCCGCCCACGGTAAAAGGTGTTTCACTGCAGCAGATGGTGAACATCTGCTCCGCCGACGACCTCGACGTGAAGTCCCTCGCCGCCGAGATGAACCTCGACACGCTCTTGGCGCGCGACGTCAACGACGGTTTCTCCGGGGGAGAGATCAAGCGTTCCGAGCTGCTCCAGCTCCAGGCCCAGAACCCGGACCTGATCTTGCTGGACGAGCCGGAGTCCGGGGTGGACATGGAAAACCTCCAGCTGGTGGGCAAGGCCATCCGCAAGCTGCTGCAGAAGGACCTGGTGAGGAAGCGCATGAAGAGCGGACTGATCATCACCCACACCGGCTATATCCTGGACTTCGTGGAAGCGGACCACGGCCACGTGCTCTACGGCGGCAAGATCATCTGTTCCGGCAATCCCCGGGAGCAGCTCGAGGGCATCCGCGAATACGGCTTTGAGGAGTGTGCGACATGCACGCGCTAGAGGATATCAGGGAGAGGGCGAGGGCGGCCGCGGAAAAGCCGGCCCTTTACGGCAGCGACCTCGATCTGTGCGAGTATACCGGAGAGGCCGGCGAGTGCGCGTACGTCGAGTCCCTGGCGGAGCTCGAAGACCTGGAGGAAGAGGAACTGGCCCGGGCCGGTGTGGAAATAAGTGGCAAGGAACGCTCGGGGTCCTTCGTCCAGATCGACGGCAGCGTGGTGCACAGCAAGGCCCTGGAGAAGGGGCTGGAGATACTGGGCAGCCGGGAAGCGCTGGAGAAGTACGACTGGCTCTGGGATTACTACTGGAACGCCGTAGCGGTGGATACGGACAAGTACACGGCCGATGTGGAGCTCAGCCCCTACGAGGGTTACTTCATGCGGGCCATGCCCGGTTCGCGCACTATCTATCCCCTGCAGGCCTGCCTGTACATCCGGGAGCCGCGCTTCGTACAGAGGGTGCACAACATCGTCATCGCCGAGGAGGGGTCGGAACTGCACATCATCACCGGGTGTGCCAGCAAGCACGAGATAGAGATGGGGCTGCACCTGGGCGTCTCCGAGTTCTACGTCAAGAAGAACGCCAAGGTGACCTTCACCATGGTGCACAACTGGGCGGAGGGTATGGACGTGAGGCCGCGCAGCGCCGTGGTGGTCGAGGAGGGCGGGGTCTTCATGTCCAACTATATCGCCATGGAGGCGGTGCGCAGCCTGCAGACCTATCCCACCGCACGCCTCGTCGGCGAGGGTGCGACGGCGCGTTTCAACTCCGTGCTGGTGGCCCAGCCGGGGAGCGAGCTGGACGTGGGCTCGCGGGTCGTGCTGAGCGCCCCGGGATGCAACGCAGAGATAATCTCCCGCGCCATCACTAAAGGCGGCGATATAGTGGCCCGCGGCCACCTCAAGGGCGAGGTCCCGGGGATAAAAGCGCACCTGGAGTGCAACGGGCTGATACTGGACAAGGGCGGCACCATCCTGGCCGTTCCGGAGCTGGAGGGCAGCGATCCCGACGTGGACATGTCCCACGAGGCGGCGGTGGGCAAGATCGCCCAGGAGGAGGTGGAATACCTCATGTCCCGCGGCTTGAGCGAGGAGGAGGCCACCTCGACCATCGTGCGCGGCTTCCTCAACGTCAAGATCGAAGGGCTGCCGCCCCTCCTCGAACGCGAGATGAGAAAGATGATGGAGCTCTCCGAGCAGAAAGCCCTCTAATCCTGGGGTCAGCCCTCCATTTTCAACATCGGGGGTCAGGTCAACACCGGGGGTCATGCCTCAACATTTACCCCCACGCCTTCAGGGGATGCGTGTTGACAAGTCGCGCCTGCGGCGCAAAACACAAAACCAGACCCTACGCACAAAACCGGACTCTATGCTCAGCGTCAACGCATCGTGAAGCGATTTCAGCTAGACTCTGTATATGGGAATAATGGATTTTTTCCGCAAGAGGCCGGGAGATCAGGCCGTGGTATTCGCCGGCGACCGACTCGAGGCGGAATTGGTCATGCGCATATTGCAGGAGGAAGGCTTTCACCCCTGGGAATGGGCCGATCTGCCTGCTCCTGCCTATGTCGGCCCTATAGGGATGGCGCGCATAGTCGTACCTCTCGACGAAGGCGAAGCGGCGAAGGCCTTCATTGCCTCATTTGCGGATGCCCGCGAGGCGGAGGAAGAGGAGCGGGATGATGGGGAAGCGACTTGACGTGATGACGGGTTAAGGGAAAGCCGCTTAAGGCGCAGCTCCGGCCGCGCCTTCTCCACGCACAAACAGAGCGATCGGTTAAAGTCGACGGGGAAAACGACCGTAATGATAGAGTCGCGCTTCGGCAACCAGTCCATACCGGAGGAACTCAAGGTAGAACAGCAGATCGCCTACAATTATTACGTGGAGCTGCAGCGCATGTACCGCGAGCTCTCAATCTCCGAAGACCTCATGTCCGGTGGGTTGGAGGTCATCGTGGACGATGACGTGCCCACCAGCCCGGTGAACCCTCGCCCGGTCCGCAACGGCGTGCTGGCGTTCTTTCTCGGCGCCATCCTGGGGCTGGGCATGGCCTTTCTCGCCGATTACCTGGACGATTCCATCGAGTCGCGGGAAGAGGTGCAGCGCTTGTACGATTCTCCCGTCCTGGGAGAGATACCACGCTATCGCGAGCTGGTGGACGAGCAGCGCCGTTCCGGCCTGGTTATGATAAGCGAGCCAAAATCTCCTATTTCAGAATCCTTCCGCGCGCTGCGCACCAACCCCTCGGAGCTGATCGGCTCCCGGCGCATGAACGAGTTGCTGGCCCGGGCCAAGTCGCAGGCGGATTTCGTGCTCATCGATACGCCCCCCGTGCTGGCGGTATCCGATGCCGCCGCAAAGGATAATACTGCGGCACCAGCAAATAATGGGAACAAGGATGAAGCTGGGAGCTTGCCGCGAGCCGAGACGCCGGCGCTAATAACAAGAGGCATGTATGACGATATAGATCAATATGCAGCTTATGCTGCTATGCTATATTTTAGTGAAAGTGAAAGCGGAGGCCGTGAGGAAGGCGGTAAGGATTGCGGAAGGCAGTAATCATATTAGTCATATCTCTGCTCCTGGGCGGAGGGGTCGCCCTGGCGGCTTGGAGGAGCGCCGATAATGGAGCGGGAGCCGCAGAAAGCCCGGCTACGGCGGCGGCTCCGGCGAACGTTTCCTTCCAGTCCCAGCTGGAGGAGGTCACGTCAAGCGATGGGGATGCGGGAACCCAGGCATCCGACACGCAAGGAAGCGGGACGGGTACCGGCACGTCTGGATACGAAGGCGCGGCCGAAGGCGGCATGAGCGGCGAAGATTTCTCTTACACCAGTCCGGACCAGCGCTACGTGACCGAAACCCAGAGGCATCAGAATTTCTTCAAGGCCGTCGGCGAGGGGAGGGTTGTACGCCTGGAAGTGGTAAGCGCGGACGTCCGCCCGGTGGGCGACCCCGACACCTCGTATATCGGCTTTACCCTCACGACCAGCGACGGCGTGACTTCCAGCGGCACCTTCGTGATGAAATACGATGGCGGCAAGTGGAGGATAGCGGCCATCAGCCAGCTCGAGGGTGATCTCCAGGGCGGCACGAACTACCAGGTGCCAGACAGCTTTGAGGATGTCCTCGCCAGGGAGATAGGGGAACTCCAGCCTTTCCTCACGAAGATAGCGGAGGGGGCGTTCGCTTACATGCAGGTGGACTCGGTGGACCGCTCCAGCGCGAACGAGACCGTTCTGACCGGTGTGGTGGTGGGAAAGAGCGGAAAGCCCGTTTCGGCAGAGATGCGCTTGCGCCGGGATTACGGGATTTGGCACCTCACGCATATCACCAACCCGCCCTGATTGCATGAGAGAGACGTTGCCAGGGAGGAGTATGAGCCTTTACTTCGCAGAGAAGCTCAAGCATGGCTCCAGGGTATGCGCCCCGCTCGTTGCATCTCTCGCAGCCTTTCTTCTTATCGCCGCAGCGCCGCCTGCGGCGCGGTGCGAGGAAAAAGGCGCGGCTGGTGGGGCGACATCGGATTCCATCTCGGACCCCCTGTTCAGGTTGCCTGAGACCCCCATGGAGGCCCACAGGCGCCTGGAGGAGCGGCAGCTCGGTTGGCCAGACAGCTTGCCGGGGGACACATCCTCATTCGGGAAAGCCGGCGTGGAAGCGGGCTTGAAGATCAGCATCCCTTATAACACGGTGGAGGGGTACACCACTCACGCCGGCGCGGGCGTGAGGGTCGAGCTCATCCAGGGCGCGTCCACCTATACCATCGATACCGTTACCAATGCCAGCCGGTGGTTCTACGTCGATTTCGACAGCATCGGCCGGGAGATCACCTCTGGGGATGCCATACGGGTTACCGATCTGGCGGGAGGATCCAGCGTCAGCATAAACTGCACTCTTACCGCCACCATAAGCACGGCCGACGACCGGGTGTCCGGAAACGCACCTGCGGGAAACACGATGGACGTATATGTCAAGGCGCCCTCTATCTACTACGGGGATATACCGCCCGGGGTGGCATATCGGCGCGTCACGGCATCGGGCGGTTCCTTTACCGCCGACTTTGCGGGCATGAATATCCGCAACGGGGATGTTTCTTTCCTCTATTCCACCAGCGCCGCCGGTCACACGGTCATGAACGTGGCCAGGAGCGGGCCTGCACTCGTGGTCTACCCGCAGTACGACGAGGTGATGGGCTACTACAACCCCGCGACTTCGCTGACCGTCAAGGCGGGGACGGCCACCAAGAACGTGGGGACCTCGGCTGACGGGTTCTTCGATGCCTGGTTCTCCCATCACGACATCGGGCCCGGTGAGACCGTTTCCTGCAACCTGGGAAGCAGCCGCTCCATCACCACGGCCGACATAAGCGCTTCCGCCGACCCTGAGACCGACATCGTCCAGGGGAGGACGCTGCCCGGGAGGGTAATACGCATAACCATGAACACCTACCGGGACCCGGTGATGGTGGAGACTGCGAGCGATGCTTCGGGTTCGTTCAGCTATGACTTCAGCGATATCTACGACTTATCGGGTATCGAGGTGTATAACGTCGCATGGTACAACGATGCAGGAGACTGCGTGATTTACGAATTTTATACCTACAGCTGGTTTCTCCCCGAGGGATATACCGGCGTGGGTTTCGACGAGTGGGTTCTGGTGATGAACCCCATGGATAAAGTGGCCCAGGTGAGGGTGGTCTTCCAGACACTCGATGCCCAGGTGGAAGGGCCGCTGATAGCGGCCGAGCCCGGGTCCCGCGTCACGGTGCACGTGAATGAATGGGTACCGGATCAGCACGTTTCCACCATGGTGACCGCCATCGACGGCGCTTCCATCATGGCGGAACGTGCCATGTACATGTACGGTACTCCGGATGGGAAATGGGGGGCGCATGACTCCATAGGCATCATGACCCCAAGCCCGGTATGGTATTTGCCCGAGGGGGCGACGTACTATGGTTTCGACGAATGGGTTCTTATCCAGAACCCCAACAATGTCCCGGTCCGGAGCAGGGTGCAGTTCCTGGAGAGGGGAGGCGTGGCCAAGGAGCTTATCCTGGAGATAGGTGCCAACCGGCGCTATTCCATCCACGTCAACGACCACGTTCCCGATACGGAGATATCCACGCGGGTGGAGTCCCTGACTGTCGAAGGCGGAGAGACCCTGCCCGTATTCGCGGAGCGTGCCATGTATATGTCCACGATGGATGGGAAGCGAGGGGCGCACGACTGCATCGGGCTTTCGACGCCGGCTCCCGAATGGTACCTGCCCGAGGGCACCACCAGGCCCGGCTTCGATGAATGGGTCCTGGTTATGAACCCCAACGATACTGGCACCACTGTACGGGCAACCTTCCTTACGCCGGACGGGATCGGAGGCACGTACGAGTTCTTCATGCTTCCCAATTCACGCGGCACCATCCACGTCAATGACTTCCTGGTGGACACCGACGTCTCCATGGTGATCACCTCCATCGAAGGGTCGGATATCCTGGCGGAACGAGCCGTGTACATGAACACCGCTGACGGAAAGAGAGGCGCCCATGATTCCGTGGGGGCATCGATGACCGGCCTCTACTGGTACCTGCCCGAGGGCACCACCAGGCCCGGCTTCGACGAATGGGTGCTCGTCCAGAACCCCAACGATACGCCGGCCGAGGTGAGGGTCGTATTCCTGGGGCCGTCGGGAGAAGCGGGCCGCATATCCTTCAACATGCAGCCCAACAGCAGGTTCAGCGTACACGTCAACGAGTTCGTCAGCGACCTGGACGTGTCGACTGTGGTGGAGTCCATAGGGATAAACCCCGTGGGCATCCTGGCCGAACGCGCCATGTACATGTGGACGCGGGACAACAAACAGGGCTCCCACTGCTCCATCGGTATCACGTCCTTCTAGGGTCAGCCCTCCATTATCCACACGGTCCGAATACATAACATTTGCTACCATACGCATGTAATCGTGTTGATAATGGAGGGCTGACCCTTGGCGTGGAGGCCTGACCCCCGATGTTGAAAATGGAGGGCTGACCCCAGGCTTAGAAGTGGTGGCGGCCCCTGAACAGGTGCCCCGGGATGTGCGCCAGGCCGCGGGCGCGCTCGCGCGGGGTATCGGCGAGGGAGAAGAAGAGCAGGTTGGGCAGCGAGAAGGAACGGGAGCGGTGGTCGGGAAGGGCGCGGGCGGGCAGGGCGCGCCTGAAAGCGCGCATGGCCGCGTAGGAAGGAAGCACGGATGCGAGCGTGCCGGGCGGTAAGGGTGCGCCGTCCATCTCCTCGAGTAGGCGCAGCCCGGGGCCCACGAAGCTTCGCACCTCCCAGCGCCTGCAGCAGTCCTCTACTTCGGTCCAATCCACGCTCGCCGCCCGCAGGATCTCGGTCATATCGCGGAACTTCACCAGGCGGGCGTAGCGGTGGTTTACGGCAACGTCGAGCAGCGTCGTTATCAGCAGGTGCTCCGGCCTCATGGCCCACAAGCTCATGCCCTCCACTTCCTCGGGGACGGCATGGGACCAGAGGTCCCCGGAGCGGAAGGCGGTGCGGCGCTCGTACTCCGCGGGCCAGTGCATGCCGATATGGATGTCGATCTCCATGGCGGCATCGCTGCCCTGCATGGGCAGGGAATACACGGTATAAGCGGGGGCGGGGACGAAAGAGGGTCGTTCGGGGGCGGGCCGGAAACCGGCTGCCAGCAGCGCTTCGTGCAGGCCCGGGAGCTCCGCGCGCTCGACCAGGAGGTCCAGGTCCTTGAAGCCCCGGGCGTCCTTCCTCCCGTACATCCTGGATGTCAGGTAAAAGCCCTTGAGGGGAATGGCGCGTATCCCGGCCTCGGCCAGGCTTCCCAGCGCCTTCACGGCGCCGAAATGGATGATGGTAGCGCGGGCCGTCTCCCTCGCATGCGCCTCAGACCACCTCTCCGCGAGTTCTGACGGCAGCCTCAACGGGCAGCCAAGCTCCGCGCAATCCACTGCGATGGTGTGCAGCAGCGGCTCCAATTCGTGGTATGCAGCGTTTTCCCTCAGCCTGCCGGTTTCGGCAGGAGCAAGGCCGGACGCCCACTCCGCAAACCGCTGAGCGTCGTTCACCTCGCCGTAGCGGTAGGTGACCGCTGCGAGGAGGAAGGAAGTGGATATTTCTTCCACCATGCCCGCCAAGGTGCGCTCCTTTCACTTCGGTGTTCCCGGCTATGCCGTGAGGGTCGCCGCAATCTCAATCTCATTTTAACGGAAAAGGCTGTTATGCACGGGCCGGGCCGCGCCGGACACGCCGCGAGCCTGACCTTAAGATGCGTACATCCGCTATACTGATGTCATGAAGGAAGTACGGCAATCCTGGCTGCTGGAGATGTGGCAGATCAAGGTCAGAAGCTGGCGTGATTCGCTGCGCCTCTACGCCCGCTCGGGCTTGGCGCTGTTGCGTGCTCTCCTGTTCCCGGCGGCCGAGATGCGCAGGCTCCAGAAACGCCTGGCGGGACGCAGGCGGTCGAGCGAGGATACCGTGCTCAGCCGGACCGGAAGGTGCTTCGCGCTCATGGACAGGCTGCGCTTGCGCCCGTCCTGCCTCACCCGTTCCCTGACCCTGGCGCGCGTGCTGCGCGAGGAGGGCCACGATGCCCACCTGGTCTTCGGCGTGCGCAGCGATAACGGCGACATGGAGGGCCACTGCTGGGTGGCGGTGGAGGGTAAAGCGTTGATGGAGGCACCGCATAGCTTCAAGGAACTCAGGTATGAATAAGAGCGCCGGGGCGGCTAACGAGCTTGGACCCGGGTCGAGGTTGCGGCGCATCGAGGGCATCGCCTGGCGCATGATCGAGGGTGAAGCGGTCCTGGTCAACGTGCGCAGCGACGAGGTCATGCATCTGAATCCCGCCGCTTCTTTCCTGTGGTCCAGCCTGGACGGGAAGCTGTCTATAGGAGACATCGCACGCTGCATGAGCGAGGAATACGACGTGGACCCGGATACCGCGCTGGCCGATGCCCTGGAGTTTGCCGGCAGCCTGGTGGAACAAGGAGCTGCAGAGGTTGCCGGGCTGGAGTAACAGTTATCTCGTGGCCGGGATGCGCCTGGAGATATTATCGTCCGTCGGGGACCCGTCATCTTACCTCCCGCCTGCCATGCCCGCTTTCGCCGACCCCGGGTCGGCCCGGGCGGACATGGTCTTATCCTTCCACGCTGACGAGGAGGCACAGGCCGACCCCTTGCGGCGCTTCTTCCCCTCCCAGTTCACCGTGGTGAGCAGCGGCGGAGGCCTGTCCTTCGACGGCAAGGAAGGGAAGCGCAAGCGCCTGGGTTTCATCTCCGGCGCATGTACCGCAGCGGAGATGGGGCTGCCCGCCCTGGACCGCCGGTGGCGCATCGCCGAGGAGGAGGAGGCGGTGCGGGAGGCGATACAGGCCTTCGTGAGGGCCTGCCTGCAGTGCCGCCTCGTGGAAGCAGGGGGAACCCTCATGCACGCGGCCGGCGTCGACTGGGAGGGAGGCGGCTTCGCGTTCACCGGTCATACGCGGGCCGGAAAGACCACCTTGAGCCGCGATTTCCCCGCCGAGGCCGTCCTGGGAGACGACCTGGTGGCCGTGGGTAATACACCTGGAGGATTAGCTCTTTTCGGGACACCGTGGCCGGGAAGGGAGGGGGGAACGGTGGCTTACGGCGGCGTGCCGCTGCGCGCCGTTTTCCACCTCCACCCCGAACTGGAGCCCGGCCTGTACCCTCAGACCGCGGGAGAGGCACTGGCCGAGATGTCCGCCAACGCCCCGCGCCTCGGTCATGCCGGAGAGGAGAGCAAGCTGTTGGGAGTTTTTTCAAGTTTGGTGGAGGCAGTCCCGATATACAGACTGAGCCTGAGGCTCGGCGATGACGTCGTGCCCTTTTTACGGCAAGTATCGAAGGAGGGTGGGCGAGATAGAAGAGATAGACCGTGAGTTCATAGACAGGATATTCGGGAACTGCATCCCCTATTCCGGCAGCCTGGAGTTGACCCACCGCTGCAACCTCTCCTGCCGCCACTGCTACCAGTTCTCTCCCGCCGGCAGCGAGATGGATACCGCCCAGTGGGTGAAGGTCCTGGCAGAGCTCGCCGACGCCGGCTGCCTTTTCATCTCCTTCACGGGCGGCGAGCCCCTGCTGCGGGACGATCTGCCGCAGCTGCTCGAGCATGCCGCCGGAATGGATTATGCGGTCACCATTCAGACCAACGGCGTACTCATAGGCGCCGACTTCGCCCGCATGCTGGAGAACATGCCGAATCTGAGGGTCGATGTGAGCGTCTACGGTGACAACCCCGACACGCACGACCGTTTCACGGGCATGGACGGCTCCTTCGCCGCCACCCTGCGCGCCGTGGAGCTGCTGCGAGAGAGCGGCGTCCCAGTCCTGCTCAAGGTGACGGTGGGCGATTTCAACCTGGAGGAGGTAGAGGGCATAGCGGCCCTGGCCGACGGCTTAGGCGTGAAAGCCATCTTTTCTTCCCTCATCTTTCCGCGCAACGACCGCGATGCCTCGCCCACGCAGCTGCGCCTGGACGACGCCGGCCTGGAGCGCTTCATACGCTTAGAGACCGAGTACATGCTGGCCAATTTCACGGAGCTCATGGGCGCCGGCGTGGAAGGGCCGGCTTACGAGGACATGGAGAGGTATCTGCACAAGTGTGCCATCGACCCCAACCAGGTGCACAGCGAGAAGCGCCGTTACTGCGGGGGTGGAAGCACCGTATTCGCCATCAACCCTTACGGTGATGTATATCCTTGCGTTGCTTTTCCCCTTGTGGTAGGAAACGTATTGAAGGATAATTTCTTGGAAATATGGAAATATTCTCCGGTGCTCGCGCGTTTAAGAGATCAGGAGGACGAACTTCCGGAGGAATGCAGAGAATGTGAATTGCTCGAGAAATGCGCGATATGCAGGGCGTTGTCTTACCTCGAGGAAGGTGAGATCATGTCCTTCAACCGGGAGAGGTGCAGGCAGACCCGCGCGTTGATGAAGGTGTTGACGCATGAGCAAGCAAACAGGTGACAAAAAAACGTACGAAAAGCCGCAGATGAGCGTGATGCGCATCAACCGCTTCTTCTTTGGCGGATGCATGAGTATATGGCCGAACTGCTACTCCATGTACCTTTTCGTTTCAGGCGCGGCGCGCTGCCGCTGACGTGTATCGGCGGCAGTTCGTGGATTTACCGAACATCATCCAGCCATGTGTACAAGTTTTACGGCTTAGATTCTCTCTCTTACGATGCGCGGCAAACCGTTCTCCGTCTCTTCAGACCCTTTGACCTGTGCATACTACCGAAGCCCAGTTGAAAAGGGAAAAACACCCGTTTACGTCGTTTAATAAAGTGTACGGAAAGAATGCCGACAAGAATGTGAAGGAGGAACTGCGCTAAGGAAAGCAGGCAATTGAGATGAAGGGATATTGGAAACACATCGCGGCGAGCACGTCGATCACCGCGGTCTTCATCATTTGCGCACTCGCTCTGAGCGTATCAGCGGTACCCATGCGGGCGCCCGCCGTCGAGGCGGCGGCACCCGAGTTCCGCGGAGCTTCCGTGGCGAGTTCCTTCAAGCTCATCGTGCAGGCGGTGGACGGAGCGGGTGTTGCGGTAGCGGCTGACGGGATACCGCAACCTGCGGCCAGGAACGTGGCACAGCCCGCGGCGCAGCCGGCCCCCGCAACGGCTGCCCCGGTGCAGGCCGAGCCGCCCGCGACTGCTCCCGATGAGTCCGCGGCTCCCGCTAAGCAGGATCCGGAAGACGCGCCGAGCGCTGGGGCCGTCGATCCCGACCTGCCTGCTCCGACCGGCTTGAAGGCTGACTTCTACTACAGCGGCACGAGGCGGGTGGAGCTTTCCTGGCAGGGCGTGCAGCATCCGGACTTCCTGGGATATGGTGTACTAAGGTGGAGTGAGGGTGACTTTGACACCATGCTTGCCATCTGCCAGCAGTTGGCGGTTATCGACCCTTCGCTGCAGGGTCTGGTCGACGAACTCGGAGCGCAGTTCTCGCTTCTCCTCCAGGATGGCTGGACCTATACGGAGAGGAACGATATCCTCGCGGATACCGGTTCGGCCCTGGACCCGCTCCTGGCCGCACTTGTGAGCACCCCCGGAGCAGAGGACCTCGCTGTCCAGATGGTTGAACTCGCGGACCTGTACGAAACCGCGGCGAACAATTACACGGACTCCAGGTTCAGCAATAATACGTACTACCTCTACGTAGTCGCCGCGCTCTTCAGCGGTGGAGACACGAGCTTACCCTCGAACTGCGAGGGGATCTTCAGCGTGCGCCGCAGGAGGGGCCCCCCACCTTCTCCGCCCGCTGGTTTTTCGGCGCTCGCCTACGACCCGGGCGTAGCCCTGGAGTGGGACCGCAACACCGAAGTAGACCTGGCCGGATACGACGTGTACGTCATGGAGGGCGGTAACGAGGTCAAGCTGAACGATGAACTGATAACCAGGGGTACGGAATTCTTCCACATGACCGGCCTGGCCGACGTTCAGTATCGCGTGTATGCATTAGACATCGAGGGAAGGTGCCGCAATCCGGCCAGGGCGACCTCGGCGCTTGCACCTGCGACCATATATGGTGTCGATGATCTCGCCTGGCAGTACAGCGGGCAGTGGGCCAGGGAGGACTACAGTGCGCTGGAAACCGATGGAAGGGTGTTACGGGTGACCATGGGCCAGGGAAATCGCGCCACGTTAACCTTCACCGGCAGGAGGGTAAGGGTGTTTTCCGCCCGCTTCTGGAGTTGCGGCGACGTGCGCTTTTACATCGATGGAAGCCCGGTGAGCACCTTCGGCCTCTACTATGACGGAGGTTACGCCAACCCGCCCGATCCATATATTCCGGCCTTGTGGCAGCAGAGGGCGTTCCAGGTCACCGGCCTTTGCGAGGGTCAGCATACCCTGGTCATCGAAGCAGTGGGTTCGGGAGGGGAGCAGGGCCAGAACTTCATCAACTTCGATTATGCCGAGGTGCGATAAGGGTGTAAAAGAGCTTAACGAAGCGCATCGGATGATAAGCGGCACACGAAGACATGGAGACCAAGGCATAAGGCGCAAGATACGAGGAAGGCTTGCGAAAACGCAGGAGACAAAGGCTTACTAAAAGGGACCGGCGAACAAAAGGAGGCCGCCCCGCGGGGCGGCTTCCAGGCTGTTTGGATTCAGGCCGCGGATGCTTGAACGCCGGCTTCTCCGGCGCCGGAAGAGGGTTGAAGATCGAGTCGGGAGGGTTCGATAACGCGGGGTTTTCGGTCGTGTTTTCATGACTTCAGGTCGGCTTTAACTGACATCCCGTCCACCCCCTTAAATGCCCCGCCTGCACCCCATATAACCCGCATCCCGGATTTTAATGTACAGCGCTGCAAGTATGGCCGTTAATAGAGCTAGATGATAAAAAGCGAGTGAAGCTCCCACAAGGGATTGAGATAGAGAAAGGTTTCTCGCAATAACGTAGGAGGCGAGGAAAAGCCGGCAAAAACGTAGCTTACAAAGCAGTCTGCAAAAGCGTGGCCGACGAAAGGGGCCGCCCGCGAGGGCGGCCTCGCCATTTACCTGGCATGCAAGCAGGCTTTTATGCAGGAAGGCGTGCATGCGGGTCGGTCGGTCTATAATTCCTCGGGCGATTTGTTACCTCCCAGTATCTATTTATAAGAGACCGTTCACGGTCGATATAAAACCGACGGCCGCTTTCGTTAAAGCGGCAGGGAAAAGCTGTCGTTCTAATAACTAGAAAATATACGTAGATCGCGGGGAGGCTCCATATAATCTCCAGGAGTAGAGCGGAAGGCAAGATGAGAGACTTTAAAAAACACGTCGCGGCGAGCTCCATGATATGCTCCGTCTTTCTAGTCTGCGCCCTGCTGGCCGTGTTCTCCACCCTGCCGGCATCCTCGCCCGGAGGGGAAGCGAACGTCAGCAGAGCCGAGTCCTCGGCTGCCTCCCGCGTCCATCCTTACGCCATGTCGGCCGGAACGGCGTCGCTGGAAGCGCCCCCGGCAAGCGCTGATACGGGAGCCGCAAAAACCCCGGCCGGCACACCTGCCGCGGCGCCCGCACCCACTCCCGCGACGACTGCGCCGCTGGTGCCCTCGGAACCGGTGGAGCAGCCGGAGGAAACGCCGCAGATACCCGATGAGCCTGCCGCCAGCGCGGTCGACCCCAGCCTGCCCGCCCCCACGGATTTCACCGCCTTCTTCAACTACTCATGGTGGCAGAGGAGGACGGAGCTGGCATGGACCGGTGTGAACCATCCCGAATTTGACGATTACCTTGTGGCAAGGTGGGCCCAGGACGATTTCGCGTCGATGCTGGATATATTCCAGCAGCTGGCGGCGATGAACCCGGCGGCCGAGCCCTACGCCAGCGACCTGCAGGCGCAGTTCCTGGTCTTGCAGGGGGGCGGATTGACCTATACGGAAAAGAACGCGACCCTGGACGCCATCGAGGCCGACGTGGACCAGCTCTTCACTATCCTCTTCACGACCCCCGGTACCGGTAGCCTCGTGCAGCAGTTGGTCGCACTGGCGGACATGGCTCAGACCGCGAACACTTACTACTACGATACCTACACTTCCGACAACACCTATTATCTGTACATAGCGGTGGCGCGCTACAGCAGCGGGGACACCAGTGTGCCCTCTGGCAGCGGGGGCGTGTTCTCCGTGCGGCCGGATTGGGCGGCTCCGGCCGTCCCTACCGGTTTCACCGCCACCGCCTACGACCCCGGCGTTGCGCTGGAGTGGGGCCGCAACAGCGAAGACGACCTCGCCGGGTACAACGTTTTCGTGATGCAGGGCGGCAGCCCGGTGCAGCTCAACACCTCGCTCATCACCACGGGCACGGAGTTCTTCTACGAGGACATAGAGGACGCCGGAGGCACCACCTACCAGGTGAGGGCCGTCGACCTCTGGAGCCGCGAGAGCAGCCCCGCCAGCGCCGTATCCGTCCTCGCACCGGCAATCGTCTACGATGTGGACGATGCAGGCTGGGTCTACGCGGGCTCATGGGCGCGGGAGGATTACCGCGCCATCGAGACCTCCGGAGGCCTGCTGTGGGTGGGACACTGGGGAGAGGAACCTCAGTCAGATCCTCCATACGACCCAGAGCCCCCCGGAACCTTTACGGGGGCCTCCGCAAGCCTTCAATTCACGGGCAGGATGATACGTGTCTATTCCGCCCGCTACTGGTCGTGCGGCAACGTGAACTTCTATATCGACGGCGAGCTGAAAGATACCTTCAACCTCTACTACGACGGTGGTTACTTTAACGGGACATATATACCGCCGCTGTGGCAGCAGAGGTCTTTCCAGATAACCGGCCTCTCCAAGGGGTCGCACACCCTGACTATAGAGGCGGCCGGATCGGGCGGAGCCCAGGGACAACATTTCATCAATTTCGAATACGCGGAGTCGAGGGGTCCTTAAGACGAGCACGGTCAGACAAGTGCGCGCGAATAGAATAGCCGGCGTAGCGGGGGCCGCCTTTGGGGGCGGCCCCCGCATGCTGAGAGGTTGACACGCATGTTGCTAAGACAGCAGGGAAGTTCGACCTCGCCCGAGAGCCCGTGCAGCCCGAGGCATAAGGGCGGAACCCGCAAGGCGGTGCCGGGGTCAATATTTAGTAGAAGTGAACTTTGTGACGATCTAAATATCAAGGAGGAGATCACGGTCCGGAAAGGGTAAGAAGGAGTAAACCGGCCCGGCACATAATATGACTTATGTAATGCCCTGCGAGAGGATAGGGCCGGTATAATGCGAAAGAGACAGAACATGGGTTACGTGACGGTTGAGAAAAGCGGAGGGCTTTTGGGCGGTCTGAAGCGCAGATTCGGATTGAGCATAGAACCTGTGGGCTCCAGGAGATGGAGCCTGCACGTAGCCGTCTTATTCGCTGTTTTAGGTGTCCTGGTGGTGGCGTCCTTTTTTCTCTACATGTCGCGGCTCTCGGGCACTCCCGGCGGTGCTTCCAGCTACGCCTCAGGGGAACAGACGTACACGCAGGCCAAAACGGAGCTGACCGCTCCCGACAACGTCAAAGTCACCGTCGACAAGGGGGCGACCGTAACCTGGGACGGCAGGGATGATATACGCATCATCGGCTATAACGTATACCGTTTCAAGGCCAGTGAAGAAGATGGTTCCAGGGTCAACGCAGCTATCATCTCCGACACCGTCTATCACGACGACGAGGGCACCATGTTTAACAGCTACGCCGTGGCGCCCGTGGACGACAACGGCAGAGAGGGCGAGGTATCCGTAGCGGTCGTCGCGGTGGCGGAGCCGGTATCGCTCACCGGGTTGACGCCGACCCAGAAGCCCGAGCTCATTCAGGACAAGACCTTCAGTGACGAGCCGCAGCCGCCGCTGTCACCCTCCCTGGTGGGATGCACGGCCGACGGGACCACCTACCACGGCGTCTGGTATCTCGAACACTACAACGAGGTCACAGGCAGGAAGCTCATGGTGACGCCTTACTACGACGATTTCTTCAGCTATACTTTCAGCGGCGACAGTGTGGCGGTGATCTCCACGCGGCACTGGAACTACGGCATCATGGACGTCTTTATCGACGGAGAGCTGCGGCAGCAGGTGGACCTTTACTCGCCGGAGGTCGTGGTGAACGACACCGTGTTCAGCGCCTCGGGCCTCGGCGCCGGGGCACACACCATCAAGCTGGTGTGCACCGGGCGCAAGAACCCCAACGCCAACTTCACCTTCATCAACCTGGAGGCCTTGCAGATAAGGTAGGTAGCAGTCAACCGGAACGCTTTATATGCATGCATGGATGATGTGATTCTATCGGGACATCCCTTCGGCGTGGTTACTTGAGGACCAGGTAATCGACGTTGATGAAATGCTGATCGTCAGGAAAAGGAGGGGGGTCTATTCCCTCTTCCTCACACCATGCAACGAAATCTGGAGGCCATTCCGTAATACTCGGGATTCCCAGGTTTTCCACCCTTACGGTGTACGTTCCGTCCTTGAGGCCGGGAGCCTTGCATACTTCGAAGCCATATTCCGGTTCGAAAGAATCAAGGTTATCGTAGAAGAGGTCGACCGTCTCGGACAGCACAATTTCCTGCGTGTCTTCGTTTACTATCGTAACGCGGCAGGAACCGCACTGCCAGTAACGGGCGGAATACAGCGTCAGCTTGCTGCCCTTGGAGGCGATCTCTACGGTTACCTCCACCGCGTCATCCTCGGCGTTGCAGGTCCACAAATGGCCGCCGTATGCGCCCGGGTAGGGCTCTCGCGCCCAGTCCCCATAGAAGTCTATGGCAGTGAAAGGACCCTCCGGCTCGTCGAAATCGGTGATGTACTCGGTGGCCTTGACCGCGATGACCATGTTCGGGGCGCTTTCGTTACCGCTGGTATCAACGCTGTTAACGGAGATGCCGTCGTCAGCCTGGCCTTCCTCCCAGTAGAAGAAGTCGTCCAACAGGGGCGTTTCATTCAGCTTGACCGCGGGCTCCGCGCCGCCGGGGTATGCGTATATATTGAAGCCGGCGAAGTCGGGCTCGGTGTTGGCGTAGTCCCAGTTGATGCTCAGGCTGTCCACGTCCCTGGCATCGATGTTGATGGGAGGGGCGGGGGGCGAGGTATCGGGCACGCGGGGGTCCACGGCCACCGGGCCGGACAGGCTTATATCGTTCCCGCTCGCGTCCGCCGCTGCTACCCAGTAATATTGGGTGAACCACCAGATATAGACGCTTTCGTCGAGATAGGAGGTCTCGGTCACCAGGCCCTGGTTCAGCTTTCCCCAGCGGATGAAGAAGGAGTAAGGGAAAAAAGTACGGTAGACGTTGTACCCGGCCACGGCGGGGTCGTCTACCGGGTTCCATGTGACCTGGAAAGAATCCCCGTAACGCGTGACGGAGACGCCGGGCGGTGCCTCGACGGCCGCCCTCCGCGCCCTGCGCGGCGCAGCGACCCCCGTCCATGGAGCGGCGAGGAGCACCAGGAGCATGGAAAGGATAAACACCAGCAATACGGCAAAGAAGCTACCGATGTTTGATGGTTTCTTGGACCTCGTCCGCATCTTCGCCTCCCTCGTTTGAAATGCCGAACGCGCTTCTCGATCACGTTGTACGCCCTACCCCGAATCACCCTAATCTTATCGGCGGTTGACAAATACTGTCAAGCAAGTAGAAACGCAGTAACCCTTCCTGAACGGGTATTTCAAATTCCTGCCTCCCTTGCCATCACGAGGAGGATTTACAGGCTACACAGCTATCTCATTACTCTCAAATCCTTGAAGTGCATGTACGTATGCGGGGAGGCGGCTTTCCACTTATTTCCCGTAACGAAAGTTATGCGCCTGTGGACAACGTAAAACAAGAGGCCCCCTACAGGCAGGGGAGGGTGAAGCGGAAGATGGAGCCGCCTCCCTCGCGCGGCTCGTACCATATCTCCCCGCCGTGGGCCTCTATGATCTCGCGCGCGATATGCAGTCCGAGGCCTATGCCCTCAGAGGAATGGTGGGCGGCCTCGCCTACCTGGTAAAAGCGCTCGAAGATCATGGCGTGGTCCTCCTCGGGCACCCCCACGCCCCTGTCCATCACCGAGACCACGGCCTTCCCCCCTTCTGGTATGGTCAGCTCCACGTCCACGGGCGTATCGTGCGGGGAGTAATTCACGGCATTCTCCATGAGGATCACCAGGACCTGCACGATGCGCTCCACGTCTGCCTCCGCGCGGCACTCCTGCGTCTGCAGATCGAAGGCGAAATCCCTGTCGGGTTCCCTGCCTTGCATCTCGGCTACTGCTTTCTCCAGCAATGCCACGACATCCATCTCCGCCTTCTCCAGGACCAGCTTTTTTCGTTCGATGCGCGCGGTGTCCAGTAGCTGATAGACCAGCTTCTCCAGGCGGTCCACCCCCTTGTCGATAGCGGCGAGAACACCACGCCTCATCGTCTCGTCCATCCTGTCCTTGTACAGACTCATCGTCGCGGCGTAACCCTTGATGATGGTCATGGGATGGCGCAGCTCGTGGGAGGCGATGTCGATGAAATTCCGCAGCTCCTCTTCATGGGCAAGCCGCTCCTCCTCTACCGCGACGGCCCTGGCGAGCATGCCCATGAGGTCCCGATCCTCGCTGGCGAAAGCGCCTCTTTCCCCTCGCAGCAGTCCCAGGACGCCCACGGTCACGCCGTGGGCCCTGACGGGGTAAGCGAGGTAAGAGCCCAACCCCCCGCGGGCCACCTCGGGCAGGAAGCCGTCGTAGCCCCTCGCCGGCAGATCCTCCACCACGATGGGCTCAGCGCTGTTTTCCGCGATCGCGGTATGGCAGAGCAGGGAATAGGCCCCCTTCACCCGCTCGAAGCCGGCACTCTCCTGCATGGTATGGTAGATATGGAACCTGCCCCCGTCCATGCGGCTGTAGTGCATCTCGGCCGCCTGCAAGATCTCCTTCCCCGCGTCCACGATCATGAGTATGTTCTCAAGGGGGTCGGTGCCCAGCCCCAGGAAGCAGTGGTTGAGCCTCTTCAGGCGCCTTTCCGTGCTCTTGCGGTCGGTGATATCGATGCCCATCTCGAAACGCGCCTCTCTACGCCCCGGCCACGCGATCATCCTGTCTGTGAGCATGAAATCCCTGTCGATAACGGGGTTGTGGTATTCCCACACGTGCGGCTCCGGCGCCATCTTTCGTATCAGCCGGTTGGTACAGAAGGAACAGGGCTCCTCGAAGCCCTGGAACTCGCGGTAGCAGATCCCGCCGGTGGGGTCATTGTCCAGGAGGTCCCTCAGGGCCTTGTTCACGTATAATATCTCGTAGGTGTCCGGGTCGGAGACGTAGATTACCTGGTCGATGCTCTCGAAGATGGAGAGCATCTGCTCCCTCTCCCTGGCCAGATCCTCCTCCATCCGCTTGCGCTCGGTGATGTCGCGGATGATGCCCTGGTAAAAAATGTTGCCGTCCACCTGGATGAGCCGGGCGCTCACCTCCACCGGGAAGGTGCTGCCGTCCTTGCGCATGTGCTCGGTCTCGAAGACGGTTCCGTTGCTGATATCCAGCCCCCGCAGCGTTTTATCAAAACCTGCCCTCGCTGCTTCGGAACGGAGCTTTGGAGCGTATATGCCGATGAGCTCCTCGCGCGTGTATCCGTAGGCCTGGACGGCGCGTTCGTTGACTTCCACGATCCTCCATTCCTGGTCCATAAGCACGACGATGTCGTTGGCGTAGCGCGTGAGGTAGTCGTAATGCTTGACCAGGGCGCCGCGCTCCGCCTCAAGCTCGTACTGCAGGCGGTAGAGCTGCCCCTGTCGGCGGGACCAGGCCAGGGCGAAGAGCAGTCCCAAGGCCAGTACCAGGACGATGGTGAGGGAGATGGTCAACCAGGCGCGGGAGGCCACGGGGGAGTAGACCTCGGCGGTGTCCACCTTGGCGATCACGTTCCAAGCGGTGCCGGGCACCTTGCGCACCGCCGCCAGGACCTCCACGCCGCGGTAGTCCGTCCCCTCGGTCACGCCCTCGAAGCCGCGCGCGGCCATGCCCGCGATAAGGTCCTCCTCGCCCGCGGGGAACCTCAACGACAGGGCGGTGTCCTCGCGGTGGCGCAGCTCGTTGAGGAAGACTACCTCGCCGTCCTCGGAGCGGACGAGGAGGGTCTCGGCGCTCTCGCTGGGCGTGGGCCAGGACTGGATGAGGGGGTAGAGGTAGGTATAGGGATCGATCCTCAGAAGAACGGCCCCGGCAGTGGGGAAACCGCCCTCATCCCCGCTGGGGATGGGCGCGATGAGGTCGATATGGATGAGCTCCGCTTCATCCCCGTAGCGCAGGTCGGATATGGCCACTTCTCCCTTGGACATGGACTCCAGCGCCAGACCCCGGGCGTAATCACCAACACCTTCCTGCGGCCTGCAGACGGCCAGCACCGCCTCGCCGGCCGCATCGAGGAGGAAGACGCTGTGGTAGTCGTAGTTCCGGATGCGGGACTCCATCCACGCCTGGAGGCCGTCTCTCCTCTCGGCGTGGGTGGGATCGGCCAGGAACTCCCGCGCGTCGGCGGTGAAGCAAGGGGACTCCATGATCACCGCGGCGTCCCCGCGCCGCTCGTCGAGCCACTTGCCGATCTGGTCCGCCTTGAGGTCGGCGATGGCCGCGAGTTGCTCCTGAGCCTGATCTTTGACGTTTGCCTGCAGGTATTTCAGGAGGAGGAACCCGGAGGTCACCACGAGGGCAACCACTACCAGGTAGACCAGAATCCAGTTCCAGGGTACACCCGGGGATGACTGCCTGCGCCCCCGGCCGCCACCCTTGTGCTCTCTGCTGGCATCTCTATACATCTACCCGGTCCTGTCGTTGAGCCCTTGTCTTTTCCCGCTGCAACGTTAGGTGAAAACTCGATGTACGGGCCTTGGTGATCAAGCCCAGCTTGAGGCAATAATTAAAGGGACCGTATAGGCGCTTAGAGTTCCGTTGGAGGTAAATCTTGCATCGGACGCGCCGCTGGCTATGATCCTGGTGAACGCCCTCCTGGCATTTCGGTCCGGCTTACCCCTTTCAGCTTCATCAGCTCTTGGCGCCGCTTGTCCAGCCGTTCCCCGGGCGTGCTGTTGAGGACGCTGATGATGTGCTCGGACAGCTGGATAGGATTGAATGGTTTAGTTATGTAGTCA
The DNA here is from genome assembly GCA_964529285.1 of uncultured Actinomycetota bacterium. Classification (GTDB taxonomy): domain Bacteria; phylum Actinomycetota; class Geothermincolia; order Geothermincolales; family RBG-13-55-18; genus SURF-21. The sequence continues at coordinate 40,577 of CAZGWK010000023.1, forward strand.
TCCGCGCCCATCTCCCAGCCGCGTATAAGGTCTTCATCGTGCACCCTTGCGGTGAGCAGTATCACCGGGAGTTCCTTCAGGTCCTCCCGCTCCCTTGCCACCCGCAGGATATCATAGCCATCTATATTCGGCATCATAAGGTCGAGCACCAGGAGGTCCGGGGGGTTCTTCTCCAATACTTGAAGCGCACTGGCGCCGTCCAATACCTCCTCTACCTGGAAACCGCTCATTTCGAGGTTGATCTTGAGTAACTTGGTGACCAGGGGATCATCGTCCACCACGAGTATCCTCTTCATCTCACACCATTTTCTCGTCCCTGCCCTGTGTCCTTGGATTCAGTATACTTCAATTCTTATTCCCGTGCAGGGAGCCCTTCTGTTTCAACCCGGAGAGCGCCTGCCGAAACGGTGCGGCATTTTCGATTCGGATATGTTGGATTCCGATTCCGAAGCTTTCACCCGCCGATTTCCCGCAGAAGTTCCTCTATCTCCAGGGCGTCCATCTCGTTCGTCCCGTTGCCGCCGCTTTCGGAGCCCTTGCCGTTCAAGGCGCGCCTGCTCGTCAAGTGTATGAAACGCTTGCCTTTCCTGGTGTTATCCACCGGTATGCTATCAATGTCAGCGAATACGCGCGGCGCCATGAGGTCCATGAAGGATTGCACGACCCGGGGATCGAACTTGACGTTGGCGTAACTCCCGATCTCCTCCAGCGCATCCCGCGCCTCTCTGGTCCCCTGGTAGGGGCGGTAAGAGATCATGGCCACGAAAGCGTCCGCCACGTGCAGGATGCGGGCGCCCAGGGGGATAGCCTCACCTTTCAAACCGTCCGGGTAACCATTGCCGTTCCACCACTCGTGGTGGTGGCGCACCAGTGGAAGGATCTCCCATTCGGACCGGACCGAAGAGAGTATGTCGACGCTGTTAACGGGGTGACAGCGCACCATCTCCTTCTCCCAGGAGTTGAGCTCGGCGGCCTCGGCGCGGAATTCGTCGCCGAAACAGAGCATGCCGATGTCCATGAGCTCGCCGGCCTTCTCGATCAAGCGCACGTAATCATCGTCCAACTCCATCTTGCGGGCCGTCTCCGCGGCGTAGTAGACGACCCTCTTCCAGTGGTTCTGCATTCCGGGGAACCTCTGCTCCAGTCTCTCGTGCAGGTCATCCGATACCGCCACCATGCGCGAGATCTTCAGCGAGTTGTTTACGTCCTCCAGGCTGCCCTTGAGCCCCTCCATGTTCGTCTCCAGCTCCTCCACCATCGAGTCGAAGCTCGTGGTGTAGTTCCTCTCCTTGGCGATGAGGTAGACAACCGTCATCACCAGCAGCGTGGCGAAACTGAACCTGACCACGTTGTTGAAGTAGTCGCTCGAGAACAGGCTTCCAAGTAATTCGAAGCTGAAAGCGTACACCACGACGCCGATGCCCAGGATGAGCATCAAGACGATTGCGAAGTACAGCAGCTGGCTGCGCTGCTTCTCCACGCGCTTTATCCTCGTGGAACGCCGCCCGGAATCAGTGCGTTGCACGGCCCTTCCGGCGGATGTGGCATCTGGCTTCATATGGCATCAACTCCTGTCCGTCCTCGCTGTTCCGGTACTCTACTCATCTCATATCGAAGGTGCAGGCGGTTTTCCGAATCCCCCGTGGGTACTATTTTGCCCTGCTGGAAGCGGGATGACGAAGCTGGGGATGGAGCGGAGCTGGCGTCCACGGCATCCCCAACTTAGGCGGGGTAATTCGTCTCACCGGTTGATAGCGCGGTGACCGTCTGGGAGCGATATGGACATTGAAGGTCTGTTTTCCGGAAAGGAGAGGGAGATGGAAAGAGGGAGTTCGAAAACCGTTTTCTTCATACAAACGATGGCTACCATATTGTTCTTGTTCGCCTTGGTGGTGAACGCCGTCATCATCATGCAGGGTGTTCTTGAGCCCATTCACATGGTGATGGGCGACTCCATGGCGCCCGGCATCAAATCGCAGGACGGCTTGATACTCTCCTCGTCCGGGCCCGGAGACCTGCGCGTGGGAGAGGTGGTGGTATTCACCGACCCTGAGGTCCGGTCGCAGTATGTGGTCCACCGCATCGTGGACATCGAGGAGAAGGACGATGACATATACCTGCGGACCAAGGGAGACAACAACGACGAGGTCGACCCGGTCCTTATCCGGCCCGGCCGGGTACTGGGAAAGGTGGCAATGCGTATCCCCGGATTCGGCTTCTTCTACGATTTCGCCTGCTCACCCTGTGGGTTCCTGATGACCGTACTGGCCCCCATTCTGCTCCTCCCGCTTTCTTTCTTCTTTCTTGGCATCCAGGAGAGGCGGCGTCATAGAAGCCGGTGAGCCCAAGCGAGATGGCGGAGGTAATGGATGGCGGGCAGCAGATAAGGCAGGCCTTGATCCCTCTTTCTAATGGTGTTCCCGGTCAGCTCTTTCTGAATCCCACGCCGATGGCATGAGCGGGCCCGCGAGCCCTGGTTGCTCGATCTTTGATATGATGTGGGGGGTAGGAGCTAGGTCGAATCGGTTCGGAATGATCCCGTGGAAGACATGATGAACGAGCCGCATCAGAAGTTGCGAGTCATGGTGGTCGACGACGATGAAGGCATAGTGCAGGTCATGTCGCTCATCCTCGAGCTGGAGGGGTATGCCGTGCTAAAGGCCTACAGCGGCGTCGAAGCCCTTAAGTTGGTGCGGGAGGAGAAGCCGGACTGCATCCTGCTGGATATCATGATGCCGGTGATGGACGGGTGGGAGGTGCTCCGCCGCTTAAGCGGGAATCTGGCCACCATGGAGATCCCCGTGGTCATCGTAACCGCCCGCACCTCCGATCTCGACAAGATCAAAGGCTACGGGGGCGGTGCCCGGGAATACTTGACCAAGCCCTTCAGCCCGCTCGAACTCAAACAAGTCGTCGAGCGGACCCTGCAGCCGGACGTGCGCGGGGAACAGCGCGTGCACCAGGCCGATATGGTCCGGCAGTTGCAGTTGTCCACCATCCACGACATCACCAGCGCCCTGGTTTCCACCCTGGAGCTCCAGGAAATCCTCGACATCATCGCCGACCGCCTGCTGGACCTCTTTGACCTGTCGCTCTGTGGCATCAACCTCGTCGACCGGGGCGGGGGCCGGCTCAGGTTCGCAGCCGCCAAGAGTCTCGTCCCCATCAACTCCAGGGAGATGGCCCTGCTTCAGGTCATCCTGGAGGGACTGGGAGCCGAGAACATCGGCGAACTTAAGAGCACTCGCAGGTGCGTCAAGATAGACAATCTGCGCCCGGGCCTGACGGAGTCGGACTCGCTGCTCAATTCCCTGAAGTCCATCTACATCTTCCCCCTGGTGGCTAAAGGGCAGCTTATCGGTGCCCTGGCCCTGACCCGCGACAGCCCGCTCCTCCTGGGGCAGGGCGAGGAGGACTTGCTCTACGCCATCTGCAACCAGGCGGCAATGGCCATCGATAACTCCCGCCTGTACGAGGACAAGCGGCGGGACGGGGAAGTCCAGCGGGAGCTGCTGCATCGCGTCATCACCACCCAGGAGGTGGAGCGTAGACGCCTGGCGGGGGAGCTGCACGACGGTATCATCCAGGGGCTGGTAGGCGCTTTATACAGGCAGCAGTACGCACTGGCGCGAATGGAGAACTCACCCGACGAGGCCCGGCGTTCCCTGGAAGAGGCACGTGAGGTCATCGACGGCTCCATCACCGATATGCGCCATGTTATAAGCGGCCTGCGCCCTCCCCTCCTCGACGATATGGGGCTGGTCAAGGCGGTGGAGCGATATGCCATCTCCACCAGCGAGGCGTCGGGTTTCGACCTCATTCTCGACCTGGAAAGCAGCATCCCCCCGCTTGATCCCGAGGCGGAGAGCGGCATCTACCGTATCTTCCAGGAGTGCCTCAACAACATGGCCAAGCACTCAGGCTGCCGGCGGGGATGGGTGAGCTTGCAGGTATCGCGCGACCGGCTGGTGCTGGAGATCCGCGACGACGGCCGGGGTTTCGATATCACGGGGGCGGTGCGCCAAGAGGGATCGTACGGCCTGCTGGGGATCAGGGAGAGGGTCGAGTATCTCAGAGGAAACCTGGTAATAGATTCGGAGCAGGGGCGGGGGACTTCCGTCAGGGTGAACCTGCCGCTCAGTGAGGTAAGGGGGGATGTGCCATAAAGCCGATCAAGGTCATGGTGGTGGACGACCACAAGCTGGTACGGGAGGGGCTGGTGAGCATGCTGTCCCTCCAAAGGGACATCGAAGTAGTGGGACAGGCCTCCAACGGGGAGGAGGCGGTGGCCGGGAGCAAGAGCCTGGAACCAGACGTCATCCTCATGGACGTCAGTATGCCGGGCATGAACGGGATCGTGGCCACGCGCATGATCAAGGATCACCATCCGGAGGCCAAGGTTATAATGCTGACCATGATGGACCAGGAGACCTACGTCTACGAGGCCATCAAGGCCGGGGCAACCGGCTACCTGCTCAAGAACACCGACCTGGAAGAATTGACCCGCGCTATCCGCACCGTCAACAAGGGCGAAGCGTCCCTGCATTCCCAGGCCCAGGCCCAGTTGATCAAGGAATATGCCCTGATGGCCAGGCAGAACAGGGATACTTTCGGGCTGAGCGACCGGGAGCTGGAGGTCCTGCAGCTGCTGGCTGACGGCAATACCAACAAGGACATCGCCGGGAAGCTGTTTATCAGCACGCAGACCGTGAAGACGCATATCGCCCATATCTTCGAGAAGCTGGGGGTAAAGGACCGCACCAAGGCGGTGGCTTCGGCCTTGCGCAGCGGCCTGGTCACCTGATCCCGGGCGCCGGGCATGGTATTCCCCTTTGAGCCATCTCCGGATGCCGCGTAGGGGCCTGGCTTCTATAACTCACGTTAAGGGGAAGAGTTTATTACGGGCCTTCATGGCCTTGCGGATTCGTGCCCCCCACTCCCAGCCTTCATGCTGAAACGGAAGATCGAGCCCCCGCCCTCACGCGGCTCGTACCAGATGCGGCCGCCCTGGGACTCGGCGATATGCCGGGCGATGTACAGCCCCATGCCCATGCCGGGGGTGGAGTGGTGCAGGGCGTCCTCCACCTGGCCGAAGCGCTCGAAGATGGTACCGCGGTGTTCCTCGGGGATGCCCGGCCCCCGGTCCATCACCGCCACCACCACGTCATCGCCGTCTTCCTCTACCCGCACCTCCACCGGCGAGTCCGGGGGGGAGTATTTAGCGGCGTTATCCAGGAGGATGATCAGCAGCTGGAGCAGCTTTTGCGCATCGGAGATGACCCGGTGTGCCCGCTCCGGGAGATGGCAGGAGAGGGCGCCGCCAGCCCCGCGCGTCTTCATCTCCTTCATCACCCGTGCTAGCAGGGGCTCCAGGTCCAGCTCGCGCGTCTCCACGGCGAAGTAGCCCCGCTCGATGCGGGAAACGTCCAGGAGCTCCCTGCCGAGCTTGTCCAGGCGATCCGCCCCGGAATCTATGGAATCGAGCATCTGCGCTCGGGTATCCTCGTCCAGCCTTTCCCACATGTCCCGCAGGATCGTCGCGTATCCCTTCATCACGGTGATGGGATGGCGCAGCTCGTGGGAGGCGACGTCGATGAATTCCTTCATGCCTTCCTCACGGGCCAGCCTCTCCTCCTCGATGGCCAGCATGTGTGCCAGCATGCCCGCCACCTCCACCTCCTCGCCGCTGAAGCGCCGCATCGCGCGATCGAAGACGCAGAGGCAGCCGATGACCTGCTCGCCCAGGAGGACGGGATAGACCAGGCAGGACCGGAAGCCGTGGGAGCGGATGAAGGTGTCCTCCCTGGCGTAAGGGATCTCACGCAGGTCCTCGTACGTCAGGGCATGCTTCTCCTCCGCGACGATGATACGGTAGCCCATGCAGGATTCCGGGTCATTGGTGATGAACAGCGCCTCGTCGCCGCACATATCCGTCAGCCTGGAGTACCTGCCTCTCTGCAGGCGCGAATAAGCCGAGCAGGCACTCTCGAGAATCCCGCTGCTGGCACTCACTATTGCTTCCATATTTTCCAGAAAGTCGGGCCCGAGGTTGAGGAAGCAGCTGGTGAGGCTATCCATCCTCTTCTGTGCCCTCTTGCGTTCCTTGATATCCCGGGCGATTGAGAAAACGGTCGGTACGTGGTTGAGCTCAAAGAGCTGGGTATTGATCTCCACCGGTATGCGCGTGCCGTCCCGTGTCACGTGCACTGTCTCGTAAAGCACCTTCTTCTCGGAAAGGAGCTTTTGCATCACTTCCGGGACCATGACGGCGGTCTCCGGATCGTCGATGTCGGCGGGGGAGAGCTTCAGCAACTCCTCGCGGATGTAGCCAAGCTGCTCGCAGGCCACGTCGTTTACCTCCACGAAGCGCCCGGGCATACCCTGTGGCGTCAGGAGATGGACAAAGAGGGCGTCGTTGACCATGTTGAAGAGGAAGCGGTAGCGGATACCGCTCTCGCGCAGAGCCTTCTCGATACGCTTGCGCTCCACCGCGTAGTTCACGGAGCGCGAGATCAGCTCTCCGTCCAACCTCCCCTTGAGCAGGTAGTCCTGGGCCCCCTCCCTCACCGCCTCCAAACCCGTCTCGACGTCGTCCAGCCCGGTGAGCACGACCACAGGCACGTGCGGGTTACTGGAGATCACCCCGCGCAGGGTGTCGGGGCCCTGGCTGTCCGGGAGGCCCAGGTCCAGGAGCACGGCGTCGCAGCCCCGCCCCAGGCACTCCAGGCCCTCTCCCAGGGTGGTGGCGCAGAGCAGCTCGATAGGGGCCCCGTCTATTTCGGCAAGCATCTCCCGGATGAGGCGAACGTCGTCGGTGTTGTCCTCTATCAGCAGTACTCTCAATGCATGCTCTCCCACCTCGCGGCAGCTACACGACCTCCAGCCAGAACCCCTCCACGGACTTGACCGCCGCGAGGTGGATGACCTTGCGGGATGCCGACGCTCGCGGGATGATTTTGCGGATCCCTATATACCAATATTCTATCATCCAGGACCGGATCAAAGTACCTAAAACCGTGGCTTTCCCGGTGATGTAGCAAGGCGTTAAGACACGCCCCCAGGTCTTACTTTTTGCCGCGGAAGAGGCCCTTGCGTTCATGCTCCTCCTCCTCGGTCTGGGGTGCGTAGTAGTAGTAGTGGTAGTAGCCGTAGCGGGTCGACGGGGCTATGTTGTTGATGACCAGTCCCAGGATGCGGGCGTTAACCTTGCGCAGCAGCTCTGAAGTGCGCTTGGCGTCGTCGCGGCTTGCCCTGGCGTAGCCGGCCATGACGATCACGCCGTCCACCTTGGAAGCCAGCGCCATGGCATCCGAGGCCGCCAGCATGGGCGGGGAGTCCACCAGGATGAAATCGGCGAAATCCTTGACGCGCTCGAATACCGCGTCCATGGCCTCCGAGGCCACCAGCTCGGCGGGATTGGGGGGCTTCACACCCGCCACCAGTACGTAGAGGTTATTGTAGCCCGTCGGCTGTATCGCATCTTCCAGGGGGACGGTGCCCGTAAGCACGCCGCTTATGCCCTTGCCGGGAGATACCTTGAAGTACCTGTCGAGCACGGGCTTGCGCAGGTCGGCCTCGATGAGCAGGACTTTCTTGCCCATCTCCGACAGCGCCGCCCCCAGGTTCACCATCACCGTGGACTTGCCCTCTTCCGGCCCTGACGAGGTGAAGAGGATCACCCGCGTCTCGCCCTCCAGGTTCAGGAACTGCAGGTTGGTGCGCAGGGTGCGGTATCCCTCCACGGCAGGGTGCTGGGGCATCTCGAAGTAGATGATGTGGTTCTGGGGCAGGTTCTCCGGTTCGACGTGGGGTATCTCTCCGATGATGGAAGTATCGTAGTGTTTCTCGAAGTCCTCCCGGGTGCGCAGGGTGTCGTCGAGGTATTCCACCAGGAAGGCCAGCCCCACCCCCAGGATCAGGCCCAGGAAGACGGCCAGGACGGCGTTGCGCGTGGGCCGCGGGCTGGTCTTGGCACCGGGCTTCGCGGGCTGGATTATCTCCAGGCCGCGCTGCTCCAGCGACTCCGCTATCCTCAAGGTGATGTATTTCTCGTACAGGGACACCCACAGGTTCACCGCGCGCTGGGCCTCGTTGAGCACCTCGGCCGGGACGTCGCCCCCCGTGTACTGGTTTACCTCCTCGGCAGCCTGCTGGATCTCGTCCTCGACCTCCTGGATGCGGTTCCACACCTCGCGGCGCGCCTCGCTTATCTCCCGGATGGCGGCGAGCTGGCGGCTGGCGATGTACTCCTCCGCGTAAGCCTGCGCGACGTCCTGGGCGAGCAGGGGGTCGGTGTCGGTGACCATGATGTCGAAGATGTTGGTGCGCTCCACCTGCTGCACGTCGACCATGGAGGCGAGCTCGGATGAGGTGGGTATCTCGCCGGGGATATATACCTCCTCGCCCTCCTGGCGCAGCCTGGCGTTCTCGTCGTACTTTATGCGCAGGGCGCTCTCCACTGCCAGCGCCATGGTGTCCGTCTTGATTATCTCCGTCTGGGTCTGGATATAGCGGTCGGGGTCGAAGAGGGCGGAGGTGAAGAAACTGCCCAGCACCGACTCGGACGCCGAGCTGACCTCGCTGAGTATCTCCACCTTCGACTGGTAGACCGGCGCCTGCAGGAAGGTGAAGATAAGGGTGAGGGCGAGCACTACCACCACCGTGCCGATGATGATCCACCGGCGGTTGATGAGCACGTTTATATAGTCTCTTAACTCCAAATCCACGCTCCGTAACGGCCGCTCGCTTCTTTATCCTCGTTTATCGGCCTCCCGGAAATTCAATTTAATGGTAGATGTTTCTCTATAAATGTACAACGACACCTGGGG
>CAZGWK010000024.1:0-49334 GCA_964529285.1 uncultured Actinomycetota bacterium
CCACCACCGTGACCTCGGACCAGCCGGTGGTGGCGGAACGGGCCATGTACGGAGCGAGCCGCACCTGGGCCCACGACTCCATCGGCGCGTATTAGGGGTCAGAGCCAAAATATTGACGTCACCATGCAGAACATTACGTATGGCGGTGAAAAAGTCAATCCCTAAGCTCTTACCCCAAATCGTTCTCGCGCATGGATGTAAAAAGGTCAATATTTGAGACCTGACCCCTTATAATAAGAGGCGAGGCAGGCTGGGTTACGCAGAGGCATAGCATAGGATTGGGGGCCTTGCATGGATGGTAAATATATCCTGGTCAACGACGTAGGAACGACCGGCATCAGGGCGGTACTCTTCGACAAAGAGAACAGAGTCGTCCGCGATTTCTACGAGGAAATACCACAGATCTATCCGAAACCCGGATGGACGGAACAGGACCCGGCGGTCCTCTTCGAGCGCTGCGTCGATTTGACGAGGAAAGTCCTGGACGAGGCAGGCATAGCGGCCGCGGACATCGCGGCAATGGGCATAGCTACCCAGAGAGCGACCAGCATGATATGGGATGCGGAGACGGGTGAGCCGGTCTACAACGCCATAACCTGGCAGGACACGAGGATGTCGGACGAATGCGAAAAGATCAACCACAGCACCCTTTTCAGACTACTCCACCTCGCGGGCGGAGCATACCAGAGGATAGCGCCCCTGAGCGAGGGCCTGCGCAGGAACCTGGTGGGAAAGATGCTCATCACCGCGGCGCATTTTACCGTTACCCCCGCCCAGTCCTCGGCACATGCCCGCTGGGTGCTGGACAACGTCCCGGGCGCGAAGGAGAAGGCCGCCGCCGGCCGGCTGCGCATGGGGACCGTGGATACCTGGCTCGTATGGAACTACACCAGGGGAGCGGTACACGCTACCGACTATTCCAACGTCAGCGCCACCGGTATGTACGACCCCTTCGGGATGAAATGGAGCACGTTACTTCTCAAGCCCTTCAAGCTCCCCGGGGGCCTGGTCTTTCCCGAGATAAGGGAGACCAGCGGCGACTTCGGCGTTACCGAGGCTTTCGGAGATCCCATACCGATCAGGTGCGTCGTGGCAGACCAGCAGGCGGCCTTGTTCGCGGAAGCTTGTTTCGAAAGCGGCAGCGTTAAATGTACCAATGGCACGGGGGCCTTTATCGATATGAACACCGGCGAAGAGCCCATGGCTTCCATCAACAAACTGACCCCCCTCATCGCCTGGAAGATAGAGGGAAAGACCACGTACATGATGGAGGGGATCATATCCAGCGCCGGGTCCTCCATACAGTGGCTTAGGGACAACCTGCAGATAATAAAGGAGGCCTCGGAGTCCGAGCGGCTCGCCATGTCCTGCGATGACTGTGGCGGGGTATACGTGGTCCCCGCCTTCACCGGTCTCACCGCGCCCTACTGGGACCCCTTCGCACGCGGCACGGTCATCGGCCTCACCCGCGGTACGACGAAGGAACAGGTGGTCAGGGCGACCCTGGAGTCCATCGCCTACCAGTGCAAGGATGTGATCGAGGCGATGCAGAAGGACACCGGGATAGAGGTAAAGAGCATCAAGGCCGACGGAGGAGCGTCGGCCAACGACTTCCTGTTGAGCTTTCTTGCGGACATACTGGATGTAAAGGTTGAGCGTCCCGAGATGCTCGAGGCCACGGCCCTGGGTGCGGCTTTCCTGGCCGGGATAGCCGCGGGGATGTGGAAATACCCCGACGATATAACGCGCATACGCCGCGTCGACCGCGTATTCGATTCGCACATGGATGCGAAAACCCGCGATTCCCTGTACGCGGGATGGAAGAAGGCAGTACAGCGAGCGAGCAATTGGGCTTGAATCCTGCTGTATACGTAAATCCTGCGTTGACACGTGACGGGACATGAGGCTACAATGCATTGCAATAAATTAACGTTTACGTTAACGTTAATTTAGAGTGCGGTATGTTTCAGCCACATGGGAGTCTCGAGAGAACCTTGATATGCGCACCACCCGGGGAAACCCATGGCAAAGCGGATTAGGCGGCATGGAGATCGCAGATGCGATCGTCTATGAAGGAGGTACCCATGACCCTTCCTGACAGGAACAACCCCTACAGTTTCAACGACTATCTGGAGTGGCGCAACAGCGTCGATTATTACGCGGATGACCCGTTTCTCCAGACAATGGTGCGGGAGTTCGCGGGTCACGAAGCGGAGGAAGTCGACAGGGAAGCAAGGGAGTTCTCGAAGAAGGTGTCTTTCCGCTGGCGCGATTTCGCCGCAAGGATCGCTACGCCGGAAAACCGTCCCTACATGATGCATTACGACGGCCACAAGAACCGCATCGACCGCATCGTCAGGCCGTATGAACTAGAGGTAATGGAAAAAGAGGTCTTTGGTGAGGGCCTCTTCTCCGGCAGGGCAACGCCGTGGACACGTTTCGTCAAGATCGCTCTCCTCAGCCAGAACTCAGAGGCCGGCGTCCTCTGCCCCATAGCCTGCACGTGGGGCCTGGTGGCGCTGCTGGAGGAGTTCGCAGACGCTCCGCATACCGAGCGCATCCTCGAACATGCAAAGGAAGGGATAGACGGCGATTTCGCCATAGGCGCTCAGTTCGTAACCGAGATACAGGGAGGCTCCGACGTTCCCGCAAATCTCCTTGAAGCCGCGGAGGAGGAGGAGGGCGCCTGGCGCCTCTATGGCAACAAATTCTTCTGCTCCGCCGCCCATGCCGATTACGCGGTGGTCACGGCCAAAGCCCGGCAGTCCGAGAGGGTGGGGCTTTTTGTCGTCCCCATGTGGCTTGCGGGAGATAAAGAAAAGGAGATACGCAACGGCTATACCATCGATCGACTGAAATGGAAGCTGGGGACCGTGGAGCTTCCCACCGCCGAGATCACCTTCGACGGCGCCCTGGCCTATCCCGTAGGGCCGCTCGACCGCGGCGTTGCCAACGTGGTGGGTATCGTGCTGACCCTCTCCCGACTCGTGGTGGGCATCGGCATGAGCAGCGGCATGCTGCGGGGACTGCGGGAGGGTAAAAAGTACGCCGAGTTCCGCACGGCCTTCGGGCTTCCCATCGCTTCCTTCCCCATGGCTGCAGGCCAGATCGCAGGGATGGAACATGCCGCCAGGCGCAGCGTAGCGGCATGTTTCAAGCTTTACAGGGACTTCATAGCACTGCCGGGCGGTCTGGCGCCGGGCCTTACCGCGCACGAGCCCCTGGACCTCAAGAGAAAGCGCTTCGACGTGCGCCAGCTGGTCATGCTGCAGAAGATCACCACCGCGTCAGATGCCAACGACATGTCTCGACTGGGCATAAGCGTTTTCGGGGGCCACGGCGTAATGGAGGACTTCTGCTCTTTTCCCCGCATGCTCAGGGACGGTCTGGTGAACGAACTCTGGGAGGGGCCGCGCAACGTGCTCCTGACGCAGATGCACCGTGATTTCCATCGCGTCAGCGAATGGTATCCGGCGGCCGATTGCATAGCCAGCATACTCCGCGGCGCGGACCAGGACGCTATCGAGGATTACGCGGCGGAGGCAATGGAGCTCCTGGCCGTTCCGCATCTCTTCGAGATGGACCAGAGGACCCTGGAGATATGCGACAGGTGGGATGATTTCTGCGCGCGGCTGTTCCATGCCTATCAGGATCTCGCGCTGGCCGAAGCGGAATCGCCTTCAGGCGAGGGCACGGCTCAGGTCGCAGAGCTCGCGAGAAAATGATTCGGGGGGGTCAAGGCATAACCATGGCGACAAACGATGCTGAAGAGGGCACTCGCGGGAGAACGACCATCTCGGAGCTGGCGGGGGAGTTCGGGATAACTCCGCGTACCATCAGATATTACGAAGAGTTGGGCCTGCTCTCGCCTCACCGCAATACACCGACCAGCCAGAGGCTCTATGACGACCGGGACCGGGCGCGCCTGAAGCTGATCCTGCGCGGCAAGCGCTTCGGCTATTCCCTCTCCGAACTGGCGGATGTCCTCGAGCTCTACGACGTCGATCCTACCCAGGGCAAACAGATCATGCGCACTCTGGAGTACGGTTTCCAGCATATCCGGGAGATAGACGAAAGGATCGGCGAGCTGCTGGAGATCCGCGCGGAGATGCTGGAGTTCGCCGCGGCTTTCGTGAAGATCCTCAAACGGGAAGAGAGCGAGCACGAGGGGGCAAAGGATTTCACGGCCTTCGCCGGCGAAGTTATCAGGGAGTTGGAAGACAGGCAATTCGGCGCAGGGCATGGTTCCGGCAATACACTGCTCGGGACTGGACCGCGGGACGAAAAAGCCGTATAGCGTAATAGAGGAGAGAAGATGGACTCTGTGATTATGCCGCATGGAACCGGGGAGGGATGAATATGTTCGATTTCATCATGACGGACGAGCAGATGGACCTGCAGCAGGAGGCGTGCGACCTGGTGAGCTGGGTGCCGCGCCAGTTGATCCTGGACATGGACGCGATGATCGCGCCCTTTCCCGGGTTCTTCCTTCAGGAGGCGGGTAAGCGCAATCTGCTCGGTCTGCGTTTTCCGCGTGAATACGGGGGAAGGGGGCTGAAATGGGAGGATGAGGTTATCGCCATCTCAGAGATGTCCCTGGTGGGAGTACCACTGACCTGCCTGTACTCCCTGGTGAGTATCGTCGGGGAGTGCATAGTGCAGTTCGGTAACGAAGACCACAGGCAGCGGTTCCTGGTGCCCACCCTGAAAGGGGAAAAGGTCTGCGCGGAGGCTCTCACCGAACCCCGCGGCGGCTCCGATTTCTTCGGCGCGACCTGCACGGCGCGCCGCGAGGGCGATCATTATATCCTGCACGGTCAGAAAAGGTTTATCGTGGGCGCGGAGGGAGCCGACTACTTCATGGTCTATGCACGCACCGACCTTGATGCCCCGCCCCGCGACGGGTTGAGCTGCTTTCTGGTGGAAAGAGACGAAAGCGTAGAGGTAAAGACCGTCTACGGCCTCATGGGCGCGCGGGGCAGCGGAACCGGGAGGGTGCTCTTCCGCGATACGAGGGTGCCGGCCGAGAACCTGGTGGGGGAGGAAAACGGGGCCTCGCACATCTTCTACCGCATGATGGTGCCGGAGCGCATGACCTCCGCAGCGGGCTGCGTCGGTGCCGCGCGTGAGGCCATCGAAATCGCGGCGCGCTACACGACCAGGCGCAAAGCTTTCGGCATGCAGATAAAGAACTTCCAGGCTGTATCCTTCATGATCGCGGAGAGCCTTATTAAACTGGATTCCATGGCCAGCCTGATCTGGATGACCGCCAGGGCCATAGATGAAGGCGTCCCCCACGGGCGCATGAGGCGCATGGTCTCCGAGTCCAAGAAATACGCCACGGAGGCGGTATGGGACATCGTCTATAACGCCATGCAGGCCATGGGAGGGATCGCTTACACCAACGTGTATCCCATAGAGAGGATGCTGCGCGACTGCCGCCTGCTCTCCATATGGACGGGCACAAACGAGGTCATGAACCTCATCATCCAGCACGAGTTCTACAAGGAGCTGGAGGAGAAAGTGCGCGGCAAGCGCGAGGTTGAGTTCGACGCCCCCGAGGCTTACAACGAGGAAGAGAAAATCTACGAGTAGGGGCGGGGAGCGAGGGAGGCCAGGAAGGGTTTGGTCAGGACCGACGCGGCTTCTTCCCCCCGGCTGATGAGCCAGTCCTCCTCGCAGGCCTGCATGTAGGCGAGGAAGAAGAACATCAGTACCAGTATCCAGGAGACGAAGGAAGGGTCTATGTCCGGGTCAAGGGTGCCTTCCTCGATACCCGTTTTCATCAGCCCCTCTATCTCCTCGGCGCGCTCGTCCAGCAGCGCTTCGATGTTCTCCTGGAATTCCCTGGTAGCGGCCTCGGAGATGGTGTTGACCACAATGCGCGACATATCGGGGTTTTCCAGCCCGAACTTGAGGTGGTTGCGCATCAGGGCTTCGGCCAGCTCGCTGAAGTCCTGCGCCGGCGGCAACTCGCTCCATAGGTTGTTGACGATGGAGGAATAGACCTCGTTGCGCACGGCATAGAAGAGTTCCCGCTTGGTGGGGAAGTAACGGTAGATTGCCCGCTTGGTAATACCCGCCGCGTTTGCGATGTCCGTTACGGAGGCTCCATCGTAGTTCTTGGCCGCGAAGGCCTTGATGGCGGAATCGATGATCTGCTGCCTGCGGTTTCCGCGCTTACCGTATTTGCCCGCCATCTCAATCCCCCTCCGGCTCCGGCGCGGATGAAATCGTCGCGAGCATGCGATCGATGAGGTCCATGTAAACGTCTTTCTGTTGGAACGGAACATGCAATCCGAGGGCGTTGGCGATATAGACTATCTCCACCAGGGAGATGAAGCTCCAGGCAAAATCGTCGGCATTCATCTCTTGCGTGGCGGCGCCCTGCCGCTGCGCTTCCTCCAGCATGTAGGTGATTGCTTCATGCAGGCGGTGCAGGCGTTCGACCGGCGATCTGCGCAGGCCGCCCTTTCCCAGTTCGGGGATAGAGTAATAGTAGGCTCGCATCTTGCTGCGGTGGCGCGCGGTGTAATCGAATGCCGCCTCCGCTGCCTCCCGCAGCCCCTCCAGGAGGGTCTTTCTCTTCACGACGCGTTTCGCCACATAACTGGAGATCTCATCTACCGCTTGATTGCGCATCGAATCCACGATTTCGCGCTTGTCCTGGAAGTGCTGGTAGAGCACCGGCTCGGTGACATCGGCCTCGGCGGCGATATCCGCGGTGGTGCAGCTGTAATAGCCTTTTCGGGCAAGGCAGTGCTCGGCGGCCTTGAGGATGCTCTGCTTTCTTTTCTCCGCCGGCAGTCTCCGCTTCGCCATGTCCTGTTTCCTTTACCGCATCCGTCAAGTCCACTTTACAGGCCGTTTTACGTGGGGCGATTTAACGTGAAGGTGAAACACCACTTACTAACATACAGGAGACATGATAACATACTTCCCGCGCATCCGTTCCTTATCGCGGAGAAGGCCCCGATGTCCGGGGAGAGAATCGCTGCGCCCGTTTTCCAATGTCGCACTACTTCGCTCGTCGCTCCTTGCGGCCCACCTCAGGCGTCCTCCGGCCGGGGCCCGTCCTGCGAGTCCTCTCCCGCGGGTTTTTCGCCGCCCTCTCTCTCCCTCGATCTCATCTCGAGCCAGGCTCGTATGGCGGCCTTTTTGTCCTCTGCATCCTTCAGGTCGAAGGTAATGCCTTCTATCTCGATCCTTTTTTCTGCCATTTGCCCCACCACGAAATCAAATAATACAGGAATCGAATATCTTGTCGGCTTGAAGGCAGAGCGACTTGAATATTAATGCGGGTGCGCAAATCTCGGCTTTGCGAAGGCGACGCCGGTAGTATGGCGGAAGACCCCATGGCATCCGGGTCGCGCCTTAAGAAAATAATTCCAGGAGGATCGAGATGTTGTCCTGGCGGAGCGGCCCGTGAAGCCGGTTATCAGGGGAACCCGAAGCGGCCTTGGATCCTGGCCAGCAGCTTGAGCATCCCCGGCCACTGGCGTGCCTTCAGGCCCAGGAAACGTGACTGAATGAACTCGAGGATAACGCCCACCGCGTCAAGAGTATCGAGATAGGCGTAGTCGATGGTCATGCCCAACTGCTTCAAGGTGCCCCGCTGCAGCACGGCAATGCCGGCTTCGCGGCACGCCTGCAGGCGCTCTTCCAGATTGTCGACTTCGAATCCCAGGTGGTGAAGGCCCTCCTGGCGCCCCCCCAGGGTGTCAAGGTAAAGATTGCTGCCCGCAAGGATCTGTATCAGCTCCAACTGGATCTTACCCGTGTAGCCCATGCCTATGCGTCCCTGGACGGTTACTTCCCTTCCGCGGTCGAGGCAGTATTCCGTCTCGCCCTCCAGCACGAGCCAGGGGCCAATGCCGAATACTTCCTCGTATTGCCGGATAGAGGCCTCCATGTCTTTGACGTATATACCTACCTGGGAGAGGCGCGGCATTTGCAGATGCTCGAACGGTGACATGATGAACCCCCTTTAAGGTAAAGCCGCTTATTGCGTGCGCGGCGGTATCCTGGACAATATATTCGCGGCTGCGCGTATAAGGTTTTCCTCGTAGACCTCGTAGGAGATATCCCTGTTGTTCAGCCAGTGTGTGACCGTCGACTCGACCATGCCTACCAGCATGATCGCCAGCACGTAGACGTCCTGCGAGGAGACGATAGCGGTATTCGTGTAGGACCTTATCATCTTGGCGACGATATCGATAATCCCGTTGCGGATCTGGGTTATGCGTTCGATGACCTTGCGGTCCACGTTCAGGTCCGTGGCGTAGATGAGGCGGAAACCGTTCTCCGAGTTGGCGACGAACCCGAAATAAGCTCGAATGCTGTGCCTGATCGAAGTGGGCCAGTCCATTTCGTCCGGATCGGGCTGCAGCAGCGCGTCCCGCAATTCCTCGCCTGCCCGGTCCAGGATGGCAAGCAGCAGGTCCAGCTTGCTGGGGAAGTGCCGGTAGAGGATGGGCTTGGTTACCTCGGCCCTCTCGGCTATGGTGTCCATGAGCGCGCCGTGGTACCCGTACTCCACGAAAGTACTCAAGGCTGCATTCAGGATAACTTTCTTCCGCTCTGAAGCAGGAAGGCGTTTTTTTCTACGGGCTTCGTCTTTTGTCATATATTCACCAAGCATATATTAGCATTTTCTCTGCGCACAAGTGCGGGAAGCGGAGACCACGTACGGGAACTGACGATCGTGGCGAAAATCAAGCGATATCTATTTCAAATTTCACCCCGACCTATATAATATGTGCATGATCGATTTCGAATACGTTGATGACACGAAGACCTTGCGCGAGACAATCACCCATCTGCGTGGCTTTGACCGCGTAAGCGTGGATCTCGAGTCAGACAGCTACCATCATTACGCGGAAAAGATAGCATTACTGCAGATAAGCGACGGCGAGAGGATCTTCGTCCTCGATCCCTTCAGCCTGGATATGGGGCATGTCGCTCCGCTGCTCCAGGACAAGTCGACGGAGAAGGTTTTTCACGACGTTGACTACGACGGCAGGATGCTTCTCACCTTCCTGGGCGTCAAGCCTGAACCCGTTTTCGACACCATGATAGCGGCGCGCATACTGGGCAAGGAAAAGGTAGGCCTGGCAGACCTGCTTAGCGAACACTTCGATATCGCAATGGATAAAGGCTTCCAGAAGGCGGACTGGTCGCGGCGCCCCATCCCGCGGGAGATGCTAGAGTACGCGGCCCTGGACGTCGCCTACCTGGGCCGGTTGCGCGACCGCCTGGCCGCCGATATCGCCGATGCCGGGAGGGCCGATTGGGCGCGGGAGGAGTTCGACCGGCTCCTCGCCAGCCTCGAGCCCATGCCGGCGAAGAAAGCCAGCTTCACCAGGGTAAAAGGAGCAAGGGGCCTTTCGCCGCGCCAACTGGCGGTGCTGCAGGAGCTCCTGGAGTGGAGGGAGAAAACAGCCGAGAGGATGGATGTACCGGCTTTCAAGGTGGTAGGCACCGAAAGGCTGTTGCATATAGCGGAACAGCAGCCCCGCAGCCGGCGCGCGCTCGAGGCTTCTCGTATCCTGTCGGAACGCCAGATGGCCAGGTTCGCGAACGGTATCATGCGTGCCGTAGATAAGGGTACGAAAGTTCCGGACGCCGGGCTGCCCCGTTTTCCCAAAGCGGTCCATCAGAGGAGGGACTTCGCGGCGGAGAAGATACTCAAGGAGTTCAAGAAAGTCAGGGACAGCAGAGCCGAGGAGTTGGGGCTGGACCCCGGGTTCCTTATGCCCAATGCCGTGCTGAAGGCGCTAGCGCGCATGAAGCCGGCGGACCTGCATGAAGTCGAGGAGAGCGGGCTGCTCAAGAGGTGGCAGATGCGGATGATGGGCGATGCCCTCGCCGCTTGCCTGCCAACGGGTAAGCGCCGGCCGTGAACGGGGACTCGTAAAGGAAAAGGACCGGGCGCGGTTTCCCGCGCCCGGTCAAAATCATACTCGCTGCCGCAGCTATTGCAGGGGAGTGCCGCATTTGCGGCAGAAACGTTCTTCCATGCTGCTGCGGGGATGGCCGCATTTCTTACAGAACTTCGGCGCTGGGGGCTGTGGTTGCCTGGCGGCGGGGGCAGCCGCTGCCGGCTGGGACTGGACATGAGGTTGTACCTGGGCGGCCGGGGTCGCGAAAGCAGCCGGGGCATGCGGACGCCGCGTGAAGACGTAGAGCAAGAGTACGAGAGAGGCGGCCATCGCAACGGCGAAGACGATGATCAGCACGGTCCTGTTGCTCTGCAGGAAGCCCGCTTCCTGGCCCGTATAGCCAAGGTCGTATTCTATGGTCCCCGTCGTCGCGTCGAAAGCGGCATTGCTGGCGCCGGGGGGAAATACGATCACCACTTCCTCGGCAAGGTTCATGGGCTCGAAAAGGCTGAACTCGTTGGTCACGGTCCAGGCTGCCTGCAGGATTACCTCGTCGTCTTCCTCCTCGACCAGCACGTAGTCGCCGTATCCAAAAATGGTCCATCCATCCGAGAGATTGTAGGCCAGTCCTGGCGTATTGAAGGAGATGGTTATAGTGGCATCGCCGCTGTCGATATCCACATCGAATTCCTCTACCTCTCCTACGTTGCTGTCGGCGCGATAGCGGCGGGTGAGGAGATTGGGGTTCTCCTCGAAGATGTAGCCGTATTCGTCAAACCAGAGGGAGTCATAGGTTATGGTGTCGGTTATCTGGGCGTCTCCGACTTCGTTGATCTCCATGCGGTATACTTCCTGCAGGGGGAATTCCCCCTCCTCGCCGAGTTCCTGCGCTACTGCGGCTTGCAAGGAGAGCGGCAGAAAAAGGGCCAGCAGCATGACGGTAAAGAGGAGATTGAAGAGAAACGTCTTCTTTACCATATCGGCATCACCCCCTGCTCCCAGCTCCTCTCTATGTCGATGAGGATGTAAGAGCCATCTTCCATGGCCGCGTTGATCTCGTATGCGGCTATGTCTATGCATTCCTCGGCGGTCACCTCCGGGCTGGTCTCTCCCGGAAAGTGCGACAGGGTATAATCTCTGTCGATGAAGGTCGACTCTATGGCGTATAACTCTCCACTGTTTGGTAGCTCGATGACGGGAATGGCATGTCCGGGGATGAGAGCGACATAAGACCTGATGCCCACCGCCTCCATCAAAGCCGCCATGCAGATAGCCAGGTCCAGGCAGGTGCCCGATGCGCGGGAAAGCGTCTCGGCGGGATACTGCACGTACTGGGCCGTGCGCTCCGACCAGTAGCTCAAGGGCTCCTGGATGTATTTGACCCCGAGCTCGCGCATGCCGTCGAAACAGCGTATGAGGGCGGTGTAGACGTCATCGTCGTTCATCCCCGTCTCCAGGCCTCCCGCCATGTAGTTGGCCACGCTCTTTACCGACTCCTCATTGGGAGTGACGAAGGCCGCGATAATAGGATAGTTGTCGAAGGCATCGGTGAAAGTGAGGATATCTTCTTCCTCCAGGTCGGTGAATACGAAGTCGTTCCTGCCCAGGAGGTATATCTTCTCCTGGTCCTGGATGGGCTGCGAGAGGCCTTCATACGAGTACCTGACGGTCAATTCGACCGGGGTCTTCGAGGTCAGCTCCTTAATCTTGGCGCCGTCCAGGTTGGGCCAGCAGTAATCGCGCACCGTCTGGCCCGGCAGGATGGCGGGGTAGACCTCGGCGGATGTCCAGTCGCAGTAACCCTCGATCTTGTAATCGATGCGGAAATCGTTCACCGGGGTTTCTCCCACGTTCTTGATAAGGGTCTTGGCAGCCCACAGGTTCTGTTGATTGTCCCCGTAAGCCTTGTAGGCGGCGGTGACGATCTCCTTGCGTGTAATAACCTGAACGTTCAGCCTGGTCTCTCCGCTCTCACCGGAGTCGGCCGTAAGGACCAGTATGAGACCGACGGTCGAACCCAGGAATACTATTATGAACACGATAGACAGCACTGCTTTCAGGCTCTTGTTCACAGGCATCATCTCCAGACTTGCTCATGGGTCTGATCGACACCAACCAGCACTCACATCTGACTTCAACCATTTTGACGTCATGTCCTTTAATTCGGTTTCGGAATATCGGTGCCGTTGGTTTAAGCCGATGCCCGATTCCGCCCTCCGCCGCTGGCGGCCCGGGTCATTCTCGACCCTCAGGTGATGCGCTTTTGCAGGGATGTGAACCGTTCGATACGGCCTTAAGCCGGGCGCGAGTCCTTTGTGATAAAATCTTCAGCTATGGAGCTCAAAGGGTTGATCCTATCCGGAGGAGAGGGCACGCGCCTGCGTCCCATAACCCACACCAGCGCCAAGCAACTGGTGCCGGTGGCGAACAAACCTATCCTTTTCTACGGGTTGGAGTCCCTGCGCGAGGCCGGTATCTCCGATATCGGTATCATCGTGGGGGATACGGAGGATGAGATACGCGAGGCGGTAGGGGACGGATCCGCCTGGGGAGTTAAGGTCACCTTCATAAGGCAGGAGGCTCCCCTGGGATTGGCTCACGCCGTGCTCACGGCGAGCGATTTCCTCGCGGACTCACCCTTCGTGATGTATCTGGGGGACAACCTGATCAAGGAAGGGATAGCCGCTTTCGTGGACGAGTTCCGGCGCAAGGATGTGGACGCCCTTATATTGCTGGCCCACGTTGCGGAACCACAGCGCTTCGGAGTCGCTAAGCTGGATGGCAGCAGAATAGTGGAACTGGTTGAGAAACCCGCCGATCCCCCCAGTGATCTCGCCCTGGTGGGAGCTTACATGTTCCGCCCCTCGATCCTCGAGGCCTCCCGGTCTATCTCTCCTTCCTGGCGCAATGAGTTGGAGATCACGGACGCCATCCAGTACCTCATCGATCACGCACACCACGTCGAGGCCCATATTATAGAGGGATGGTGGAAAGACACCGGCCATCTTGAGGACCTGCTCGAGGCGAATCGCATGGTGCTCGAGGGAATAGAGCCTCGCTGTGATGGCAGTGTCGATACGGAGTCACGCATGGACGGAAGGGTGGTCGTGGAGGAAGGAGCGGAGGTGATCCGCAGCATCCTGCGCGGCCCAGCCATCATCGGCAGGAACTCGAGGATCACCGATTCCTACGTCGGGCCTTTCACGTCCATCTACTATGGAGTCACCGTCGAGGGGAGCGAGCTGGAGCACTCCATTGTCATGGAGAACAGTTCCATCGTGAACATCCCCGGACGCATCGAGGACAGCCTGATCGGCAAGAACGTGGAGATCTCGAGGTCCCTCTCGCGCCCCAAGACCTTCCGTTTCGTGCTGGGGGACAACTCCAGGGTCGGCTTAATATGAGGAGAGAACGTTGATCGAGGGGCTTTGCGTAAGAGAACTCAGCTCGAGCCTGGATGCAGCGGGCTTGAGCGTAAGCCTGTGGGATGGCGGCGCGGTTCCCGCCCGCTTGCAGGCGGCATGCTTGCGCACGGTCTTCCCGGGAGTCGTAGAGGCATGGTTCAAGCGCGAGCAGGCGGTGGAGAGGATCACCTGCCTGGCAGGCACGCTAAAGCTCGTCCTCTGCGACCGGCGCGAAGAATCGGCGACTCGCGGCGAGGTCGTGGAGATATTCCTCGGTGAGTACCGCTTCCGCGAGGTCATCGTTCCCCCGGGAGTGCTCAGGGGATGGAAGGCAGTAGGCAACCGTGCTTCGCTGGTATTACAGGCACTGGAAGGGGAGGAATCCGCTTTGATCACCCTCAGCCAGGAAGTTGCGGACGTCCCCTACGACTGGGAGATCGTAATGCAATAAACCCGGCGCATGCGCGCCGGCCGGCGGGATATAAGACGGTAATAACATGATGACCAGAGGGCGAGTATAAACCATGAGACTGCTGGTAACCGGGGGCTGCGGATTCATCGGCAGCAATTTCATCCGCCTGGTGCTCGAGGAATACCCCGAGGACGAGGTGCTCAACCTGGACAAGCTGACTTATGCGGGGAATCCCGAGAACCTCAAGGATATCGAAGCCAGCCCCCGGTACTGTTTTCAGCGGGGGGATATCTGCGAGGAGGAGGACGTCGCGGAAGCGTTCTCGTGGAAGCCCGACGCGGCGGTCAACTTCGCGGCCGAGACGCACGTCGACCGTTCCATTACCTCCCCGGAGGACTTCGTGAAGACGGATGTCCTGGGCACCTACCGCCTCCTGGAGCGAGTGCGGGAGTCGGGTATACGCTTCATGCAGATAAGCACGGACGAGGTATACGGCAGCATATCCGAGGGTTCGTTTAGCGAAGAGAGCCCACTCCAGCCCAACAGCCCTTACGCCGCCTCCAAGGCCGGGGGCGACCTGCTCGTCCGCTCTTACGTGCGTACCTACGGTATCGATGCCGTCATCGCGCGGAGCTCCAATAATTATGGCCCTCACCAGTACCCCGAGAAGGTGATACCGTTGTTCGTCACCAACCTCCTGGAGGGCCGCAAAGTTCCCCTCTACGGAGAGGGCAGGAACGTCAGGGATTGGCTTTACGTGAGGGACAACTGCAGGGCTATCGACTTCGTACTCCGCTCCGGAAGGTCGGGCGAAGCCTACAATATCGGCGCCGGGGAGGAAAAGACCAACCTTGAGCTGACCCGCGTGATCCTGGAGATCATGGGCAAGGGAGATGAGCATATCCACTACGTCCCGGACCGGCTCGGCCACGACCTGAGGTATTCAGTGGATACCTCCAAGGTCAGGGCCCTGGGATGGGGACCGCAGCAGGATTTCGCGAGCGGCCTGCGGGAGACCGTGGAGTGGTATAGAGACAACGCTGCCTGGTGGGAGCCGATCAAAAGTGGAGAATTCCGGCGTTATTACGTTGAAAAATACGGAGATATCTGATACGGATTTCTTGCATGACAAAAAACTGGTGATCCGTGAAGAGACCGGCAAGGTCTTGAGCGGGAGACGCAAGGGACCTGCGAGACCGCAGTCGTATTATGAAGGGGCCGGTCCTTGATGCGGTTTGAATTACGCAGCATCGGGGACGGGCCGTGCGCTAAAGGTAGAAGATCGTTCTATGAGTGGAGGGCTTGGGACATGAAGTTGTCGATTGTGATGCCGGTTTTCAACGAGCGCAATACCATCAAGGAGATACTGAGGCGCGTTCGCCAGGTCGATCTGGGCGATCTCGAGAGAGAGATCGTGATCGTCGACGACGGTTCTTCGGACGGCACCCGGGATATCCTGGCCATGGAGGAGGACTCCAGCACCCGGGTCATCTATCACCCCGAGAACCGCGGAAAGGGCGCGGCCGTACGCACCGGGTTCGCAGCCGCAAGCGGCGACCTCATCATTATCCAGGATGCCGACCTGGAATATGACCCGGAGGATTACCCCAAGCTGATCGACCCCGTGTTGAAGGGGAAAGCACAGGTGGTATACGGGTCCCGTTTTACCGGACCGCGCAAGAACATGCTCTTCTGGCACTTCGTAGGCAACCGCTTCCTGGCGTTGGTGACCAACATCCTCTACAACACCACCCTCTCGGACATGGAGACATGCTACAAGTTGTTCACGCGGGAGGCGCTGCAGGGTATCGAGTTGAAGTCCGACCATTTCGACATAGAGCCCGAGATGACCGCGAAGATCCTGAAGCAGAAGATCAGGATCTTCGAGGTGCCCATCTCTTATGCGGGCAGAGAGATGGAAGAGGGCAAGAAGATAACCTGGAGAGACGGCATCCCGGCCCTGTGGAGCCTTATCAAGTACCGCTTCGTGGACTGAAGCACCGCATCCTCTTGCCGGCCATATTCCTCTATGCCGCCCCGGAGACATGGCTCGGTTCCGGGCGTCTTTTTACTTTATGACTGGCCGCGTGGGCTTCGCACCTGGCTGCCATGCACTTCCTGGCGTGCAGGAGGTGTCACCTGGAAGCGTGCCCCGTTCCCAGGAAGGCCCCCTTCCCGTCTACTTGAGGTTCTCGATAAAAGTGTCTATGTCTATAGCCGGCAGGGTCATGATGCGCACGGTTCCGCGGGAAGACAACTGGACCGATATCTTGGCGATGGTCTCGTTATTGGGAGCCTCGACGATATTGATGAAATCGTATTGCCCCATGACCACGTATTGAGCCAGGACCTTTCCGCCCATGGCCTCGACGTCCTTGTTCACCTCTTTGATACGGTCCGGGTTCTTGGTCAGCGTGGCGCAACCCTCGTCGGTGAGACGGCTTACGAGGATATAGGTGGCCATCAGCGTTCCTCCTTTCTCTGTCTTTTCCCCAGGTTTCCGAACAATGGATATAATCTTTTTACCCAGCGGGAGGCATGCATAAACGGAAAGAGCGGGCATATCGAGGCGGTGGCGGCGCCGTCCTCCAGGAAATAGAACGGCACAAGAAAGCCTTTAACCAGCGGGTTCAAGCCGGCAAAGAATGAAACGCGTATGACGCGCCGACCTCTCCGCGAGGACCGCGCAGCAGGGGCATGAGGAAAGATATGAAACCTTATGCTATAGAATTGATGGTAAAAAACATGAAGGGGGCCTGCAGAATGAACTCGAAGTACGGCTTCCGTTTCTTTGAGGATGATGCGTGCGATCGCTGTGGAACATGTCTCGAACGATGCCCCGTGCTCGAGCTTCCGGAGGACGAGGCGAAACGGCAAATAGAGGCACTCATCCGCGGGGAAACGGATAAATCCTTAGTGCTTCGGCGCTGTGTCACCTGCAACATCTGTGACTTCGTATGCCCCCGGCAGGCAAATCCGTACGGGCTTATCCTGGAGCGTCATAACGAAGCAGGCAGTATGCAAGGTCTCCCTCATATGGCCAGGTTCATCTTTCCCAACGAGCCCGAGAATATGTGGACCACCACCAGGGTATTGCTGGCAGAAGACGAGCTCTCGCTCCTGCGTTCCTGGGAGGATAACCTGAAAAACCCCAGAAAGGAGGTCCTGCTCACCGGTTTCTACAACAACCTCGTGCCGTATATCGCCCATACGTCCCTCCTCGACGAGCTCAAACCTGCCATCGCGGGCAGCGACAGCATGTTCGGGATAGGGGAAGATGCCTACAGGATCGGATTCCTGGAGGAGGCGGAACGGTTGGGCAGGCTCGCAAGAAAGAAATTTTCCGAGATGGGCATAGAGAAGATGATCTGTTTCATGGTGGTCGAGGCCTCCATGTTCACCGATGTCCTGCCCAAGAGGTTCGGTATCGATTTCGACTTCGAGGTGGAGCTCCTGGACAGCTGGATACTGGACCGGCTGAAGAACGGGAAGATAAAAATAAAAGAGAGATTGAACACGAGGGTTACCGTCCACGACAACTGCTGCGGGAGATACATGGACGGGATCCTACAGGACACCACCCGTGAGTTGATGGAGCGTATAGGATGTGAAGTAGTCGAGATGCGGCATACCAGGGAGAACGCGCTCTGCTGCGGCTGGGCCGGGACCGTCCCCACGTTATTCGGGCCGACTTCGAGCAACCCCCTGCACACTCTGCTCAACCTGCTGCACAGCCTGTATCTCAGATTGCAGGAGGCCGAGGCTAGCGGCGCCGACGTCCTGGTCGTTCCCTGCCCGGGTTGTTACGTGTTCCTCTCGCTGATAAAGGTGCTGACCAACAGCAGCTTGGACGTATACCTTCCCATGGAGCTGGTGCAGATCGCCGCCGGGGAGAGGCCCGTTCACAGGAACGAGGAACGCGCCTGGGACATCCTTGCCGTTACCACCAACCTCGTTCTCAGGTGGCCCTTTTCCACCCGGCGGTTCTTCCCCACGCCCGTCGATATAGAAAAGCCGCTCCCGGAGGCAAGACGGGGCGATGCGGCGCGGATAAAGCTGTTCGCAAGGTTATACCACAGCACTCTGGTGCAGAACCCCGTAGCCAGAAGCCTGATCGCAGGCGCCGTCAAAAGCGCGATAGCAGTATACAGGCTCTACCTCGAGAGAAAAGGACGCAGGTTGATCGCCATGAAGGCTGCCGGGACAAGCGGCCAGGGATGATAACCAAGGTTTTTTCTTATCTCATGGTCGTATGCGCAGCCGAGCGAGACCGTTACCGCCAGTCCCGGGCACACAACCCTACTTCATGGAACGGATAAAATCGTCTATGGGCATGGCCGCGATGGTCTTTATCCTGAGGGTTCCTCGCGAGGCCAGCTTGAGAGAGATACGCATTATGGTATCGGTATCCGGCGCCTCGAGTATGTTCAGGAAATCGTCCTCGCCCAGCAGAGCGTATTGAGCAAGGACCCTCGCGCCCAGGTCCTCCACGTCCCTGTTGACTTCCTTGATGCGTCCCGCGTCGCGGTTGATGGTATTGGCTCCCTGATCGGTGAGCTTGGTGAGCATGACGAAAATGGGCATTTCTTTACCTCCCTGTTCCGGATTGTGGATAGAGGTGATTATAACACGCGTGAAGCGTCATGCAGCCCGCATGCGGTTTTAGTTTATCATTGATCGTAAGCGCTTTCCCGCAGCGGGACTGCTGCGGGGGAAAGCCGCGGCAGCGCGGCTTGTCGAAAAGAGAGAGCGAGGTGGTGCCCCCGCTGCAGCTCGCCGCGGCGGGTGCCGATAACGGGATATAAGATATGGGAGGAGACAGGAATGAATGGCGCGCCAGGAGGCGGGACGCAGAAGGCCGATCCGAAGTACTTGCTGGCCGTGGTATATCATCCCGATTTCGCGGTGCACGGTTATCCGGCACTGCGGGGACGCGTTGCCCCCGCTTTCGAGGAATTGAAGGAGCGCGGCCTGCTAGCTATGGAAAGCGTGGAATTATTGAAGGCCGAGCCGGCCGATGCGGAACTGGCCGGGCGCATACACAGCCCGTCTCATATCCACGGCGTGGTAAACAGCGGTTATTACGATGTCGCTCTTCTCTCCGCCGGATCGGTGGTTCAGGGGGCGGTCGAGGTTGCGGCCGGGGGGGCGGCGTGCTCGTTCTGCTTTGTGGGAGCTGCGGGCCACCATGCCAGCAGCGACGGTTTCTGGGGGTTCTGCTACCTCAACGACGTCGCCATGGCCGTTACGTACCTGCGTGATGTCATCAAGGTAAAGCGGTTTGTAATCATAGACATAGACCCTCACTTCGGGGACGGCACACGCGACATCCTCGGCCGGGATCCGGACGTACTGCATATCAACTTTCATTCCGGGTATGCGATGGGTGGAGAGGAGGGGGTCAGCAACATGGATATCGTCCTCCCCCATCAGGCCGAAGACAGCCGTTTCATGGCCGGGGTCGATGAGGCCCTGCAGGCGGCGCAGGGTTTCGATCACGACCTGCTTTTCGTGGTCTTCGGCCACGACAGCCACCACGACGATTACGGCGCCTTCGAGCTCAGCGACGGGGCTTACGCGGCCTTCGCGCGCAAGTTGAGGGATCTCTTCCCCAGCCGGGTATGCTACGTTCTCTCCGGCGGCGCGAACCCCCGCGTGGCGCGCAGGGCCATCGGCGATGTGGTCGAGGTGCTGGTAAGTTAAGCAGGAAAGATATCATGGAGTACGGGAATGGCAGGGATCGCGGAGCAGCGGCACTCGTCCTCGTCGTGGCCGCGCTGCTTTTTTTCTTCCTTTCCGGCGTGGGCGGAGGAGGAGAAGCCTCGGCTGAATCCCCGCAGCGGGTCGTACTGACTTTCGACGACGGCTATAACTTCGACCATCGCATACTGGACTACCTCGATTCCCAGGGCATCACCGCTTCCGCCTTCGTCATCGGTTCGTGGGCGCAGAGGAACCCGGAGCTGCTCCAGGAGATGGACGCCCTTGGCTGGGACGTCTGCAACCACACCCAGAACCACCCCTGGCTCACCAAGCTGGCCGACCAGCAGATCGTGGCGGAATTGAATACCTGTCAGGCGGTTATCGGTTCTATCACCGGCCAGTACCTTCCCGTTTTCCGCCCACCCGGCGGATTCATCGATGCCAGGGTGATGAACCTTGCCTCGGTTGCCGGGTATGCCCCCGTGATGTGGGACTTCGACAGCATGGATGTTCTGAATACGAATATCCCGGTACAGGACAGGGTAAACCATATAGTGGGGGCCGCCGGAGACGGGGACATCATCCTCTTTCACTTCGGGGGGCGCAACACCCTGGAACTGGTCATGGGTGTGGTGCAAGGACTGCAGCAGAGGGGTTTCAGCTTCGTCACCCTCAGTGAGCTCTACGGCTGGAAGGAGCTTCTGCGAGGCGGCGAATCTGGGCCGGGCATATCGCAAGCGGCGAAGCGCTTTTACTTCGCGGAGGGGACGACACGCCCGGGCTTCGAGGAGTGGCTTCTGGTTTACAACCCGGGTAACGAGATTGCGTCCCTTAGCGCGCATTACTATTCTCACGGCGAGCAGCTGGTCAAGGAATATTCCGTTCCCCCCCGCGAGAGGCTTTCTCTGCCCGTGAAAAGCGAGATCCCGTGGGAGGATGACGTCTCGGTGGTCCTGGAGTCCTCGACTCCGGTGGCCGCCGAGAGGATGCTCTATTTCAGCCGTGGGTCCGGTTACAGCGGAGGTTCACTGTCCCGGGGCGTGACCGCTGCCTCCAGGCTGTTGTTCTTCCCCGAGGGATCGCTGAGGCCGGGTTTCGAGGAATACCTGGCCGTCTTTAACCCTTCATCCATCGTTGATGCCCACTTGGATGTCGAATTACGAGGGGTGGGGGGAGAGATAAGGGAGGCGGCATTCGACGTGGAACCTCTGGCGCGCCTTACCTTGAGGGTCAACGATATGGTGGAGGCCGGAGATTATTCCATGGTTGTGAGGTCCAGTACGCCCGTAGTCGCGGAGAGATCGCAATACTTCGCGTACAACGATATGCTCACGGGTTCCCACTGCGCTCCGGGTATCTCGCGGCCCGAGGGCAGCTGGTTCTTCGCCGAGGGGACCACGCGCAACTTCTTCGATAGCTACCTCACCATCTTAAATCCCTGCGAATACGCTACCTGGCTCGAGGTGAGGATGATCGTGTCGGACGGGTCGCTCAGAGAGGAATCCTTGAGTCTCGCGGCGGGAGAGAGAAGAACCATCCACCTCAACTCGTATATGCCTGCTGATGTCGATTATTCATTGAGCGTCTCGAGCCTGCTGCCCGTGTTAGCCGAGCGATCTGCCTACTTTCAGGCCCACAATATCGCCGGCGGATACTGCAGCCCGGGGACGCCGCAGCCACGTGAGAACTGGCTGTTCCCGGAGGGATGCACCAGCCCGGGTTTCTCGCAATGGCTCGCCCTCTTCAACCCCTGGGAGCAGGAGCAGGCAGTGAGCGTCGATTACCGGCGCGGAGATGGCGAGAGCGTCAGCTGTGAGTATCTGCTGCCGCCGCAGGGGAGAGTGACCCTCGACGTGGCCGTCGAAGCCGGAAACGCCGACGAGGTTTCGATGGAGGTAAACTGTCCCGTGGGAATCGTGGCGGAGCGCTCGATCTATTTCAACCGCCAGGGATTTTGAGCGGTGAATTCAGCCTTCACAATAGAAAATTCTCCTTCTTTGGGTATAATGGTTAGGACGATGGGAGGAAATACATAAGGAGGTAGCTTCAATGGCCAACGAGAAAGAAGAATTGCTGAAAAAGGAAATAGAGGCATACGAGGAAGAGCTGAGAGTAGTGGCGGGCAAACTGCAGGAACTCGCAGGTGTCGATTGTTCATTCGGGTCCTGCGTCTTCGACCCTGAAATGCAGGACGTCGAGGCGAAGATGGCCGAGCTGGAGAAAAGGAAGAAGACCCTGGCGGAGGTCAAGGACTCCCTCGAAAAGTGCGAAACATAATAACCCGAACCCCGTAAGTACAAGGGGCTCCCCGCCGGGAGCCCCTTTTTATTAATGCTGAATATCTGCGGAATAATTACCTCGTGTATCCGACCATCCGACCATTTGAACAAGCCGGAAGTAATAACTACCGCTCAGGTGTCGTCCAGCACCGCTGCCCAGTTCTCGGGGAATAAGGACTCCTGTGCTTGCCTACAGAGCGGAGCGAGACCGCTGTCTGGAGTCCCCGGGCAAACCTACTCCACGTCGAAGAACTTATCCTCGGGAGCGCCGCAGATGGGGCATTTCTCAGGAATGACGTCATCGGCGACGTACCCGCATACGCTGCATACGTAGTAATCGGGGACTTTTTCGGCGACCAGGTGCTGCAGGGCGCCCTCGTAGAGTTTGGCGTGTCTTTCCTCCACGTCGCGGGCGTAGGCGAACATGCTGGCGGCGGCCTTGTCGTCCTCGGCCTCTGCGTCGGCGATGAAGCTGTCGTAACTGACGGCCGCTATCTTCTGCTCTGAAGCGAGAGCCTCCTCGAGGTTCGTTTCCGTATCCTTGACCTCGCGCAGCAATCTCAGGTTATTGTAGGCGTGTACGGACTCGGATTCCGCCACCGCCCGGAAGAGCTTGGCCACCGCATCGTATTCTTCTTCCTCCGCCTTGTTCGCGAAAGCCTTGAGCCTTACCACGGCCTTCGACTCCCCGGTGTAAGCATCATGAAGGTTTTTGCGGGTCTTTTCGCCCATAACTCCCCCTTTCTCCGGGGTCAGGCCTTGTTCTTGCACACCCCGGTCTGCGATATTGCACGGTATTCTCGTCGGCACAGGTCTGGCAGCCTCTGTCTATGTCATATCCAGAGAGATATTAAATGAAAATACTCTGGTATGTAAAAGAACTGACTCCATAATTACCCCCTCTTACGCACGAAGACGTGGAACTCTCCGTCCTTTTCCTCAATGCTCAGGCATTCGTTCCCCGTTTTCGAGCACCAGGCGGGCATATCGCTCTTGATTCCTTTGTCGTCGGCTATGACCTCCAGGACCTCGCCGTCAGCGAGTTCTTTTATCTCCCGGGAGGTTTTGACGATGGGCATGGGACAATAAAGGCCTACACAATCGAGCGTTTTGGCGGCTTTCATGGCCATACCTCCTTCCCCGCGTGTAAGGTTTTTAGTCTCTATCATGCCTCTCGTCTGCGCGGTTGTGTTTCACGGAGATTAAAGACCTGATACCAGTCTATCGCACTCGGGGCACCTCTCCGTTCCCTCCCTGGCCTTCGCCCCGCAGCTCTCGCAGGTGATGATGACGATGCTGCAGGGCTCGCAGAACGGAGACATATCCCCGATAAACTCTATATCCGCATCGCAGTAAGGGCAGTTGCAGGCGGTCTTTTTCTCTTCCATCTCAACTCGTTCCTCTCTTGCTCCTGTAATCCTCGATGGCCAGATGCAGGGCGTCCGCACCGAGGTTTGAACAGTGCAGCTTGTGTTTGGGCAGGCCTCCCAGTTCCTTGGCTACGTCATCGCGCGTGATCTGCAAGGCCTCGTCCACGGTCTTGCCCTTAGCCATTTCGCTTACCATGCTGGAAACGGCGATAGCCGCTCCGCAGCCGAAGGTTTTGAACTTCACGTCCTCCAGCCGCTCGTCGCCATCGACCTTGATGTAGAAAGTCATCATATCGCCACAAACGGGGTTACCTACCTCCCCCACGCCGTCGGCACCATCGATCTCGCCGACGTTGCGAGGGTTGGTGAAATGATCCATAACTTCTTCGCTGTATTGAGCCATGACCCTTACCCCCTTTCCTTTAAGTACTTAGCGTATAGAGGTGACATCTGCCGCAATCTATCCACGATGGGAGGAAAGACCTCCAGCACGTAATCAACGTCCTCCATCGTATTGTGAAGGCCGATGCTGAAGAGTATGGAGCCCTGAGACTTCTCCGCCGGGATGCCGCATGCGGAGAGGACATGGGAACCCTTGAGCGCGCGCGAAGTACAGGCCGAGCCACTTGATACCGCAACACCCTGCTGATCGAGGAAGAGCAGGATGCCTTCGCCCTCGATGAATTCGACCGCGAAGCTGGCATTCCACGGCAGGCGCCGGGACGGATGGCCGGTAAGCTGGAGGTGGTCAACCTTTGCGGGAAGAGCCGCGATGAGGGCGTCGCGCATTTGCGATAAGCGCGCAACTCTCGCGGCCATGTTCGCCACGGCCAGTTCAGCGGCCTTACCCATTCCCACTATGCCCGCTACGTTCTCGGTGCCGCCTCGCCTTCCGCCTTCCTGCACCCCTCCGTCGAGCATGGGGATCACGCGCAGGCCTCTCTTTATCCACAGGGCACCGACGCCCTGGGGACCGGAGATGAGGTCGGATGACAGGGACAGGGCGGAAACGCCGAGTTCTCCTACGTCCAGCGGTACGGATCCCGCGGCAGCGACCGCGTCGGTGTGGAACGGCACTTCCCTTTCCGCCGCTATCCGGGCCGCTTCCTTCAAGGGTTGGATAGTGCCGATCTCACCGTTGGCGGCCATTATCGATACCAGGACGGTATCGTCGCCTAAGGTCGAAGACAACTCCTCCAGGTCGACGGTGCCGTATCCGTCTACGGGGAGCAGCGTGAGTTCGTAGCCCTGTTTCTCCAGGGAACGAGCGGAATGCAGCACTGAGAAGTGCTCTACCGCCGACAGGACGACGTGTTTGCCCTTCCGCCTCGAGCCGGCCGTTATGCCCTTTACCGCGAGGTTGTTCGCCTCCGTACCGTTGGATGTGAATATGATCTCCTCGGCATTGGCTGCGATAAGGGCTGCCACCTTCTCCCTTGCCTCTTGCACCGCTGCTCTCGCTTTATCCCCCCTGCCGTGCAGGGAGGAAGGGTTGCCGTATTCATCTCCCAGGAAAGGCAGCATGGCTTCTCTTACCTCCGGCAGTGGGGGCGTTGCCGCATAATTATCGAGGTAGACTTCCTTCATCGCCTTTCATCCCTTTCGCTATCCCTTCGAGGACGCCGAGGTCTTCCGCC
This sequence comes from uncultured Actinomycetota bacterium, assembly GCA_964529285.1. Taxonomy (GTDB): domain Bacteria; phylum Actinomycetota; class Geothermincolia; order Geothermincolales; family RBG-13-55-18; genus SURF-21. The sequence continues at coordinate 24,687 of CAZGWK010000024.1, forward strand.
AGTACCTCCGCTTCCGAAGTATGCAAGCGGCAGGTGTCCATGGTGCACACCTCGGCCCATGCTTCCCCATCTATTCTTCCCACTTGGCTCGAAAACATGGGCATCGTTCTCGGCTGTGGCGAAAGCGACGCCAGCCTGAGAAAAGAGCGACCGGCGTCTGCGAGTTCGGCTGAGATCTTGACCAGGAGCGGTCCGCGCAGGTATAGATTCACCGCCGCGGCGAAGGGGGCGGCCATGAAACCATATGCGGGCACCATCGCCGATGCCGCCGAGAGCGTTTCTCCAGCACGTCGCCGCCATGCGTCCTCACCGCTGAACGCCCAGTAAAGGAGCATGGCCTCGGCGGCACGAGACTGGCTGCCCAGTTCGGCGGGCTGCGGCTTCAAAGCGGGTAAGACGCGTCCCGGTGCAGTATCGAGAAACAACGACCTGGTGCCGTCCCAGTGAGTTTCGATGCACAGGTCCAGCAGCGCCTTTGCCCTCTCCAGGTATCGCTTATCACCCGTATAAGCGAAGGCGGTGAGAAAAGCTATAGCCGTCTCCACGCCGTCATCGAGGAGGCCGCTGCGGTGGGATCGACCATCGTGATAATGGGCCATACCTTCTCCCGGCCTGAAGGACTCCCTCCAGAGGAACTCGAGGGCGGCAAGGGCCATGGAGAAGTGTTCCTCCCGCCGCAAGGCCGTACCTTCCTGCAGAAAGGTCACCGCCGCCCTCGCTGCCAGGTCCGTATATACGGTCCTGTCCACGGGGGGAGCGGAGAGCTCTCTCCTGCCTTCCTCCTCGAGCAGGTAATATTCCTCGTCGGCATCCTGGCTGCCGAAGAACATCGAGCTCCCGTCGCTTAGAACTCGGTAGATGAAGTCGGCCGTCTCGGCGGCGGTCCTGCGGAAAATCTCCGCACCGGTGAGGGCATAGGCCTTGAGCAGAACCCCCGCGAGGCCGGCGTTGTCCACCAGCATTTTTTCGTAGTGCGGTATCGACCAGTCGCGGGTCGTGGAATAGCGGAAGAAACCCCCCTCCACGTCGTCGTGGAGGTTTCCCCCGATCATGGCCTCCAGCGTGCTGCGCGCAAAGGTCAGGTACTCCTGGTTGCCTTCCTCGGCATACAGGTCCAGGGCAAGAGATAGTGCTTCCGTCTGCGGGAATTTCGGCGCTCTCCCCAAGCCACCGTAAGGCCGGTCCCAACCGCGCAGGATGTGAGCGCCTGTTTCCTCGACCAGGCCCACTTCCAGTTCGGCTTCCTGAAAGGTCGGGAACAATACATCGCTATCCTGTGCGGTCAACGCGATATCGTGCTGGGCATAGAGCTCCGCTATCCTCTCCAGTGCGGCGCGCATGGTCTCGGGGGGGATATAGGTGGCTCCGGCCAGAAGTGCACCCTGGGGGTCCAGGAAAGCGGTCGTCGGCCACCCTCCCTGGTTGTAGCGCCGGTTGATGTCGGGGTTACGGTCGCTGTCGACGCGTACCGGTATGAATCTCTTATTGATGAGGTCGATCACCGCGCGGTCTGAGTAAGAGGTCTCGTCCATGACGTGGCACCAGTGGCACCACACTGCGGAGATAGAGAGCAACACGGCCTTGCCTTCGCGTTCGGCTCGCAGGAAGGCCTCCTCGCCCCAGGGCATCCAGTCGATCTCATGGGCAAGGTTTGCACGCGGGCTGAATCGGAACTCTCCAGCCTTCAGCTCGCTTGCCCTCTCCTCGCCCTTTTTCCGCTCAGCGTCCATGATCCTCTTCCTTTTCCATTTGTTTATGACCCTTCAATCCATCCACCGCCTGCAGCTCGCGGCGTTGGAGGGAGATCGGGGGCTCATAGTCCGCCATTGAAAAACGGGGCGGGATTACCGCCCCGTTACCTCGCCAACCTTAAGGCGTTTTTCCCGGATATCTAATCCTTTTCCTCGCTCTCCGTTTCCTCCACCGCTTCCGCTCCCTTGCGCATCAGCTTCTCCATGGTCACGCAAGGATACTTGGAATCGGCGCAATGGGGGCAGCAAAGTCCGCCTCTATCCTTACTATCCTTTTTACCCATTCCTACCTCCTGTTATGGTGCTCAAATTCTTTCTGTTATCATATTAACCCGCGCATCGCTTGCGGGCCATGATGCAAATCAAACGATACGTAGCGTGTATCAAGCGGGGGGGAGCGGCCTAAATACCGTCAAAATATCCCTGCAAGGCGGCTTTGTCCTTGATCACGAGGAACTTGCCCTCGGTGCCGAGAATCGACCCCTTTTTTAGGCGGCTCATTATGCGCGATACCGTTTCCTCCGTGGATCCTACGAGGCCGGCGATGTCGCGGTTGGTCAGGGGCGTGTCGATGACCAGGCCGCATTTGTCGCTTATCCCGATCTCGCCGACCATCTTCAAAAGGACACAGGCGATGCGTCTCTCGACTTTCTCCCCCGCGATGCAGCGGTCCTTGTAATAGGCCATGTCGAGCTTGCGCACGACGAGCCTTATGATGTGCAGGGCGAACAGGGGGTCTCTCGAGGCCAGCCACTGCAGGTCGTCCCAACTGACCCTCCACACCCGCGCCGCTTCGCGGGCGACGGCGGAATAGGAATAGACCCCTTCCTCGTAGAGGGCGCCCTCGCCGAAAACGTCACCGGGGTAGAGGAAATCCAGGATGTACAACTTGCCGTCTCCGTGTACGATGTTCGCCTCCACCGTACCCTCCTCGACGAGGTACAGGTGCGTGGCTTCGTCCTGGTCTATGAAGATGTATTGCTCGCGGTCGATGCTTTCGGGCTTGAACAGCTCGCGCGCTTCTTTGCGCAGCCCTTCCTCCAGGTTGTTCAGGAACTCCCGCAGCTTACTGTCATCCATTCTTCCTCCAACATCGCGACGCCGTGATCATCCCGCTTTGCTGGCCGGCAGGGTTATTAGATTATATATCAAAAGCGTCGTATTGGCTCGGAGCCTGCCTTCCGCATGGCGAGACAGGCGACAGGCTTTGACGTCCGCCCTGCCCGTAATGCTATATTGAATAAGAATATAGACCTCATTTAAGTTGTGAAAGGCTCAGACATGCTCGAGGACCTCATCCCCCGCAGTGCGGATATGGTCCTGCTCATCACGGGCATGGCCCTGTTCCTCGGATGGGGCATAGGGATACTCGCCCAGAAGATAAAGGTACCGCAGGTCGTGGGCCACATCGTCCTGGGAGTTATCCTGGGCACTTCCGTCCTGGGCATCCTCGACACGCAGGCCCTTGACAGCCTGGTCCTGGTAAACTTCATTGCCCTGGGCTTCATAGGCTTCGATATCGGCGGAGAGCTGTCCCTGCGAGGGCTGCGCAAGCTGGGCAGGCCGATATTGTGGATCTCCATCCTGGAATCGCTGGCTGCCTTCCTGCTCGTTACAACGGCCGTCTTCGTTTATACGCGCAAGCTCTATCTGGCGCTCATCTTCGGCGCCCTCTCTACTGCCACCGCTCCCGCCGCGACCGTCGACGTTCTGCGCGAGTACCAGGCAAGCGGCCCGCTCACCACCACCCTTTTCGCGGTGGTCGGCATAGACGACGGCCTGGCCATCGCCTTCTACGCCTTCGCAGCCTTCTTCGCCAAGATACTCCTGGCGGGGGCGGAAACGGTTAACTACGCAAAGGTCATACTCCTTCCCTTCGCCGAGATCCTGGGCGCCCTGGCCCTGGGATTCGGTGTCGGGCTTCTGGTGCTCCTGCTGGTACGCAAGATCACTTCGCGAGCGACCGTACTCATCTTCGTGATCGGCGCCGTGCTCGTCACCACGAGCCTGGCGAACCTCCTCGACCTCTCGCTCATCCTGGCTAACATGGCCGTGGGCATGACCATCATCAACCTGCCCCGTTACGGCAGGCCGGACCTTTTCGAGGTGGCGCGGGGGATCACGCCGCCGCTCTTCATCCTCTTTTTCGTCCTGGTGGGAGCGAGGCTGGATGTGAGCAAACTCGCTTCCCTGGGCGTTATCGGTCTGCTCTATGTGGTCTTCCGCACCGTCGGTAAACAGTCGGGGACTTACGTGGGTGCGCGCATCGGCAAGGCGCCGAGTGCGGTTTCCCGTTACCTGGGACTGTGCCTCTTCTCCCAGGCCGGCGTGGCCATAGGGCTGTCCATCGAGACGGCGCTGGAGTTCGGCGCTGCGGAGTTCGGTTCGGCAGGAGCGGAGCTGGCGGTAATGGCCGTTACAATCATCGCCGCGACGACGCTGGTCTTTCAGCTGATAGGCCCCCCGTTTACGCGTTTCGCGGTCATCAAGGCGGGGGAGGCAAAGGTTGTCAAGAAAAAATAAGGGGTAAACTGAGATGTGCTGAGCATGCCCGGGAGTTAGGGGGCGACCGAGCAGCCGAGGCGGGTAATAAGAAAAGGGGTGTTTGAGATGCCCGGGATTTACGTCTTATCTGACCGGCCGATAAGCGAGTTCATGAGCTGTAACGTGATCTGCGTTCACGAGAACGAGCCCATAGAGGATCTGGTGTGGAGGTTTCAGCGCTATCGATACGCCGGTTTCCCGGTGGTTGACGACAACGGGGGACTCGTCGGCATAATCAGGGATTCGGATATCCTCAAGCTGTTCATCATGACCCGCCCCGGTTCCCTGCTGGCCGAGAAGGCGAAGGATGTCATGCGCGTGCCCCCGCAGACCATATCCCCCGATGCCACCGCGCAGGAGGCGGTGGAGAAGATGTTCGATGCCAACGTGCGCCTGCTGGTGGTGGAGGAGAAAAAACAGATCCTGGGAGTCATCAGCCGGGAGGACCTGGTCTGCGGTATCTTCACCAAGAAGGACGAGGAAAAATGGCCCCGGGCTTGAAGCGTTGTTCTCCCGCCAGGGGTAAGGTCTTGTTTTTTGCATACCGGGGTATCTAATTTATAATAAGACCTCTATATTAAGCGGTTTCACGATGCAGGAATATGCAAGAAACAAGACCTGACCCCATAACAGAAGGATAAACATGGACGGTTTCCAGCGCGATTTCGGCAGGCTTTTCGACCCCCGCTCGGTGGCGGTGGTAGGAGCCTCCAACATGCTCGGCAAGTGGGGTTTCAACATGCCCATGAACATGATCGGGGGCGGCTACCGGGGAGAGATATTCATGGTCAACCCCCGCGAGGAGCGCGTACTGGGTTTTCCCGCCTACCCCTCCCTCAAGGACATAGAGGACGAGATTGACCTGCTGGTAGTGGCCATACCCGCCCGCAAGGTCGCGGACGTCCTCTCCGAGGCGGCCGAAAAGGGCATCCGCAACGCCATCGTGGTCTCCTCCAACTTCAGCGAGGTGGGGGAGGAGGGCGTCAGGATGGAGCAGGAGGTGGCAGACATCGCCGACCAGGCCGGCATAACCATCGTAGGCCCCAATACCATGGGCATCTACAGCAAGACCAGCTCCCTCTGCTGCCTGGGAGCTCCTGTGTTTCCCCTCAAGGGAGGCGTAGGCTTCGTGTCCCAGAGCGGCAACCTGGGAGTGCAGCTCATGACCTGGGGTTACCGCAAGGGCGTGGGCTTCAGCCGCTTCGTGGGCAGCGGCAACGCCGCGAACACCGACATCAGCGACTGGCTGGAATACCTCGGCGACGACCCCGAGACCGACACCATCATCCTTTACATAGAGGGCATCAAGGACGGACGGAGGTTCCTCGAGGTGGCGCGCCGCATCACCCCCCGCAAGCCGGTCATCGCCCTCAAGGCGGGAAAAGGCAGGCAGGGAGAACGGGCCGTGCGCTCACATTCCGGCTCCCTGGCCGGCCCTTTCGAGCTCTTCCAGGGGGCCATGGAGCAGGCGGGGATCGTAGAGGCCGAGACCACCGAGGAGCTGGTGGACCTGGCGGCGGCCTTCTCGGCGCTGCCCATCCCCCGGGGAGCCAGGGCGGGCGTGATGACCCTGGGAGGCGGCTGGGGCGTCGCCGCGGCCGACTCCTTCGATCGCGAGGGGCTGGAGCTGGCAGTTCTGCCGCAGGAAGTCATCGCGGAGCTGGACGAGTTTCTGCCCAGCTTCTGGAGCCGCCGCAATCCCGTGGATATAGTGGGCAACGTGCAGAGGCGAAACCATTACCGCGTTATCGATGCACTGGCCACCTGCGACGAGGTGGACATACTCATCACCATGGGAACGCTCTTGGGCCGGGACTTCTGGCTGGAGAACATGTTCAAGACCTCAGTGCGCCCCTTCCTGTTCATGCTGCGGCACCGCATCACCAGGCTCCCCTTCTTCCAGCTCTCCATCTGGAAGGGCTTCCGGGAATCATTGACGAAGCGGGGGGAACACAACCCGGAGGGCTCCGGAGGCATAAACCCGAGCGAGGCCTGGGCGTGGACGGATACCGCCATCATCCGCCGCATCAAGAAGCTGATGAACGAGGAGGGGAAACCCATCATCGCCGTGGCCGTGAACGAGGGAGAGAGGTCCGCCTCCTTCCGCATGCGCAGCACCGGCGTCTTTACCGCCACCACCCCCGAGAGGGCGGTTCGCGTCGCCGGCAAGCTCGCCCGCTACTCCCGCTTTCTCGCCTCGCAGGCCGAATAGGCGGCCGAAGAGCCTGTTGTTCATGGAAGCACTTTCCTTTTTGCGAGCTTGACGGCTCCACGGCGGGATTTGCGCTGCTGCCGGAGGGCTCTTCCGCCGTTGCCTCGCTTCGGTTATTATTTAAGACGCGTGTTCGTTCTAGACAGGGGAAAAGGGGATGTTCAATGTCTTACATCGATTGCTGCGACTGGGATAAGTGCACCGTATGCGGTGAATGCCTCATGCAGTGCCCGGTCATGGAGATGGGGGAAGAAGAAGCCAAGGCGGAATTCGCGAGACTGCTCGCGGGAGAGCCGGCACCGCGCGTCTTCAGCGCATGCACCCTGTGCTTCAAGTGCAACAATTTCTGCCCGGAGGGGCTGAGGCCGTACGAGCTAATCCTGGAGCGCATAACGGGCAGGGACGATGCCAGGCCGGCCATGCTGCCCTATTTCATCAACGGGCTTCCTGCCCCGGGTCTCTTTCAGGATCTATACGCTTCTTTGAGCTTCGGGGAGCAGGAGATACTGCGGCGCTGGGCCTCACCGCCCCCTGCGTCCAAGGATGCACTCTTTATAGGCTGCATAGGCAAGACCGTCTGTTATGATATCGAAAATTCCCAGGTCCTGAAGGACCTGCCCAAGTTCGGGCCCAGCGACGTCTGCTGCGGCGAGCTGGCCTACCGCGGCGGTGCCTGGGATACCTACGCGGAGATCACCGAGAGGATGCTGGCCCGCTTCGGCGAGCTGGACATCGAGAGGATGGTCTGCTACTGCGCCTCCTGCTACAACTTCCTGAACGGGATACTGCCCAAGGTCTACGGAAAGCGCCTGCCCTTCCAGCTTGTCTCGCTCTACGAATGGCTGCTGGAAAAGGTGGAGGCGGGAGAGCTGGAAGCCGTGAGGCCCCTGGGGTATAGCGCTGCGGTACACGAGTCCTGCTACACGAGCGAGCTGGGGCCGGATTTCTACGCAGCACTGCGCAAGCTCTACCAGGCGGCCGGGGTGGAGATCGTGGAGTTGAAGCACAACCGGGACCACGCGCTCTCGTGCGGAGCCGCAAGCATCGCCCGCAGGTGGAACCCGCTGGATGTCATACGGGGGCAGAACCGCAGGTACCGCGAGGTGAAGTCCTCGGGGACCAGGCAGATGGCCGTGAACTGCCCCGGCTGCTATCTCACTCTCTCACCCACCAGCTGGCTGCAGGGGATCAAGGTCCATTACATGCTGGAGGAGGTTCTGCGCGCTTTCGGAGACGACATAAGTACTCCCATGATAAAGCGCATGCCTCTCATCGTCCGGGCCTTCATAAAGAGGGCCCCGCTGGCCTTCAAGAGAGTGTCCCTGCCCCTGCCGCACATCCAGCCCTAGGATTGCGGGAGGTAATGAAGGTATGAACAGGTCGGCATGGAAATCCGCTGAGGAACTCGATTACATGTTGAGAGACGCACGCAAGGTATCCATCCTGTCCTGCGGCATCTGCGCCAACCTCAGCGATACGGGCGGCTCGCGCGGGATCAGGTTCATGAAGAAGACGCTGGAGGCGGGGGGCAGGGAGGTCGTCTGCGCCCGCAACGTCATGGCCTGCTGCGCAGAGGAGATAATGCGGCAGGCGCTGCGCATCAACGCGAAGTCCATCCGCGAGAGCGACGCGCTCGTCGTAATAAGCTGCGCCGCGGGGGTGAAGTCGGCCTTCCTGTGCGAGCCGGGTATACCCATCGTGCCCGCGGCGGATTCCGTGGGCAGCGTGCCGGTATCGCGCCGCGACGATCCCGTGGCCCGCAGCCTGTGCACCAACTGCGGCCACTGCGTCATCGCCTATACGGGCGGCATATGCCCGTTGAGCGAGTGCCCTTCGGGCAAGAAGTACGAGCCCTGCGCGAGATATGGGGAGAGAGGTGACGCGTGCGTCGTCGACGACTCCAGGCAGTGCATCTGGCGCGAGATAGAACGCAGAGGCGAACTGGAGGCGCTGCGCGAGCTGGGCCGCATGCACGAACAGGACGGTTTCAGGCGCCTCGTGCCCGCCGGAAGCACGCCGAGCCCGCGGCTCCTGCGCAGTATCTCGGGCTGGCTGGTCGCGCGCGGCGGCTGGTTCGCGAGGCTGGTCTCTTTCATCAACTGAGCCGCTCGAGATACCGCCAAAACCGCTCGTTCCTGCCTGAGGACATGACGTGACCTGCCCGCTATAGAGACGGGAACGGGATTGAAAGGCGCGTCCGGGACCTGTCCGGGCAGGGAAGTTCGTGCCGGCCTGGGCGCCGAACCCCTTGCGTCAGGCTTGCGGCTCGCCTTTTCTACTGCCCGCTGCATTGCCGAAGTATCCCGGGTCTGATATCTTCAATGCACGCGAGCTGACGGCCGAGCGGAGGATTTGGGGCTGTTCGACCGGAATGAGGGGCCATGAACAAGAGCGTCTGGAAATCCTCAGCGGAGATACAACATGCCCTCGCGGGCGCGCAGAAGGTAGCGATCTTTTCCTGCGGATGGTGTGCGAACCTCAGCGAGACCGGCGGGATCAGGGGAATGCATTACCTGGCTGATATGCTGCGCGGATGGGGCAAGGAAGTGGTGGTGCAACGCTGCTTTATCCTCTGCTGCTCGCAGGAAGGCATGGCACAGGCCCTCCGGGTATATAGAAAGAAGATAGAAAAGAGCGATGCCCTGGTGGTCCTCAGCTGTTCGGCGGGGCTGAAGACCGCTTTTCTCTGCAAGCCGCCGGCGCGGGTGGTGGCGGTCACGGATACGGTGGGGAGTATCCCGGTGACCTGGGAAGACGACCCCGTGGCCAGCAGCGCCTGCATCTCTTGCGGCAGTTGCGTAATCACCTATACCGGCGGTATCTGCCCCATGAGCAAATGCCCGGCAGGGGCCAAATACGGTCCCTGCTCGGATTACTACGATGGCAGGGTGGAGTGCGCCCAGGACCCGCTGCGGTCCTGTATCTGGGCGGAGATAGCGCGCCGCGGAGACCTGGAGGCGCTGCGCAAGCTGGCCGCGATACACAAAACGGAGGGGGAGAACCGGCTGCATTCACCTCCGCACGGGGCCACGGCCCCGTGGCTCAGGGGGGTCGCTGGAAGGGTACTCGCGGGAGTGCGGGGACTTCCGCGCATCGTCCCCTTCCTCAAATAGCGGCAGACGGCGGTATCCTGTCCGTCCCGCACGCGCCCTCGCCGGCCCGCATCCGGCCCGCGCCTGTATGGGGTCCGGTGAAGGTCCAACAATTCAAATATTGAAAAGCGCGACCAACAAGGCGTTTCTTGCGTCTTAAGTATTACGCGTCATATGTCGTTTATTAGTAACGGAAGGAACGCCCTTGCGGTTCGTTTTTGCATTGCATGGCAGGCATAAGGAGTCGAATGGATAAAGCGAAGATGGAGCAAGCAGTGAGGAAAGCGGCCGTTCCGCTGCTGGTGATCTGCCTGCTGGCCGTAACGGTACCGCTGCAGTACCTGGTCAGGAAGGAAGTTGTGGTAGGCCTTCCCTCGGCCTCCGCTCACAGCCATGCCGGCCACGAGGAAGAGGGGCACGAACACGAACACGAACACGAACACGAACACGAACACACCGAGGAGGAGGGGCACCTCGCTACCGAGGTCCCGCTGGGAGTCAACCTCATAGCTAACCATGGGTTCGAGGTCGGTACCCGCGAGCAGATCTGGGGATGGATGAGCAGGGAGTCGGAACAGGGGGAGATAGCATACAGGGACGACAGCGTGGCGCACGGTGGGCTTGCCAGCGCGGCGCTATCCACGGGAGGCGCGAGCGTGGACGGTGCGGGTTGGTACGCGCGCCTCGACGAACTGCCGTTGGACCACGTGGTTGTCCTCGAGGGATACATACGGACGCAGGGCCTGGCGGGAGCGGCATATTTTAAGATAGCGCTGGAGGCACAGGACGAGGAGGGCAAGCCGTCGGCGCTGGCTTGGGCCTACAGCGATGCCGTTGCCGGGGACAGCGAATGGGCTTTCCGCCGCATCTCCATCTACGTACCGCCCGAAGTCACGGGCGTATGGCTGGAGCTTGGCCTGAGCGGACGGGGAAGGGCGTGGTTCGACGATCTGAACCTGGTGGTCGAGGAGCCGTGATGAGGCGGGCAAGGGTGATCAGAAAATGGACACGGTTCTCAGCATAGAAAACCTGCACAAGGAATACCGCGGAGGGTGGCGCAAGCCGCCGCGCACCGCGCTCGCGGGCCTGAACCTGGAGGTGCCGAGGGGGAGGACCATAGGCCTCCTGGGACCGAACGGGGCCGGGAAGACCACCACGTTGAAATGTATCATGGGGCTTATCCGGCCGCAGGGAGGAAGCATACGTATATTCGGAGAGGAGAACGCGGGGGCGGAGGCGCGCAAGGCCATCGGGTTCCTCCCCGAGCAGCCGTATTTCGACCTCTACCTGACCCCGCGCATGCTGCTCTCCTATTACGGGCGCCTCATGGGCATTCAACGGGACAACCTGCAGGCGCGCATCTCGCACGTGCTGAACCTGGTGGGCATGGGAGAGGAATGCGACCTTGCCATGGAAAAGTATTCCAAGGGCATGCTGCAGAGGATAGGTCTGGCGCAGGCCCTTCTGTCTAAACCCGCGTTCCTCGTGCTCGACGAACCATCCTCGGGCCTCGACCCGCTGGGCAAACTGCAGGTGCGGGACTTGCTGGAAGGCCTGAAAGAGGAGGGGACCACGATACTTCTGAGCTCTCACCAGCTTTCGGAGATAGAGGAGATATGCGACGGGGTAGCCATCATCCACAAGGGCAGAAACGTCGCCTCCGGAGGCCTGGACGAGCTGCTGAGGTCGCGGGAAGAATACGAGATCGTGCTGGAAAGGCCCCTGTCCGCGCCCCCCGTGGACCTGCCCGCCGCGGCATCGTGGGCGGATGCCACGCAGACCCGCCTGCTGGTGGAAAAGGCGGACTTGAACCGGGCGCTGGGAGCCCTGGCGGAGAGCGGGGCGGCGATATCCGCGGTCAGCCAGCGCCGCATGAGGCTTGAGGAGTATTTCCTGGAGCAGGTGGGAGACAGGGGATGGGAGGTGAGGCCGTGAAAGCGGTGGGCGCTTTCGCGTGGAGCGTCGTGCAGGACGCCCTGCACCGCAAGGTCTTCTACGCCATACTGGCCTTCACGGTGGTGCTGATACTCTTCACCCCGCTTCTGCCCAGCGCGGAGGTGGGGGTGCAGGTAGACCTCATGCGCGAGGCCGCCCTGGGGCTGACCAGCATAATGGCATTTCTCCTCGCCGTAATCCTGGGCTCCACCATCATCCCCGGAGAGCTGGGGCGGCGCACCCTTTACAATACGCTCTCCAAGCCCGTCCGCCGCTGGCAGTATTACCTCGGCAAGTACGTCGGTATAGTGCTGATCGTCGCGGTCTCGCTGGCCCTGACCTTCGTGGTCCTGGTCCTGTTCATCCTGATCAAGTTCGGAATCTTCAATCCCGGCATCGCCAAGGCGCTGCTCGCGATCCTTTTCGAAGCCCTTATCCTCACATCGGTGGCCATGCTCGCCTCCGTATACTTCAGCCCCGTGATATGCATACTGCTGACCGGGCTCTTCTACGTGATATGCCACGTCAAGGGGGATTTCCTCTACCGCGGCATGACCGAAGCCGGGCAGAACCCCGCCGTGAAGGTGGTTTCCGGCGTATTCTACTACCTGCTTCCCAACCTGGAACGTTTCAATATCAACGAGACCATCGCTCACGGCGAGAGGGTGTTCGAGGTAGGGGCTGCTGAGCTGCTGCTGCTCTTCGCCATAGCCGCTGCCTTCTCGGCCATCTTCATCTGTCTCGGCAGCTACCTGTTCTCGCGGAGGGACCTGTGAAAAAGACGGTGTTGATCGCGGTCGTAATCGCGCTGCTGGCGGCGGCGCTGCTGCAATGGGGCCTGGACCGGACGCCGGCCGGTACCGACGAGGCGGCCATCGAGAAGTTCCCATCAGCGTCCAGCCTGCTCGACGTGCTGGGCGGAGCGAGGCAGTACGTCGCCTACGTGCTGTACATCAAGACCGATACGCTGCATCATACCTATTACGGCGGAGCAGCAGAAGAAGGCGAACTGGTGCCGTATTTCCTGCTCATAGCCCTGCTTGACCCTAATTACGTAAGCGCATATTACGTCGGAGCGGGGACCATCGCAGCGCAGGGAAAGAGGGACGAGGCCATCGAGTTCAACCTGCAGGGGATAAAAGCCAACCCCGAGTCCGCGGACCTCTACTACAGCCTTGGGGACCTCTATCTCGTGGAGGAAAGGTACGAGGAGGCGAAAGACGCCTTCCTGCAGGCAAAGGAGTACGAACCCGAGGTGGTGAGCAGGAACATGATCCTCACGGCCCTCGCCGCCACTTACAGTAGGCTGGGCGACTACGATGCGCAGCGCAGGGTGTTGATGGAGAAAGCCATCGCCAGCAGGATCCAGCTCCTGGAGGAAGGCCTCGACTACGAGCGGCAGAAGATGCTCGTGAAAAGGGTAAACTCCGCGGTGAATTCGGCCGTGGAAGCCGGCAGATAAAGCGAAGCGATAAAGAACTCCGGGGAGATACATACCCTCCCGATGCCCCTTGCCGCGGCCGCAGCGATATATTCTCGCGCCGCAGTGCCGGTTCGGGATGAGCTTGCACGCCGGCCGATCGCCGCACGGTACGCGGTAGCGATGTGCGGCTTGATAATTGCGCCTGAGTCCGTAAATATAGATAAAACCGGGGGCGTTTAGCTCAGCGGGAGAGCGCCTGCCTTACAAGCAGGAGGTCGGCAGTTCAAATCTGCCAACGCCCACCACGACTCCTGAAGCTTCGGCGCAGAGCCGGAGCTTTTTTCTTGGGTGCACTCTATCCTGGCCTCACGGCTGTCCCCCGTCATGCCCCCATTGTTTTAGCGAGGGAGAAAGGCCTGGCCGCGGCTTTCCATAACCGAGCGGAGTCCCGTTCGCCCGGTCGGTGTGTGGTCAATCCGCCTTTACCGGTCCGTGATGGTGTTGCGGCGGGGGAGAGTGTTGACCGCTTCCACGGGCGAGTCCTATGATGATTCTGCGGAAAAAACATGCTGAAAAACGGAGGCCGTACAATGGAGACTACACCGGAGGAGAAGGCCGAGCTGTTGATGGAGCTGGCGGAGGCGCCGACCAGCCGTCTCGAAGCGGAGCTGGCTTTTCGCTATCTTAACGCCCACCTCGAGGCATATATCAAGCGCAGCGGCGAGATCAATATACTGGACGTAGGGAGCGGTCTCGGCGAGGTAGCCCTTCGCTTCGCGGCTCTGGGTCATAAAGTCACCATGCTGGAGCCGCAGGCATGCCTGCTGGAGACGGCCGAGGAGAGGGCGAGGCAGCAGCTGCCCGATCGCGCCGGCCTCATGAGATTCCTCAACGAACGCATAGAAAACCTCGAGGACTGCATAGATGACGAGTTCGATCTCATCGTCTGCCACGAGACCATAGAATATGTGGACGATCCGCTGAAGGCGTTCAACGTCATCACCCGCGTATTGAAGCCTCGCGGCACCCTGTCCCTCGTCTTCCTCAACCGCTACGGGCTTATTATGCGCAGGGTGATCGTCGAGGAGAACGTAAAAGAGGCCATCGATACCTTCGAGGTCGACGAGTTCGAGACGCAACTGCACCGCGGGCGGGGCCACCTCTATTCTGACGCGGAGCTGAAGGCGCTCCTGGAGCCACTTGGATACAATATCGATGGACAGTACGGGCTGCTAGTCTTCTCCGAATTCATCGACTGCACGCTGTTCGATGAGGGGCAGTGCTTAAAGGGGATGCTGGAGCTGGAGGAGAAGGCGGGCAGAGAACCTCACCTCAAGGGCGTCGGTAAATTCGTGCAGCTCATCTGCTCTAAATCCTGAAGCGTTCCTCAAAGCCGCATCCGCGATCGCATCCGCGGCTGAAGCTCAAGGTTTTTTCGCTCTGCCTCCACCACACAAGCTCCTTGCCGGCCGTGCGACGGCTTATACTTTCGCGATGCGGCGCAGGGAGGCCGTGGTCCCGCTCAAACCCCTCCGGACCACCGCGTAGGTCAGGAGCTGCTGGTAAAGGCTCTCGTCCTCCAGATCGCGCCAGCGCAGCTTGCGCTTGGTCCGGGTGAGGAAGAGCATGGGTATCCAGGTCCCGGTGTTCACGTAGTATTTGCCCTTGTTTCCTCCCAGCACGGGCTGGAGTTCGTTGGAGTAGTAACGGTGATCGTGACCGAAGACCACTACATCTATGCTGTTATCGTCGAGGAGTATCTCCCTCGCGGCCACCGAAAGGGCGTCCTCGCGCGTGGCCAGGGAATCCAGCAGGAGGTCATCGCAGCCGATATCCTCATCCTCGTCCTCCTCCGGAAAATCGGCGCAAAGCATGGCCGCGTCCTCGATCCCCGGCATCTCGACCCGCCCGCGTCCCGATACCAGGTCCACGAAGCGTTTGCGGGAATAACCCCAGGAATCGATGCGGCCCTCCCTCTTTCGCCGCAACAGCTCGCGGCTTTGCTTGAAGGGGGGGAATCCCACCCTGGACATGAAACGCAACAATTTGTAGCCGTAGACCAGCTTGAACCACCAGCTCTCGTCCTGGATACCCATGAAAACCATATTGGGTATAGGCCTCACGTTATTGATGAAGGGATTGCGTTCGCTCAACATGCCGTTGGAGAAGTACTCCAGAAAACAGTTTCCCCAACTCCTCTCCAGGCGCAGTTCGCCCGTCTTGGGGTCGCGCAGGAAGGGGTGGGTGAAATCCTCGAAGACGCTGTCCGCGAAATACTGGTTCCCGTGCTCGATGTACAGCGGGCCGCTGCGGTACACGCCGCTGGACTCGAAGTGAAAGTGCTCGGAATCGGGCCCGCCAAGCTCCTCCAGAAGGCGGTCGCGTACGCGCGGCCAGAACAGATCCACGTCATGGTTGCCGGGCAGTACCACCACGCGGTGGCCTCTTTCCATGAAGACGCGGAGGGAAGTGAAGAAATCGTTGTGCGCCCGCAGCACCCTCTCCAGTTTTTCCAGGGATTCGCTCTCGGTGCTTCCCAGGCGGGAAAAGGGATGGACGGTGGTCTTCTCCAGGTTGACCGCGACGAAATCGATGAAGTCTCCATTGATGATGAGCTCGCTGCTGCGACGCTTGCCCAGCTGCTCCAGGAAGGCCAGGAAGCTGTCGTCCTGCTCGAAGTCATCCAGGTAATCTCCTGCTCCCAGGTGCAGGTCGCTGATTATGTACCTCGTCTTCGCCACTTAATATCACCGTTCTGCTTACGCTTTCAGGCCGCTTTATCCATATAGGCGAACCAAGAATTGAGTATAACATCCCTGCCGTACTAGGGTTTTGTTTCGGGCGCTCAGCGGCAATCACTCTGATAAGCGCTCGTATATCTCCTCGAAATCGCGGTGGCGGCGAAGGAAGACATCCAGGACGGCGGGGTCGAAATGCTCGGGCATGCTGCGCTCATCGCCCACGAGGATGATCTCAGCCGCCTTTTCGTGCGCTAACCCCGTCTTATAGGAACGCTTGCTTCTCAGCGCGTCGTAGACGTCGCCCAGGGCTACGATGCGCCCCGAGACCGGTATTGATTCGCCCGTCAGGCCCTGCGGATAGCCGGAGCCATCCCACTTCTCGTGGTGCGTAAGGGCGATCTCCGCGGCCATAGCCAGGCGGGGGTGTCGGCCAAGGATGTGCGTCCCGGCCTGGCAGTGGGTTTTCATAATCTCCCACTCCTCGGCGGTGAGGGGTTCGGGCTTATTGATGATATCGGGGTGAATATGGATCTTGCCCACGTCGTGCATCTGGGCCGAGTAGCCGATGATCTCGACTTCCCGCGCCGGGAGCCCCAGATCTTCGGCGATCAGGGCGGAATACATGTTGACGCGGTGGATGTGCTGTCCAGTCAGCTCATCGCTCTCCTCGGCTGCTCTCGCCAGCGCTCCGATGGTATAGCGGAATGCCTCTTCGGTTTTCCTCATGTGGTGGGAGATAGACCGGAAGTACGACGAATTGAGGGCGAAGGTCTTCAGCGCCTCCCGGTCGAAATCGCTGGGGGGTCGGGGATAATCTGTCGCGATGACCACCGATTGTCCGTCGCTCACCCACAATGCGTACGTGGATACGTCCTGGTGCAGGTAAGACCCGGGGGCCGTGCCCTCCGAGAACCCGCTTCCCACCGGCGCCGATCCCCAGGGTATGCCCATGGCCCGCAGGGTCCGCGGATCCAGGGAATATTCACGCGAGCTCAGCCGCAGACCATCGGACGACAGGAGTAAACCTTCCACCCCCGGAGATTTCTGCTGCCAGCCCATGAAAACGAGCTTGGCGCCACCTTCCTTGGTCGCCGTCGACAGGAAGGCCCGCGCGAGTTCCATGTCCAGGTCGGCCGGCATTGGTTCCGCCTCGCCGATGACGTGCAATACGTATGCGCTCATCGCGGTGACCGAGGTGATGGAATGGTAGGCGTTTTCCAGGCCGTCGCGCAACGACTTGAGGCGCAGCAGCGACCTGGTGCGTGCCAGCAGTTCCTGCCTGTCCACAGGCTTGGAGAGGAAGTCGTCCGCCCCGGCTTCCAGGGCCCTTATGCGGTCGGAGGTCGAATCCAGGGCCGTCACCATGACTACCGGTATGAAAACGGTATTGGTAGCGCCCTTGATGCGCCGGCAGACCTCCACCCCGTCTATACCTGGCATGAGGATGTCCAGAAGGATGAGGTCGACCGGATTCTTACCAGCTATCGCCAGGGCTTCCTCCCCGTCCCCGGCGCGCAGTACCCGGTATCCCTCCGGTTCCAGCGCCGCCTGCAGGAGATCGAGGTTTACCGGTTCGTCGTCCGCAACGAGGATCGCGGCACTGGGCGTATCGCGCGGCGATCTCAAGTGGTCCCGGTCAAACGTCATTGCCGCCTCCTTTCTTACGCGCGTCCACCGCAGGGGATGCCGGAAGGGTGAAGGAAAATGTACTGCCCCTGCCCAATGCGCTCTCCACGCGGATGCTCCCACCCTGCAATTCCACCAGTCTCCTGCTCAGGGCGAGACCCAGCCCGGTGCCTCCCGCACGGCGGGCTCCCTCCCCGACCTGGGTGAACTCGTTGAAGATCTTGCCCTGGTCCTCCGGA
The DNA here is from genome assembly GCA_964529285.1 of uncultured Actinomycetota bacterium. Lineage (GTDB taxonomy): Bacteria > Actinomycetota > Geothermincolia > Geothermincolales > RBG-13-55-18 > SURF-21. The sequence continues at coordinate 42,250 of CAZGWK010000024.1, forward strand.
GCGATGCCAACCCCGCTGTCCTCTACCTCTACGGACACTCGGTCACCTTCATTCTGTACCCGCACCTCGACGTAACCCCCCTCCGGCGTAAACTTCAGGGCGTTGGAGATGAGATTGAAGAGCACCTGCCTCACCCGCCGCTGGTCGGCGGTAAGCAGGCAGGGAACGTCTATGCGGCGAAGAGAAAAACGTATGCCGACCCGGTCCGCCTCCCGGCGCATCAGTTCCAGCGTCGAAGCGACGAGCTCGCCCATGTCGAATTCCTCCGGGTGCAGGGATAACTCATCCACCTCCTGGCGCATATAGTCCAGGATATCGCTGATGAGGGCGAGGAGGTGTTTCCCACTGGTATGGATATTCTCCAGGTATCCCCGCTGTTTCCTGTTTATCTCACCGTAGGTCCCCGCGAGGAGTATTTCCGAAAAGCCTATCACCGCGTTCAGCGGTGTCTTCAACTCGTGGGAGACGGAGGCCATGAAGCGGTTCTTGAGGCGATCAAGCTCGAGTAGCTGGCGCATCTCCACCTCGAGTCGCAGACGTTCTTTTTCAAGGGTTATATCGCTGGCCAGGTGGACCGTTCCCGACGCGTGGTCTCCGCCCGCGCCGTATGGGGTGACGAGGATGCGATAGAAGCTTTTATCGCTCCCCTGCATCTCGAATCCCGCCATGCCGTCCCGCAGCGCTACCCGCTTGTATGGACAGGCTTCGAAGCGCTGGCCGCAGGTCATAACTTCCGAGCACTTGCGACCGACGATGTCCGGCAGTGACAGGCCCGCGTATTCCGCAAGCGCGGCGTTGGAGCGCTGGATGATACCATCGGAATCGGCGAAGAAGACCATGTCTCGCATGGAGTCAACCGTGACCTCCCATTCCCGCCGCGCCGCTTGCACGCGGTTGAAAAGCTGTAAGTTCTCCAGGGCCAGCCCGAGCTGCATTCCCAGGATGGACAGGGATTCCTTCTCCTGGGAGCTCCAGGATTTCTTGCCGTCGTAAGCGATTATCACCATACCCACGGGCCTGCGGTTGCTCTTGAGGGTGAAGAGGAGGAAATCGTCGCCCGCGTTGCCCCCCAGGCCCAGGAGACGGTCGTCTGCCATGGGGTCGAACTTCAGAAAGAGCGCTTTTTCCAAGACGTCCACTATCGAGAGGATGTACGTGAAGATATACTCCATGACTGCCATGCCCTCGGGCGACGCTGCTTGCGCTAGGAAGTCCGCGGGCAGGTGCCGCTGATAGAAAATGGACAGGCCTTCCCTCCCTTCCTCCGCCGAGAGCATGAGCAGGCGGCTGCAGTGGAAGTGTTCCATGAGTTCAAGCAATGCCGCGGGAATGGCGTCAGCATCGCTGAGCGGGCGGTTGAGGGCGCGTACCACAGCACCGATAACGAGACGGCTGGAGCGGTACCCGTCCAGTTCCTGCCACAGCGAGGCGTTCGCCTTCGCTTGCGTTACAGCGAGTGCGATCGCGGATGCGTCCGGTTCGTCCAGGAGAAGCGTCTCCAGCACCCGGTTTGCACCCGGCACTTCCATTCCCGTGGCGGGTCCGCTTATGCGGTCCGCCTGCGCGTCGACGACAAGCAGTCCCTCCAGCCCGTCGAAGCTCCGCACCTGCGGTCCCAGCACACTTACATATATGCCGTGTTCGCGCAAGATGGAGGATACGCCATCCACGAAATCCGGGCGATCGGACAGGATCCATGCGTTCATTCCAGCTCTCCCCATGATCACTTCCATTATATGCCTGTCGCGCGTTGCGGGCTAATGTCCCGGATTTATAGGGATAATCCGCAAGGAGGATAATGTATAGCGTTGATTCTGCCGAAATAAGACTGTAGATAGGGAAGGTTTACCATGTCGAAGCATGAAAGGCGCTGGCTGCCCGGTGTATAGGCGGGAGGGCAAGAGCGAGATGACGCAGAGAATCCTGGTTATCGACGATGACGCGACCACGGTGAACCTGCTGGCCACTATCCTCGAGTTAGAGGGCATGAAGGCGTGGAAGGCGCTATCGGCGAGGGAGGCTTTCGCCTGCATGGAGGAGGAGCTGCCCGACCTGATCACCCTGGACATCATGATGCCCGATCTTGACGGATTCGAAGTCCTGGCGATGCTGCGCAAGAACCTCGCGACCAAGAACCTCCCGGTGATAATCGTCACTGGGCTGGCGGACAGGAAGAACATGCTCAAGGGGTGGAGGGAGCAGGCGGACGAATGGATCACCAAGCCCTTTGACCCCCTGGCCCTGGTCGGGAGCATCAGATCCATAATGGCTAAGTCGATGGAGAAGCGGCTCGAGGAGCGCGCTAAGCATATCGACGACCTCCTGGATATACTGGAGAAAATGGACAGCGGATAAGACCCGCCACCCCGTATCGCATGCATCCCTATCGTACATTCGTCTTATCCCCATATAATGGTGATGGTTCTTTTCCCGGGAGGTATTGAGCCGGCCCGTTCGAAAAACCCGTTCATTCAATTCCCCGGGAGAACAGCACTCATAAGGGATATGGTTTGAAGAGTGGAGAGGGGATATGGCCTGTACGGTAGCGGACATCATCACTCTCATGGAGGGGATTGCGCCTCCCGGCCTTGCGGAGAGCTGGGATAACGTGGGCCTGCAGACGGGCTCACGGAGAGCAGAGGTAAGTGTGGTCCTGGTTTCCCTCGACGCGCATCCCCGCACGTTGGAAGAGGCACGCAGCCGCGGCGCGGGATTGCTCATCTGCCACCACCCGCTTATCTTCCGCCCCTTGCACCGGGTGTTGACGGACGAGCCCGCGGGTGACCTGTTGTGCGACGCGCTGACCTCTGGAATTGCAGTCTACGCCGCCCACACCAACCTGGACGCATCCCTCCAGGGGGTGAACGTGGCGCTTGCCGAGCTTTTCTCGCTGCGGGATCATCGCCCGCTGCTCGAGGCGCCGGCCGGGGAGGGGTACAAGCTGGTGACCTTCCTGCCGCCCGAGCACGCAGGTGCTGTCAGCGCAGCGCTCTTCGAGGCTGGCGCCGGGGTTATCGGCGATTATACGGGATGCTCTTTCCAGGTGCGGGGTAGCGGGACTTTCGTCCCGGGTCCCGGAGCAAATCCCGCCTACGCAAGCGGTGGCGGTCCCAACGAGGTCAGCGAGGTGAGGCTGGAGACGGTGCTGGAAGCGGATATGGTGGGCCGTGCGGTGGAAGCCCTGCTGGCGAGCCATCCCTACGAGGAACCCGCCTACGACGTCTATCGCCTGCATGTGCCAGCCGGAACCGGGCTGGGAAGGATAGGTGACCTTGCCGAAACCCTGAGCCTGGACGAGCTGGCCCGCAGATGCCGTGATCTGCTGCATAGCCCCGCCCCGCGCGTCGCCGGAGATGCGTCAACGCTGGTGAGAAGCCTGGCCGTCTGCGGCGGAAGCGGGGGGAAGATGGCGGCGCGGGCCCTGGAGGCCGGCGCCCAGGCGATGATAACCGGGGATGTCGATTACCACGAGGCACAGGAGGCGCTCTCCGCAGGGCTGGCGATCATCGATGCCGGACATTATCATACCGAGTGGCCGGTGGTGCCCCGCTTGGCATCGCTGCTCGCGGGCAGGGCGGAGCAGAAGGGCCTGGAGGTGGAGATACTCGTATCGGACGTCAATACCGACCCCTGGAGTAACGGAGGTGCCGAGTGAGCGAACAGGAGACCATTTACCGCATACAGGAACTTGACACCCGTATATTCGAGCTGCGAGACCGCGATGAGAAACATCCGCTGAGAAAAGAGATAGAAGCGCTGCAAGAGGAGATGGAGTCCAGTGAAGGGGAGTTGCGGGGTATTGCGGCTTCCCTGGAGGCATCGCGCAAGAAACAGCGAGGCAAGGAGGATGAGGTAAAGGTCCTGGAAGAGAAGCTGGCGCGTGAGGAAGGCAAGCTCTACGGCGGCAGGGTGAACAATCCCAAGGAGCTGCGCGGACTGCAGGCCGAGGTGCGCTCGCTCAAGAAGAAGAAGGACACGCTGGAGACTGAGCTCCTCGAGGAGATGGAGAACCAGGACGAGATAAAGGGAAAAGAGGATGAACTCCTGGCGCAACGCGAGCGGCTGCAGGCGGAAATAAACGAGAAGAAAAATATATTGGGCTCCGAGATAGCGGAGATAGAGTCGGAACTTGCTGACCTGCAGGAAAAGAGGAGCGAACTGCGCTCACAGGTCGCTGAAGACCTCCTGGAGATCTACGACGGGTTGCTGGAGAGCAAACACGGCCTCGCGGTGGTCAAAGTAGCGGAAGGGGTTTGCCTGGGATGCAGGGTGGAGCTGCCGGGGATCGAGTTCGACCGCTTTCTCAAGGCGGAGAGCGTCTTTACCTGCACTAATTGCGGGCGAATACTGGTGCGATAAATGCTTGGAAATGCTTAGGCTGACGACGTAATTCCGGGACCAGGTGGTGGAAGATTGCAGTCCAGAAAGAGCAGGAGGAGCGTATTGGAGACGGCCTTTCAGGGTGCGAGGCGCTTCGAGGAACTGTACGTTTACGTGGATGGAGCCGCCCGCGGGAATCCCGGACCGGCGGCCATCGGGGTTCTGGTGCTTACCCGGCAGGGCAAGAGGGTCGCATCCTTTGGCGAGGCCATCGGTACGGCGACCAACAACTATGCGGAGTATGCCGCCCTGATACACGCCCTGCGCTTGCTATCGGTCTTCGAGGTCGACAGGCTGCGCATATATAGCGACAGCGAGCTCATGGCCATGCAGGTCAAGGGAGAATACAGGGTGAAGGAGAAGACCCTGCAGAGTCCCTACGCGCAGGTGATGTCCATGCTACGGCGCTATAAGGATTGGGACATAACCCATATACCGCGGGAGAAGAACGCGGAGGCCGATGCGCTTGCGAACCGCGCCTTGAACGAGGCCGAGCAGCCGGCCGGCAAACCCGTGCGCAGGGAACCACCGCCGCCTTCCGGGCAGTCATCCCTCTTCCCGCATGGCGCCGCGGAGCCGGAGGATTAGCAACGTGTTTCTCCTTGCCCACCTGGGATTCACCGCAGCTCCCGGCGCCCTGGTAGCCGGATGGTGGGGCGAGAACCGTGGATTCGCCACCGGGGTCCCGGATCTGAGATGGCTTCTCGCGGGAGCCGTTCTCCCGGACGTCGTGGATAAGGCGATCGGACAGGTGCTGTTCAAGCCCTATTTCGAGAATGGCCGTATCTTCGCGCACACCATTATCATAACCTTGCTCCTGTTCGTCGCGGGTACCTTCGAGTTGAAAAGGCGTGATGACAACCGCATCCTGCTTCTCGCTTTCGGCATGGCCGGACACCTCTTCCTGGACCGCATATGGCTGGAGCCCACTACGGCATTATGGCCGTCGCTGGGGGCCTTCGTGAGGCACCCCTCGCTCCAGACCATCATCGAGCAGATCCGCGCATACCTCGCCGATCCGGCCTTCTGGGCCACGGAACTGGCCGGGGCGGCGCTTCTCATAGCCTCCCTCCGTTACCTGGGGGTAAAATCCGCGCGCGACCTGAAGGCATTCATGGTTGCGGGGACATCCCCCTCCCTCGCCCAGTTCGCGCCCGCCTCCAGCGCGTGAGGGCGAGGGAGCACATTGCTTTATCCAGGTGGGTGCACATAGAATATTGAGGTCATGGGAACAGCATATTTATTAAGGCACGGAGAGACGGATTATCATGCCCAGCGCCGGCTGCTGGGGCGTATCGATGCGGGTCTGAACGAAACGGGACATGGGCAGGCTGCCCGCGTGAAGGATTTCTTCAGGGATATGAGGCTCGCCGCCGTATACTGCAGCCCTCTGCGGCGCTGCATGGAAACGGCGCGGCCGGTAGCCGAGGAGAAGGGCCTGGAGATTCAGGTCATGCCGGGCCTTATGGAAGTGGATATGGGTGAGTGGGACGGACAGTTCATCGAGGAGCTCTTCAAGGAGCAGGGCGAGAGCGTAGGTCTGTGGATGGCAAACCCCTCCTCGGTGAGCATCCCCGGGGGCGAGGACTTCACCGCCGTAAAGACGCGGGTGCTTGCGGCGATGCGGGATATAAGCTCCCGCCATCCCGGCGATGAACGGGTACTCGTCGCATCGCATGGAGGCCCCATCAGGGGCATCCTCTGCGAAGCATTGAATATGGACCTGAACTATATGTTCCGTGTCCAGATAGACCTGGCGTCCATCTCGGCCGTGAAGTATTTCGATGGGAATATCCCCGAGACGGCGATGGTCACCCTCGTAAACGAGACCTATCACCTGCGCTGAGAGGCCCGGCCCGACTTTCCTGTCCTTCCCGGGGCGCGTGATACAGCGTGCGAACTCGCTTATGTGGCAAGAGCTCAACGAAGGGAGGTAAGGTATTGCCCGGTCGCGACCATGCGGGTCTTGAAAGGATGCGCTACCTACTCTTCGATCTCGATGGCACGCTCGCTGACACCATCGAGCTCATCATCTTCTGTTTTCACGAGACGCTGCGCATACTGGACCTCCCGCCGCGCAGCGATGAGCAGATCCTTTCAGAGATAGGACGTCCCCTGCATCTCCAGGCGCGCGATGTAGATGCGGAGAGGGCGGAGGAGATATTCACCCTCTACCAGGGCCTCTACGAACAGCACCGCGAAAGGCTGATGCGCGAGTTCCCGGGCATCCGGGCGGCGCTTCAGGCGCTGCGCGAGAGGGGATACCGCCTGGGGGTGGTGACCTCGAAACGTTCTTCCAGCGCCGGAACGGATATAGCATACTTAAACCTGGAGTCGTTCTTCGAGCTGGTCATCACGGCGGACGACACCCAGCGCCATAAACCTTACCCGGAGCCGGTACTGGAGGCGCTGCAGCGGCTGGGCGCCTCGAACGAAGAGGCGACTTACATCGGCGACAGCCCTTACGATCTGCGCAGCGCCCACGCCGCCCGCGTGCTGGCGGGTGCGGTGTCGTGGGGCCCTTTCCCCCGCGAATCACTGCTGGCGGAGAAGCCGGACTACTGGATATCGCAGCCCCAGGACCTCCCCACCCTCTTTCCTGGGGTCAGCCCCGGACATGGGACAAAAATGTCCCGATAGTGGGGTCAGCCCCGGACATGGGACAAAAACCGCTACGATGGCAATAGTGATCCAATAAAACAATG
>CAZGWK010000025.1:0-49160 GCA_964529285.1 uncultured Actinomycetota bacterium
CCGAGTCGTTACTTTGCCCCCCTTTTTTACGATACTGTGCGTGTAGTTAAGCGAGGGGTTTATGGACTTATCCATTATTCGAGGTATAATTAAATCGGTATCTATTTATATTAGATTAATCTCATGAACATGGAAGCGCATAGATGCCCGAGCCTTGGTAGAGATCGCAGCCGAAAGGGAGCATGAAATGAAAACCACCTCGACCCTCCTGGAGTATCGCGAAGAGCTGTTCAAGGCATTGGCCAACGTAAAAAGACTGCAGATACTGGAGCTATTGTGTGAAAAAGGCGAGCTGTGCGTCTGCGAGATAACGCCTGCGCTGCAATCAGAGCAATCCAACGTATCACAGCACCTCGCCGTGCTCAAGGAGGCAGGTATACTGGGATCGCGCCGCGACGGCACGCGCATCATGTATTGGATAGACGATCCGAAGGTATGCCGGGTGATCGACGCAGCTGACGACTACATAAGGAATGCACTGAGGAAAAAAGAAGAGAGTCTCCACGAACTGATCAAGCATTAAATCGCTGCATCACACCTCCGTCCTCACCACCAGGGCCGGGACCTCGCTGTGGCTGACCACGCTCTCCGCCACCCCCGGCATAGTGGAAATGCGGGATACCCACGATTTCAACGAAGCGGAGTAGATACTTTATATGATGATGATAGAGATCGGCAGGATGATCCTGCAGGTGATCTTGGTAGCCCTGGCGGCGGGTCTGTTCTACGCCGCGTAAATAATGACCTTATGACCGGGTTTGTCCGGCGCGCCATATATAAGACCGTTTCAAACGCTGCCTTTGCTGAGCGCGGCAAGGACGGCACCAAGTTCCAGGATCCTGCTCCCCAGTTCCGCGGCCGCCCGGATGGATTCACGATCATCCTCGATCTCGCCGGCTTCGAAAGCCTCTCCCGAAACGCCGCGGTTGGCTACGATCATCTCGTGTTTTAAGAGAAATGAATGGACAGCGGTAATTGCGCCCTCGGCGCCGTATCTTCGTCCCACGACTACCGCCGCGCCTATCTTGTTCCTCAACCTGCCCCTGATCGACCAGGTACGGTCAATGAAGGATTTCAGCTGGGCGGTAACGTTATTGAAATAGACCGGGGTGCCCATGACGATGGCATCCGCGGTTAGGATGCGTGGCATGACGATGTTTTTCATATCATCATCGATTATGCAAACCCCTCCTTCCATGCAACTTCGGCACGAGACGCAGGGTTTTACGGTGTAATCACTCAGCTTTATCAATTCGCCTCCGGTTATATCCATGATGCGCTGCATCAGGTAATCCGTATTGCTTCTCTTCCTCGGACTGCCGGAAATACAGACGACGTTCATGTGCCTCTCCTTGCTTTATGCCGTGTGCAGCCGGGACGACGCGCGAGCGTGGCGGAGAATTACGGCGGCGGGTTACGCGGCGATATCCGGTTGCGTTTCCGGCCGGTAATTACTGCCCCGTAGAATGAATACCAGCGACGTTTTCAAGGATATTATACTGCATCTTCCGCGCTCGCGATGCGCCGCTTGACGTCCCTGGATGGTCGATATATCGGCTTCACGATTCACCGCGTCGGGGTTTGCGGCCTCCTCACTTCGTAAATGATATGTTGCGCGAAAGAGCAGCCATTCAGGATGGCCCTCGCCGGTTGGCTTAAAGCGCATCCTCCAGGAAGTTGACGCAGGCGTCCTCGGGCTCGAAGAGGCTCGCCGCCACCTCCACCGCCTTGAGCGTCGCGGCGGGGACGATACAGGAGTTGCGGCAGCAGTGCTCGGAGGCGGCGCGGTACACCGCCGTGTCTCGCAGGGGCAGGGTCATCTCGCTGCCGGGGCTCACTTCCTTGAGTTCCTCTGCGAGCGCGGCAATGAACTCGCAGGACGTCTCGAACTGCAGGGACACGGTGGTCGGGGTGTTCTTCCTCGCCGTGATCACCGTCTCTTTGCCGCACTGGCCGCCTTTCACGAATACTATCGCCATGCCGCATCCTTCCTTCCCGGCCGTAGACCCTCTTACTTGGCGGCCAGCGCCTCATCGATGCGCCGCTTGACGTCCGCCTTGATCCTCTCCTTATCATCCTCGTCGTAGGTGAGCACGGGCGCCTTCTTCACCCCGTAGTCCTCGACCATCTCCACCCGGATGTCCGGCTTGCGGCCCGAATGCTCCTCCACGATCTTGGAGCAGCACATCACCGGGCAGCCCTCGATGATCACGAAGAGCTCGGCCCCCGCGACCTTGCCGAGGCCGGTGTCCTTGTCGATGGCCACCGCGGGCAGGCACACCAGGTGGTAGTCCTCGTTCTCGTTCACCAGCTCCGTGGCCACCGCCCCGGCCAGCTGCCCGGTGTTGGCGGCCCCGTAGCAGGTGGCTATGACGACCTTGAATTCCGCCACTTTCAAGCATCTCCTTTTTTTCCGTAAACGAACTCACTACACGAACATCCCGAACACGTAACCGGTGAGCATGGCGAAGATGCATACCAGCACGATATACATACCCGCCTTCTTGAAGCCCATAATCCGGATGAGCACGATCATGCTGGGCAGGGACAGCGCGGGTCCCGCCAGCATCAGGGCCAGCGCCGGCCCCTTGCCCATGCCCAGCTCCAGCAGCCCCTTGACGATGGGCACCTCGGTGAGGGTGGCGAAGTACATCAGGGCGCCGGAGACACTGCCGATCGCATTGCCTGCAAGGGTGTTTCCGCCCACGTAGCGGGCGATGACGTCCGAGGGGATGAGCTCCTTGACCACGCCCACCAGGAAGACCCCGATGAGCAGCACGGGGAGGATCATCTTCACCATGCGCCAGGTCTCGGAGAACCAGGTCTTTATCTCCTCGCGCGTGAACCAGCGCTTCACCAGGTAGATGAGCAGTGCCACCAGGAGTATTTCCCCCGCATACTTGATGATAGTGGGCATCTTCGCCGTGCCGTAGACGAGGATGGCGATCATGACGCCGAAATATATCAGGTTCTGGTAGCCGGGCCTTACCCTTTCGTCCGGGTCGTACGCGAAGACCTCCGCGTCCTCGGCCGCCCGCACGCGCGCCTCCTCTTCCTTGTGGAAGATGGCAGCCATGATGACGCCGATGACGAAGGCGAACCCCACCGCCCCGATGATGCGCGCCACGCCCAGGTCGTACCCCAGTAGGTTCATGGAATAGGTCATGGCCAGGATGTTTATGGCCGGCGAGGAGTAGAGGAAGGCGATGGCCGGGCCCAGGCCCGCCCCCTTCTCGCGTATGCCCGTGAAGAGGGGGAGCACGGTGCAGGAGCAGACCGCGAGGATCGCCCCCGAGACCGAGGCCACCGAGTAGGCCAGGGCCTTGTTGGTCTTGGGGCCGAAGTAGCGCATCACCGCCGCGGTGTTGAGGAAGGCGGTGATAGCCCCGGCGATGAAGAAGGCCGGGATGAGGCAGAATAGAGTATGCTCGACGACGTACTCGAGCAGGGTACGCAGCCCCTCCATCATGAGTCCGCCGAAAGTCATCCTCAATACCTCCTGATGGTTGAATGTTCAGCGCTACGCGAAATAGCTATATTCGCCTTGTCTCGATACGAAACGAGCAGGTATCTTCCTGGCGAACGAAATCGGCTATCACCGGGCCTTTCTCGCAGGCATTCATACTGTCTCTTGCCTGAAGCAACCGCCTCAGCCTTTCAGCCAGCCCTCGACCTCCTTCTTCTTGGGCACCTTGCCCTTCGAGACCACCTTGCCGTCGATGACCACGCCCGGGGTCGCCAGCACGTTGTACTTCATGATCTCGTCCATCTCCGTGACCTCTTCCACCTGGGCATCGATGCCGAGTTCGTTCACGACCTGACCAATGGCCTCCTTGGTCGCCTTGCACTTCTTGCACCCCGTTCCCAGTACCTTGATCTCCATTCCTGTCACCTCCATAGTCCCGATGAGTTTTGCTCTTCCTCTTACAGGCCCAGTTCCCGCAGCTTCTACAGCTTGTCCTCGCCGCCGCCTTTCTTCCCCGCGACCGTTTCCGCCTGGTTGGGGTGGTATGACGCCTCGAATACGGGCACGCAGTGGGGCAGGTCGGCCTCCTTCACCTTTCGCTCCAGCACGTCGCGGATGAAGGTCAGCGCCTCGTCCCGGTCGTCGTCCGCCAGGATGCGCTTCAGGCGTATGAGCTCATCTTCCTCCAGGGATATGGCGATCTTCTTCATTTCCTCCCGCTCCTCCGGCTCGAAGCGCCTCGCCCTCCCGCCTGAGTGTCAGTCATGGCTGCCGCGCAGCAGACCGCGCCGTCCCCCTCGCCGCTCCCTCCTCGGTAACCCAGGTAGCGCACGAACACCTCCGTAAAGCTGTCCAGCCTGTCCTCCACCACCGAGTAGTAGGAAGAGGTCCCTTCCCTCCTCGCCTCGAGCAGCCCGCTTTCTTTGAGGACGTTGAGGTGATGGGACGCCAGCTGCTGGGAGATCTCCAGCTCCTGTTCCACCTCGCACACGCATCTCTCCCCCCGCAGCAGGAGGCACAGGATGCGCAGGCGGTTAGGGTCGGATATGATCTTCAGCCCCTCCGCCAGCTCCACTATCCCCGGGTCATCCACGCACCGCAATCTCTTTGCCATGACCGCCTCCCGAATTAACCAATGTACGTTTTTACCAATATCCCTTTGTATATTAACATAGCTGCGCACCATGTCAATGCATGAGCTCAACCCGGATGCATCGGTTCTCTGGCCTCATGCGAGCATGTTGATCATATATTGATCGTATGAGCCTTTTTCCTTGTGCAAACCGGCTACTACCCTATCCAGGGACCGTCCGTTACATACATGGAGAGCCACCGGCGTGGCCCCTGGGACGTATAGTGGTCTATAAAGTGTTACCCTACTGCTTTCTACGGGTAGATTAAGAAGGTAGTGAATCAGCTTGAAAGGCTTGGTGGCGGTGTCAGCGGAAAGGTTGGAGGAAGGGGAGGGCTATCTCGCGGAGGACCCCCCCCAACATAAAGGTGAGCTTAGGCGGCCGCACCCTCGCCTTGACCAACCTCGACAAGGTCCTCTATCCCGAGGTCGGTTTCAGCAAGGCAGACGTGTTGAACTATTACATCGCGGTATCCCCCTACATACTCCCGCATGTCGAGGGGCGCCTGCTGACCATGAAGCGCTATCCGGACGGGGTGGAGGGGGATTTCTTCTACGAGAAGAGCTGCCCCGGCTTCAAGCCCGACTGGCTCTCCGTCACCGAGGCCGGCAAGACGAAAAAGGTGGCCTAGTGCACCATAGAGGATGAGGCCGGACTGGTGTGGACAGCCAACCTCGCATCCCTGGAGATGCACACCTCGTTCAGCCGCGCTGGAGGAAGCCTTGAAGTTATAGAGGGTTTACTTGGACAACATCTGTCCCAGCCGCCACAGGGAGATGCTGAGCTCCTTCCGCCTGGATACCACGTATTCCAGGGGTATATACTCCACCTCGTAGCATTTCCAGCCCGCCAGTACGCCCCTTTTACCGTCCTTAAGCGCTTGGACGGCGGAAGAGCCAAGGCGCGTGGCGAGGTAGCGGTCGAAGACGGTGGGGGAGCCCCCCCGCTGCACGTGCCCGAGGATGGTCACCCGCAGCTCGAAATGGAACTCGTCAACGTGTTCCATGATGTATTCTTCTATCTTGCGCACGTTGTTCTTCGCCCCGTCGGTGACCACGGCGATGGCGAACCTGTTCCCCTTTTCGTGAGCCAGGTGCAGCTCCCTCACTATCTCCGGCGGCTCCATCTCGAACTCCGGCGTGACGATGACCTCGGCCCCGCTGGCTATGCCCGACATCAGGGCCAGGTAACCGTAATGCCTCCCCATCACCTCCACGAGAAAGGCCCTGCGGTGGGACTCGGCGGTGGTGCCGATGCGGTCCAGGGACTCGATGATGGTGTTCAGGGCGGTGTCCACCCCTATGGATATGTCCGTCCCGTAGAGGTCGTTGTCCACGGTGGAGGCTATTCCCAGTACCGGAAAGCCGTGCCGGTGGATGGCGAAGCTTCCCTTCTGCGAGCCGTCCCCGCCGATGACCAGCAGTGCCTCTATATCCGCACCCCTGAGGTTCTCTATCGCCCGCAGCTGTACTTCCTCCTCTTTGAAGAGCTCGAACCTGGCGCTGCCCAGGATGGTCCCTCCCTGGTTCATGTTCTCGCGCAGCTCGCTATACTCGAGGGGTACAATGTCCCCGTCAACCAGTCCTTCGTAACCTCTCCTCACGCCCAGCACTTCTATGTCCAGGTCCGCTCCCATCTGGTATATGGCGTTCAGCGCAGCGTTCATGCCGGGTGCGTCACCCCCACTCGTGACCACTGCTATCCTTTTCATGGTATCCTTTCCGGTCCCTGCTTGTTTACCCCGTCACGCTCGTCAGGCAACCGTCACCTCTTCGCAAAGGTACACGTCCTGGATGGCGTGGAACAACTCTATGCCCTCCGCCATGGGCTTCTGGAAGGTCTTCCTGCCGCTGATGAGGCCCATGCCCCCCGCACGCTTGTTGATCACCGCCGTGCGCACGGCTTGCTTCAGGTCGTTCTCGCCGGAGCCCCCGCCCGAGTTGATCAATCCCACCCTGCCCATGTAATTGTTGACCACCTGGTAGCGGGTGAGGTCTATGGGATGCTGTGAGCACAGCTCGCCGTACATCCTCTGGTCGTGCTTGCCGTAGGAGACCCCGGATTCGTTCAGGGCGATATACCCCCCGTTGATATCCGGCTGTTTCTGCTTGATGATATCGGCCTCGAGGGTCGCGCCCATGTGGTTGGCCTGGCCGGTGAGGTCGGCCGCGGTGCTGTAATCCTTCCCTGCTTTCTTGAAGGCCTCGTTACGCAGGTAGCACCACAGGACCGTCCCCATGCCCAGCTCGTGCGCCGCCTGGAAGGCCTCGCCTATCTCCACGATCTGGCGGTCGCTCTCCTCGGAGCCGAAATAGATGGTGGCCCCGATGGCCACCGCTCCGAGCTCGAAACCCTGCTCAACACGGGCGAACAGTACCTGGTCGTAACGGTTGGGATAGCTGAGCAGCTCGTTGTGGTTGATCTTGAGGATGAAGGGGATCTTGTGCACGTATCTGCGGGCTACACAACCCAGCACGCCCAGGGTGGTGGCGACACCGTTGCAGCCTGCCTCTATGGCCAGCCTTATTATGTTCTCGGGGTCGAAATAGGCGGGATTGGGCGCGAAGGAGGCACCGGCCGAGTGCTCTATGCCCTGATCGACGGGGAGGATGGAGAGGTATCCCGTGCCGCCCAGCCTTCCGTGACCGAACAGGGCGCCCAGGTTCCTCAAAACCGGCGCACTGCGGTCGGAGGGCAGGAAGATCCTGTCGATCCAGTCCGGACCGGGTACGTGCAGATGCTCCCTTGATATCTTGGGCGCATCGAAATCGAGAAGATCACCTGCCTCCTCTCCCAGCAGCTCGCGGATATCGGCGAATTCCATCATAAACACCTCCAGTTGTGAAACCGACCTTCAGCCCTATTCAAGGATATCCTCAAATGTCCAGCTGTGCACGGGCTTCCTTCAGGGTGCGGGCGGAGGAACGCAGCGCCTCCACCTCGCCGTCGCTCACAGGCAGCTCGAGTATGGCCGCGATTCCGTCTGCGTTGATAAGCGAGGGCAGGCTGAGACTGACGTCCTCGACCCCGTGCTGCCCCTGCATTATCCTCTGCACCGAGAGCCCGATGGCGTTAGATGTTCGGGCCCGTGCCGTTACTGCACTGCTGCCCAAACTCCTGGGAGAATGACCAGACATGATCAACGCGGTGAATAATACCGGCCGCCTATAGCTTCAGTCCCGGGGGAGGGTGAGGCGGAAAGCGGAGCCGCCGTCCTCCCTGGGCTCACACCAGATCCTGCCTCCGTGGGCTTCGACGATCGCCCTGGCGATATAGAGGCCCAAGCCGATGCCGGAGGAGTGATGAATGGAGTCCTCGACCTGGTGGAAGCGGGCGAAAATAGCCTCGACTTCCTTTTCGGGAACACCCGGTCCGCGGTCCAGGACGGATATGCAGACTTCCTCATCCCCTGCCTCGACCGTGACCTCTATCTCGGCATTAGCGGGCGAATACTTTGCAGCGTTGTCCAACAATATGATCAGGGCCCATTGCAGCTTCTCGGCATCCAGGTTACAGGAACCCGCGTCTTCGGGCACGGACAGGCTGAACTCGCCCCCCGGGACCTTCTGCCTCATCTCCGATAACGTCCGCTCGGCCAGCAGGGCCAGGTCCACCCGCTGCCTGGTTATGAAAAAACGGTGTCTCTCGATGGAGGAGGCGTCCAGAAGCTCGAGTACCAGGTTATTCATTCTTTCCGCACCGTGCTCGATAGCTTCCAGCATATCCCAGAACTGCTCTTCATCAAGCTTCTCCCAGAGATGCTTCAGGCTCATGGCGTACCCCTGCATGATGGTCACCGGGTGGCGCAGCTCGTGGGAGGCGATGTCTATGAAGTCCTTGAGCCCCTCCTCACGGGACAGGCGTTCTTCCTCGATGGAGACCGCCTTGGCCAGCATGCTCAATGTCTCGATCTCCTCCTTTGCGAACTCCCTCTTTCTCACGTCGCACAAGCAGTAGGAGCCCACGACCGCTCCCTTGAGCATAACCGGGCAGCCCAGGTAGGATTTCAGGCCGTACCTGATCACGTTGGGGTCCGTTTTCTCGTACTTCGTCCCCTCCAGGTCCCCGATGACCACGGGTCCCCCTCCTCCCCTCGCGATAAGGTCGTAACAGATATGCCCCTCCGGGTCGTCCTCGCGCTCGTACCCCTCCGGCTCGTGCCATATGGCCCAAGTGCACAGGAGGTTGCGGTCAACCTCCAGGCGGTTATAGAGTATGCAGGCGCCGCCCAGTATCTCCCCCCCCGCTTCCACCAGGTATTCGATGTTCCGCATATGATCCGTGCCCAGGTTGAGAAAGCAGCGGTTCAGCCTCTCCGTCCTCTCCCGCGCCCGCTTGCGCTCGGTGACGTCCCTGGTGACGGCGATGAACGCCTCCGGGTCGCCCTGGGCGTCCCGGATAAGGGAGGCGCTGAGCTCGCCCGCGAAGGTGGAGCCGTCCTTCCTGAGCATGGTATATACGACGTCCCTTACAGTCCCTTCCTCCAGGGCCACGCGAAGGTTATCCATAGCCCTTTTGTGTTCATCGGGGTGGATGAGCTGCAGAGCGCTCTTCCCCAGCAGTTCGTCGGGGCTCTCGTAGCCGTGCAGCTCCAGCGTGCGCCTCGAGGCGAATACCAGGTTGCCCTCCAGGTCACTCAGGGTGATAGCGTCGGGGGAGGTCATGGTCAGGGTCCTGTACATCCCCTCCGATTTCTTTATCCTGCCCACCAGCCACATGCGCTCCATGGCGTAGGCGAGGGAACGGGAGAGGAGCTCAGAATCCACCCTTCCCTTGACCAGGTAGTCCTGGGCTCCCTCGTGGATGGCCTCCATGCCCACCCGTTCGTCCTTCAGGCCGGTGAGCACCACCACGGGCACGTTCGGCCCGATGGAGACGGCCTGGCGCAGGGTGTCCAGGCCCCGGTTGTCCGGGAGGCCCAGGTCCAGGAGGACGGCGTCCCACCCTCCGCTCTCCAGGCGCTCCAAGCCCTGGGAGAGGGTTGCGGCGCACTCCACCTCCCAGGAGGCGTCCCTACTCTCCGCGAGCATCTCCTCTATCAGCCGGGCGTCGCCGGGATTGTCCTCGATGAGCAGGAGCTTCACGTCTCTTCGATCACCTCCGGTGATTTGGCGGGAGTTTAACGACTTCCAGCCAGAAATCCTCCACGGACCTGACCACGTTGATAAACTGCTCCAGGTCCACGGGCTTGATGATGTAGCAGTTGGCGTGGTGTTCATAGGTGTTCATGATATCCTGTTCGTCCCTGGAGATGGTGAGTATGACCACCGGTATGCGCTTGAGGTCGGGGTCCTCCTTGATCTCCGCGAGCACCTCCCGGCCGTCCTTCTTGGGCAGGTTGAGGTCCAGGAGGATGAGGTCGGGGCGGGGGGCGTCGGCGTACTCCCCCTCCCGGCGCAGAAAGTGCAGGGCCTCCTCGCCGTCCCAGACCACGCTCATCCTGTTCCTCACCTTGCCCTCCTTCAGGGCCTCCTCGGCCAGGCGCACGTCCCCGGGGCTGTCCTCGACCAGTAGAATCTCGATAGGCCTGCCGCTTTTGTTTTCCGCCTCCACCGCCTACCTCCTCTCCGCCGGGAGGGTGAAGTAAAAGGTGGCGCCCTCTCCCGGCTCCGACTCCACCCATATCCTTCCGCCGTGGCGCTGCACTATCTTCCTGGCCAGGGCCAGGCCTATGCCCGTGCCGGGGTAGTCCGCCCTCGGCTGCAGGCGCTCGAATATCTCGAATATGCGCTCCTGGAACTCCTTTTCTATCCCCATGCCGTTGTCGCTCACGGCGAATACCCACTCCCCGCCCTCCCTCTCCGCCGAGACGTGGATGCGGGGGGGCTCCTCCGCGCGGAACCTCATGGCGTTGAGCAGGAGGTTGCTGAACAGCTGGTGGAGCTGGGCTTCGTCTGCGTACACCTCGGGCAGGGGATCCGTGGTCACCTCCGCGCCGCTTTCCGCGGCGGCCAGCTCGAGGTCGTTTATGACCTTGCCAAGGAGGCGGTTGCAATCGGCGGGCTCGAAGGACTCGCCCCTGGTTCCCACCCGCGAGAAGGCCAGCAGGTCGTTGATCATCTTCTGCATCCTGTTGGCCCCGTCCACCGCGTAGGCGATGAACTCGTCGGCGTCGGAATCCAGCGCGCCCTTGTAGCGCTTCTCCAGGAGCTGAAGGTAGCTGGATATCATGCGCAGGGGCTCCTGCAGGTCGTGGGAGGCCACGTAGGCGAACTGCTCCAGTTCCCGGTTGGAGCGGGCGAGGTCCTCGGCGTAGCGCTTGAGCTCGGCCGACCGTTCCTCCACCAGCTCCTCCAGGTGTTCGCGGTGGCTGTCCAGCTCCATCTCGGCCCTCTTGCGCTGCAAGGCCTCCATGAAGGCCACCGAGAGCGACTCGACATCCTCACGGTCCCTCTCGTCGTACCCCCCCTCCTTGTTGGCCAGGGCGATAAGCCCGACCGCATCCTCTCCCCACACGAGGGGGACGCCCAGGAAGGAGGTGATGGGGGGGTGGCCCCCGGGGGTGCCCCTGGCGTCCGGGTCCGATGTGGGGTCGTTGATTACCTGCGACTCCCCTGTCTGTATGGTCCTTCCCCAGTAGCTCCTGACCTCCATATCCCTGATGAGCACGGTGGCCACATCCTCCGGCATGCTACACGCCTCCCAGCCGGGATCGCTCATGGCGATGGTATAGAAGAGGCCTTTTTCGTCGAGCTCGCCGATGAAGCCGAACTTGCTTGCGGTGAGCTCCTCGGCCACCCCCAGGCAGATTTTGGCCACGTCCTCGTCGCTCTCGGCAGTTAGGGCCTCGTGGAGGACCCTGTTTATGCCCAGCAGGAGACCGCTCTGCCTCAGGATCCTGTCCTCGTGCTGCTTGCGCTCGGTGATGTCGCGGTCTATTCCCCTGTAACCCGCGAAATTCCCATCGCCGTCGAATACCGGCGTGCCGCTCGTCTCCAGGACCACGATGCGGCCGTCTTTGTGGCGGTTCGCGTTCTCCAGGCCCGAGAAGGGCTTTTTCTCCTCGGTGATCGACCCGAATAGCTCCCCCACACGTTCCGTCTCTTCCGGCGGCATCATGTCGAAGGGGGTTCTCCCGATCACCTCATCCGGTTCGTATCCCAGCAAATCCAGTACCTTGGGGCTGGCGTAGGTGTAGCGGCCTGCCGCGTCCACCTCCCACACCCAGTCGCTGCTCGTCTCCACCAGGGCCCGGAATCTCGCTTCGCTCTCCCTCACCGCCTCCTCGGCCCCGGTGCGTTCCTCTATCTCTTTCTCCAGAGCGAGATACGTTCCTTTCAGTTTTCGGGCCATATCGTCGAAGGAGCGAGACAGGTCGCCCAGCTCGTCACGGCTTTGTATCCCGACTCGATAGTCGAGGTCCCCGGCCGCTATGGCTTCCGTCCCCCGCTTGAGTTCCGAGACGGGCTTCACTATGGAGCGCAGGACGAGCAGTGAGAACGCGGTCACGGCTCCCAGGATGAGGGCGATGAGAGTCATCTGCAATACGCCGGCGGTATTCTGGGCGCTCGATGCCCTCCGCCAGGCCAGCGCGTCCAGGCGGTTGGCATCAGAGAGCATGGCCTCGGCACCGGCCAGGAGCGTTCCCACCAGCATGTCCTCTTTCTCCTGGGACAGGCCCGGCTCCACCTCGCCGCTCAGGCGGCGCTGGTAGTTTGCCACCAGGTCGGAGAAGATAATAGCTATCTCCCGGTTGTCGGCGCGCAGTGCGTCGAGCAGTTCGATCTCTTCCGCGGACTCGACCTCGATGCCCCCCAGCAGCCGCGCCATGTCCTCCTGTTTTATCCGCCACTGCTCCCTGACCCTCTCGCCGCGGGTGAGCAGGTAATCGTCGGTGAGAAGGTTGAGCTCGAAGACACCGTGCGCGATCTCGTGAGCCTCCTGCCTCTGCCGCAGGGCGCCGTCCACCCTGGAGTCCGACCAGAAGAGGACCAGGCCCGCAGCCACGGCCGCCGCCACGACCAACCCCACGGCTATAATCAGCTTCGTCCTTATCCTCATCCTCAATCCTCTTCATGGATAACCGTCACGGCTTCGGGCTTCACCTTCTCCAGGCTATCGAAGTGGATAAAGTCGAGGTAGTTGGGTACTTCCGCCGCGCCGGTGAGCCCGCTGTCGATCAACCACTGGGCCTGGTCCTCCATGGTCAACAGCATCTGCTGCTGCAGCGACAGGGCGAACTCGATTCTTTGCCAGCTTTTCTCCACGTACGATACATCGATACCCAGGCGATCGGCCACGATCTCCCCGGCCTCCCGCTCGTTGATCGAGACGAACTCCTCCGCGTCCATCATCGCCTTCAGGAGGCCCTCTAAGGCGTCCGGGTGATCCCCGGCCCAATCGTCCGTGGTGACGAGAAGGAAGTTCTCTTCCCTGCCGCCCTGGGCGGGCCAGCTCACCGCCTCCTCGCCCATGGCATTCTTTATATCGAGGGAATAAGGCGACCAGACGACCACGGCGTCGACGTCACCGCTTTCTATTGCCCCGTGCATCTGCGGCGGCGAGATGTCGACCAGCTCGACGTCCAGGATGGAGAGGTCGTTTAGCACCAGGAACGAGCTGATAAAGAACTCCGCCGAGCTGCCCATCGCCAGACCTATCCTCTTTCCCGCGAGGTCGGACGGTTGTTCTATGCCCCGGTCCCTCCTGGCGATCACCTCGACGATATCCATTTGCGCTGTTATTCCCAGGATCCTCAAGCCGGGGTTATCGAAGCCGTTTTTCACCACGACGAATGACGCGGTCGTGGCCACGTCCACCTCGCCGGCCAGCAGGGCCCGGACGGCCGCGGCCCCCGAATCGCAATCCCGCACGGCCACGTCCAGCCCGTTGTCAGCGAAGTATCCCCGGTCCTCGGCTATGAAGGCGAGAGCCGAGGCGTCGGTGAGGGAAATGCCGATGGTCACCTCCTCCGGCTGACCGGTGCGTTCCGCAGGGCTCCGAACCGCCAGCCATATTCCCGTCCCCGCTCCGGCTGTCGCCAGCAGGACTAGCGCGACTATGACCGCGATATATATCCTCCGCCTGTCCGTGGACATATCACCTGTCTCCTTTACGAGAGGAGGCTAAAGTGGAAGGTGCGTGCTCACAGCCATTGATCCCCTCGCGGACGGCCTCGGTCGGGGGCCCGAATCTCCCCCTGTCTTCCAGCAGTGCCGCTTCGGCTCGCCTGCGCCCATCGCTTGACGCCGCCTCGGTCTTTCCCTCATCGCCCATTGGTTATGCCTCCCCCCCTGTAAGCAGCTGCTTATATTTTACAGCAATACTCTGGAATTCGTCGGAATGGGGTCAAGACTTGACCCCATTCACCGCGGCGTCATATATATGCTGATGCCCCAAGCGGTGGCGCTTTGACCATGGGCGCTACGGCTCCCGGGGGAAGAGGCTGATATGTATACTTGTCTGTTCCATGTGGGCCTCTATGAGAAATCCCCGAGTAGATCGGCGATCTTCCCGTGGTCATATGCTATATCTATCAGCGGCTCCTCTGCGATAACGGGTAACTGGTCCTCGTAGGTGGGACGGCTGTTGCGGTAGATTATGCCGAGAGGTATGCGCTCTCCCCATTGCAGGGATTTCTCGAATGCCGCGAAGCGGTCCCCGTCGTCGTAATCATCCTCGATTATATATACCCTCTCCCGGTACCAGTCCCAGGTGTTTACGGGATTGAAGGATACGCAAGGCTGGAGGATGTCCACGAGACAGAATCCATCGTGCTTCATCGCGGCGATGAAGAGGCGCTTAAGGTGGTCCATGTCCACGGAGGAACCGCGTGCGACGAAGCTGCAGTCGAGGGCTACGGCCATGGCCAGGGGGTTGAACCTTTCGGCGAGCACACCGAAGGGCTGCACCTTAGTGACCATGCCCTCCATGCTGGTGGGGGATGCCTGCCCCTTGGTCAGGCCGTACACCTGGTTGTCGTGTACGAAGAGCTTGACGCCGATGTTCCTGCGCATGGCGTGTATCAGGTGGTTGCCTCCCTCGCCGTAGCAGTCTCCGTCCCCCGTCTCGCAAACCACGTTCATGCGGTCGTTCGCCAGCTTGATGCCCGTGGCGACGGGAAGGGTCCTTCCGTGCAGACCGTTGAAGGTATTGCACGTGACGTAATGGGGGAACTTAGCCGCCTGCCCTATACCGGAGACCACCATCAACTGATGCGGCTCCAGGCTCATATCCACCATGGCTCCCGCGAACGCACGGCGGATGGAGAAATTGCCGCAACCGGGGCACCAGGAGGTCTCCTCGGTCAGGTAATCATTGACTGTAGTCATGGATGCCTCCCAGTATCTCCTCGAGCAGGAATGGTCTTCCGTCGTATCTGTTGATGCGGTTGTCGAAACGGTATCCCGTCTCCGCCCTCATCAGCCTCGCGAACTGCCCCCCGGCGTTGTTCTCGATACACACGGTAGCCCTGGCATTCTGCAGCAGGGTGAGATAATCGAAGGAGCCCGTATCGGGGAAAGGAAAGATCTCGGAGAAATGGAGCATGGCGATATCGGCCTCTCCCGCGAGGCAATCCACCGCCTCCTTCATCACCCCGTAGGTGGAACCCCATCCCACGATGATTACCTTCGGGTCCTCAGACCCGTAGAGAAGGGGCGGCGCGATCTCTTCCTTCAGCCCGGGCATCTTTTGGAGGAACCTCTTCTGCACCATCCTGGTCCGGGTCTCCGCGTCCTCGATGATATGTCCATCCTCCCCGTGCTCGTCGCTGTCCGTAACCACCAGGCGGGATGAAATGCCCGGCACGGCGAAAAGCGATATGCCGTCTGCGGTGAAGGCGTGGCGCAGGTAATACGGCGCGCCGCCGGGTTGCTCCTCCCTCGACCTGTAGTCGTGATACCCGACGTCGTCCGTGGAGAAGGAATCGAAGGTCCACTGCGAGTCCGCCAGGTACTGGTCCGTCATCACGATGGAGGGCACCTGGTACCTGGCGGCGAGGTCGAAGGCCTTCACGGTAAGGTGGAAAGCCTGCTGCGGGTTGCCGGGCGCGAAAACGGCCCGGGGGAACTCGCCGTGGGCGGCATGCAGGGCGAAGAGGAGGTCGGCCTGTTCCGTCCGCGTGGGCAGCCCGGTTGCCGGCCCCGGCCTCTGTGCCAGGGCGATGACTACGGGCGTCTCGGTCATGGCCGCGAGGGACAGTCCTTCCACCATGAGAGCGAATCCGCCCCCGGAGGTACCCGTCATGGCCCTCACTCCGGCGAAGGAGGCCCCCAGGGCCATGTTTATGGCGGCTATCTCGTCCTCCGCCTGCTCCACCACGATGCCGTGCTCCAGCGACCTGGCGGCCAGGTAGTTCATGATGCCAGTCGATGGGGTCATGGGATAGGCTGAGTAGAAACGGCATCCCGATGCGATGGCGCCGAAGCCTATGGATTCGTTTCCCTGCACGAGCAGTTTCCCCTCGCCGGGGGAGGGGACGCTGAAAGAGCAGCCGCTGCAATGATCCCGGGCGAAGTTGTGGCCCGCCGCTGCCGAGGCGCGGTTCTTCTCGACGACCTCCGTGCCCTTTTTCTTCAGGCTCTGCCCCAGTATCTGGTTGAGTACGCCGGTGTCCATGCCGATTATGCCCAGCACGGCTCCCAACGCCACGCTGCCCGCCATGATCTCGCTGCCGCCCTGTTCCTCCGCCAGGGACGAGAACGGTATAGCGAGAAAGGGTGCGCCGCCGTATTCCTGCTCGAGATTCGCGGAATCGTATATGGCTATCCCCTCGGAAGTGAGTTCGGCATCGTGCAGAGGTATGCTCGCCTCGTCCATGGCCACGAGGATATCGATGCCGGCCCGCGAAGCGCTCACGGGCCGGTCCGAGAACCTTATCTGGTAGAAGTTGTGGCCTCCCCTGACCCGCGATTCGTAATCCTGATGGGTGAAAACGTGAAATCCTGATCTCGCGAAGACCTTCGCCAGCGTTTCGCCGATGGTCTGGATACCTTGCCCCGCTTCCCCGCCGATCTTCAAGGTGTAGTCCATCATGCCTCTTTCCCTCAAGCTTTTCTTTCATACGCGCACCTGGAGCCGCGACATAGGCCGCAACAATAAGGATTCCCAGATCTTCCAGCGGCTAACCGCATGGTCGGTGTTTCCTGATCTCGCGCCTACGCTCCGCAAAGCGTGGAGAGGCTCGAGCCCTGCTCATCTCGCTGCACCCCATTAACACAAGCAGCGAAAATGCGTCAGCTGTCGACCGGCGCAGCCATGGTTTTCAATAACGTATTATGGGAATCCGCTTAAAAAAGAGCGTAGAAAACTTTACCTGCGCATTGGGAAGGGAACCCATTGCCAGGCGAAGCGTCTATCACACTGTATGTATAAACAGGAGGGACGTAAATCATGGATGTAACGGAATTTCTGACCAGCAGGCAGTTCCTGCTCCCCGCGGCCTTTATCGTGGGCGGTTTCGTCCTGGGCCTGGTCCTGGAGAGGTTCGTCCTGCTGCTTGTCAGGCGCATATTCCAGAGATCCGGCCGGGCGGGTTACCGTACGATAAAAAACGGCCTGCGGGGCATGGTCGCCCTCTGGTTCACCATCGCCGGTCTATATATAGCAACGCGTTTCATAAGCATGAGCCCTTACGTGCAGAGCATCTACGATAGGGCTCTCGTGGTGCTCATCCTCTTCACCGTGACCCTGGCGGTGATGAGGATCACCGCCGGGCTGGTGGACCTGTACATAAGAAAGGCCGAGGGCGCGCTACCTTCCAGCACCATCATCGGCAATATTCTGAGGATAGCCATCCTGCTCACCGGCATCCTGGTCATCCTCACCTACCTGGACGTGCCCGTTACTCCCCTCATCACCGCGCTGGGCGTCGGTGGTTTCGCCATCGCCCTGGCGTTCCAGGACACCCTCTCCAACCTCTTTTCCGGCCTGCACATACTGGCCTCCAGGCTGGTGCGCCCGGGGGATTTCATCAGGCTGGACACGGGGGAGGAGGGTTACGTCATCGACATTACCTGGAGGAACACATCCATAAAGACCCTGCCCAACAACATGGTGATCGTACCCAACTCCAGGCTGGCATCGGCCGTCATCACCAACTACTATCAACCGGTGAGGGAGATGGCCGTGCTCATGGAGGTAGGGGTCAGTTATACCAGCGACCTTGAGAAAGTGGAACGGGTCACCGTCGAAGTCGCGCGGGAGGTCCTGCAGAGCGTGCCGGGAGGGATTACCCACCCCGAGCCGTTTATCAGGTTCCATACCTTCTCGGAATACAGGATCGATTTCACCGTCATCATGCGCGCGGCGGAGTTCGTCGATCAGTACCTGCTGAAACACGAGTTCATAAAGAGGCTTACGGGCAGGTACGAAGACGAGGGTATAGAGATACCCTTCCCCATCCGTACCGTAGTCATGGAAAAAGAGCGGGCCGGATCCACGCTGGGATACTGAGGGCTGCATAGGACCGTGCTTCAATTCCCTCCAGCCTTGCAGGGCTTGCCGATCAACGCATAGGTTAACTAGGCATCGCGGCTGGGAATATGTATGTGTAAGCGCTCATTGCTCTGCGCGTGCGAGGCAGGAGGAAAGTGGCGGGAAACAGCAAGCTCGAAAGATATCGCGAGAAGAGGGACTTCGGAAAGACTTCCGAACCCGCCGGAGCCGGAGAAGGTTCCGAGCGGAGCCGCATCTTCGTCATACAGAAACACGATGCCAGCAACCTGCACTATGATTTTCGCCTGGCCATAGACGGTGTCCTGAAATCGTGGGCGGTTCCCAAGGGCCCCTCCACCGACCCCAGGCAGAAGCGGCTGGCCGTCCCCACGGAAGACCATCCCCTGGATTACGCTGATTTCGAGGGAGTGATACCGGAGGGGGAGTACGGAGCTGGTACCGTGCTCTTGTGGGACAAGGGCACCTACAGGAACTTGAGGAGTGAGAAGAAAAAAGGCAAAAAAGAGGCCGCCTCCATGCTCGAGTCGTACGAGGACGGGCACATCGAGGTGTGGTTGAAGGGGGAGAAGATAAAAGGCGGATACGCGTTGATCAGGACGGGCAAAGCGAAAGACGGAAGATGGCTGCTGGTGAAGATGAAGGACGACGAGGCGGACGCGCGGCGCAACCCGGTGAGCACGGAGCCGGAGTCCGTTAAGAGCGGCCGTACCATAGAGGAGTTGGCGGAGAAAGATGGGTAACCTCCACATCCTCCCCGAGGAGGCCAGGGAGAAAGCGCGCAAGAGAGACCAGCCTTCGTGGACTCAGCCCATGCTGGCCAGGCTCACCAAGGACCGCTTTTCCAGCGAGGATTGGATATACGAGCGCAAGCTCGACGGGGAGCGCTGCCTGGCCTTCAAGAAGCAGAAGAAGGTGCAGCTGTACTCCAGGAACAGGAAGTCGCTGAACGCCAGCTACCCGGAACTCATGGAAGCCCTGGGGGACCAGGAAGAGGGCCATTTCATCATCGACGGCGAGGTTGTGGCCTTCGAGGGGGGCAAGACATCCTTCGCGCGTCTTCAGAACCGCTTTCAGATCCAGGACCCGGAGAAGGCTCGCCGCAGCGGCATCGCGGTCTATTATTACCTGTTCGACCTGCTTTACACGGACGGATACGACGTGACCAGGGTCCCGCTGAGACACCGTAAGGCCCTGCTGAAAAGGCTTCTCTCCTACGAGGACCCCCTGCGCTTCCTTCCCCACCGTAAAGAGGAAGGGGAGAAGTTCTACGAGGAGGCGTGCGGCAAGGGTTGGGAGGGGCTCATCGCCAAGAAAGCGAACGGACCTTACGTCCACAAGCGCTCCTCGGACTGGCTCAAGTTCAAGTGCGTACGCGAACAGGAGCTGGTGATCGGCGGCTATACGGACCCCAAGGGGAGCAGGAAGGGCTTCGGCGCCCTTCTGGTCGGATACTACGAAGATGGGAAGCTGCACTACGCGGGCAAAATCGGCACCGGGTTCGATGACCGCACCCTGGGGAAAATGAAGGAGCGGCTCTCGGGCCTGGAGCGGGACGACAGCCCGTTCGCGGAGAAGGATATCGCTGAGAAGGGAGTGCACTGGGTCGAGCCCGAACTGGTGGCCCAGGTCGGCTTCGCCGAGTGGACCGGCGATAATAAGCTGCGCCACCCGCGCTACCTGGGCCTGCGCCGCGACAAGGATCCCCGCGAGGTGCGCAGGGAAAGTGGAGGCTGAGAGCATGGCCGAAAAGATGAACTTCGGACGCTACAGCGTGGAGATCACCAACCGCGACAAGGTCCTTTTCCCGCAGAGCGGTATCACCAAGGGAGACCTCGTGGATTATTACCGCCATATCGCCGAGACCATGCTGCCCCATATGAAGGGAAGGCCGCTGATGATGCACCGCTACCCGGACGGCATCGGGGAGGAGGGTTTCTACCAGAAGGAGGCCTCGGACCATTTCCCCGGCTGGATAAAGACGGTGAAGGTCAAGGCGGTGCAGGGAAAGACGGTCACCCACGTGATCTGCGAAAATGCCGCTACCCTCGTTTTCCTGGCCCAGGAGGCCACCATAACCCCCCATGTATGGTTGAGCCGTTCCGCTAAGCTCCACAATCCGGACAAGATGATCTTCGACCTCGACCCGCCGGGAGACGACTTCGAGATCGTGCGCGCTGCGGCCTTTGACTTCAAGGAGCTGCTGGACGAGATGGGGCTGACTTCCTTCGTCATGACCACCGGTTCCCGCGGCCTTCACGTGGTGGTCCCTTTGGACCGGAGATCCGACTTCGACGAGGTGCGCGCCGTCGCCCGGGGGCTGGCCAGGGCGCTGGAGGAGCGCAAGCCCGAAAAACTCACCACGGAACAATACAAATCGCAGAGGAGGGGACGGCTCTTCCTGGACACCAACCGCAATGCCTACGGCCAGACGGGGGTGGCGCCCTATGCGGTACGAGAGAAGGAGGGGGCGCCGGTGGCAGCTCCGCTGGAGTGGGATGAACTCGGCGATGGAGACCTGGGGCCGCGGTCGTACAACATGGGGAACATCTTCCGGCGCCTGGGCCAGCGTGAAGATCCCTGGAAGGACATCTTCCGTCACGCGCAGGGAATTGCGAAGGTGGCGGACAGGATAGACATCGGAGGTTGAGCGGCCATGAAGGAAGCCATGTATCAGGTCAAACTCGAGGACGGCAAGGTAAGGTGCGAGCTGTGCCCGCACCTGTGCGTCATCGCTCCCGGCAAGAGCGGTATCTGCCGCGCCCGGGTGAACGAAGGGGGAACCCTCTACTCCGAGATATACAACCGCGTCATGGCCAGGGGCATGGACCCCATAGAAAAAAAGCCTTTCTACCACTTCCATCCCGGGAGCACCATCTACTCCCTGGGGACCAGGGGATGCAACCAGAGCTGCGATTTCTGCCAGAACTGGCAGATGCTAGAGCCCGACGCCCCCACCGGCGAGATAACCTCGCGGCAGGCGGTGGACGAGGCCCGGGATCTGGGTTCCATAGGCATCGCCTACACTTATAACGAACCCCTTATCTGGTACGAGTTCGTGCTGGAATGTTCCGGTCTCGCGAAAGAGGAGGGCCTGGTAAACGTCCTGGTGACGAACGGTTTCGTAAGCGCCGCGCCCTGCGAGGAGCTGGCGCCCTTCATAGATGCCATGAACGTGGACGTGAAGTCCATGGAGCCCGATTTCTACCGCAGGATATGCGGGTCCGAACTGGAGCCGGTACTCGAGACCTGCCGGGCTGCGCGCAGGTACGGCATCCACCTGGAGATCACCAACCTCATCATCCCCACCCTCAACGACTCGGACGAACTCATAGGGAAGCTGGTGGATTTCGTCTCCGGCGAACTGGGGCGCGAGGTGCCGCTGCATTTCTCGGCCTACTTCCCGGCCCACAAGATGACCATCGAGCCTACCCCGCTCTCCACGCTGCTCAGGGCGCGGGATATCGCGAGCGAGAAGCTCTACTACGTCTACCTGGGAAACGTGGCGGGAAGAGAGGGAAAGGACACCCACTGCCCGCAGTGCGGCAACCTGCTGGTCGCACGCGGAGCCGGCGGGGGCGTCATCGAGGGCGTGGTGGGCGGCAAGTGCAGCAACTGCGGGAGAAAAGCGGACCTGGTCCTGTGATGCCTGACTGACCCCCATGATCCACGAAAAGCACCGCAGGTTGATAGAGACGTATCAATAAGAGCGGGCGACTGCGCCCCGGCCGCCCCGGTGCCGCCCCGCCTTTTACCGCCCCTTCATGCCGATTCCCTAACCGGTTGGCAGGATTCGCTTATCATGCGCACCGCTTTTTTCTGCAACCTCGAGACCTCCATCTGGGAGATGCCCAGTTTCTCCGCGATCCTCTTCTGGGTCCATCCCGCGAGCCTCATGCCTAATATCTCACCAAGGTGATCGGGAAGAGAGTCCATCATCTGCTCGACCACCATCCTGTTCTCCAGCCACTCGAAGCCCGCATCGTGGTAACCAACGAAGTAGAGCAGGGAATCGTTGCCCTCCTCTCCTTCTACCTCCAGGTCCAGCGAGAGCACCGATGTGCTCCTCGCCGCCGCCAGGGCTTCTATCACGTCCTCTTCCGGGACGTTCAGGGTATCGGCGACTTCGGATATGGTGGGTTCCCTCCTGCACGCTTCCCGCAGCCTGTCCTGCGCGATCATTACCATGCGCTTGAGGTCCCTGATCCTGCGCGGTATGCGCACGACTTCCACGTGGTCGCGATAGTGTTTCTTCAGCTCACCCGTGATGGTCGGATAAGCAAATGTTATAAAGGCCGTTCCGCGCTCGGGATCGAAGCGCTCCAGCGCCTTCAGCAACCCCAGGGCCGCCACCTGGTACGCGTCTTCGTAAGCGAGCAGGGGGGACCTGTATTTATATGCCAGTGACCTTAAGAGATCCTGGTACGCGTGGAACAAATCCTCCACTGCCCCGGGATCGTCCGTAGATTTCGCCCTTTCGAGCATGTCCCTTTCCCGTATTTTCGCCCGCGTGCCTCTGGCCATGACTTCCTCCAAGCCGTGCTCGTGATGCCTTCCGTCCCATGGAACCGGTTTCCCGCTGCGTGAAGCGGATAAACATGAAAAAAGCAGGCGAGATGCTCCAGGAAGATCCCTCTGAAGCCGCGCTTCCCCGCGGCGGCGAGAAGTGCATCAGAGGCAGTCGGTGCAAAGCTCCGTCAGCCGCTCGGCCTGCCGCCCTTGATGCGCTTTCTTACGAACTTGAAGGCCTCCATCACCACCAGCAGTATGAGGGCGAGGAGCAGCATGTAGATCCATTCCAGGAAGGAGACCGGCGAGGTGCCCAGCACGTCCTGCATGAAGGGTATATACATGGATGCGATGTGGATGCCCTGTGCCGCCACGACACCGCCCATCAATATCCAGTTGTTGCTCAGCGGTACCTTGAAGGCGGACTCGTATTCGGAGCGGCAGTTGAAGACGTGCACGTTCTCCAGGAGCACCATGAGCAGCAACACCAGGTTGCGGGCATCCGCGACCTCCCACCCCGCACCCTTCAGCCACCACCAGGTGAAGAAGGCCGTTAAACCGATTATGAGGCTGGAGATGGCGACCTGCTGCAGCATGAGGGAGTTGAATATACCCTCCTCCGGGTCGCGGGGAGGCCGGGACATCGCTCCCTCCTCGCCCCCCTCGAAGGCCAGGGCTACGCCCTGTATGCCGTTGGTGACCAGGTTGAGCCATAGGAGCTGCACCGCCACCAGCGCGATCTCCAGGCCCCAGATCACGGCCATGGCAAAGAGTATGATCTCTCCCAGGCCGGTCGAGATGAGCAGGTAAATGACTTTGCGGATATTTTCATAGGCGAAGCGCCCCTGCTTAATGCCCGCCACAATGGAGGCGAAGTTGTCGTCGGTTATGATTATCTCCGCGGTGTCCTTGGCCACGTCGGTCCCTGATCCCATGGCCACTCCGAGGTTGGCGCGGCGCAGCGCCGGTGCGTCGTTAACGCCGTCTCCGGTGACGGCCACGAAATGGCCTCCGTCGAGGAGCCCCTGTACGATGTCCACCTTCTGCAGGGGGGCGACGCGGGCGAATACCCTGGTGGAGTTGACGGCTTCGGCCGCCTTTTCGGGGTCCGAGGAGAGCGCCTCCAGTTCCTTTCCGGTGATGACGTCGTCGTCTTCTCCCGCGATACCGGCTTCCTGGGCCACCGCCCGCGCCGTGCCTGGATTGTCCCCGGTTACCATCACCACCTTCACTCCCGCCCTGGAGCAGTCCGAGACCGCATCTTTCGCTTCCGGGCGCAGGGGATCGATCATGGCCACGAGGCCCAGCAGGTCCAGCTGGGGGAAATCCTCTTCCTCGAAGTCTCCCACCGGTTCCTCCTCGGCATTTCCTTCGGCCACCGCCAGCACGCGGTAACCATTGTTCGTGAGGTGTTCGGCCCTTTCGCTCATCTCCTCCATAGCGGCTTCGTCCTCGCACCTGCACAGTTCCAGCAGGACCTCTGGAGCCCCCTTGATTCCCACCCTCAGCCCGGCGTCAACGCGGTATAGCCTGGCTTCGTATTTGCGTTCCGATTCGAAGGGGATCTCGTCCACCACCTCGACGGATCCCCTGACCTCTTCGGGATCCAGGCCTACCTTGAAGCCGAGGGCCAGGAGGGCTACGTCCATGGAGTCTCCCTGGTGGATCCACTCCCCCTCCCTGCGCTGGAGTTTGCCTCTGTTGGTGATCACCGCCACGCGGGCCAGGCGCTCCAGCTGCGATCGCGCCTGCCCGTTCGAGCCGCCATTGCCGGTCGCGGTCAACTCGCCCTCGCCGCTGTAACCGCTCCCGGAGACCTCGAAATTCTCTCCTCCGGCAAGGGCCACCAGCCTGACCATCTGTTCGTTCACTGTCAGGGTCCCCGTCTTGTCCGAGGCGATGCAGGTACAGCTCCCCAGGCTCTCCACCGCCGAGAGCCTGCGCACGATAACGTTCTTCTCCGCCATGCGGCTGGTACCTATGGAGAGGGCGACGGTCACCGCGACCGGCAGGCCTTCCGGTATTGCCGATACCAGGAGGGCCACCGTAAGCAGCAGCGCCTCGCTCCACTCGGTGCCCATCAATATGTAGACGGTGGCGAAAATAGCGCCCAGTCCCAGGACGAAATAGCTTATCTGGCGCGTGAATTTCTCCATCCTTATGAGCAGCGGCGATTTCGAGCCCTCCGCCCCGGTGACTTCTTCGGCTATCTTTCCCACCTCGGTCGCCATGCCCGTTGCGACCACGACTCCCGTGCCCTTCCCGGCAGCCACCACGGTACCGGCGAAGGCCATGTTCGCCCTGTCGCTGACCGGGGTATCATCTTCCAGCTGGTTCATGTTCTTTTGCGAGGGGACCGATTCTCCCGTGAGGAGTGATTCGTCCATCCTGAGGTTTTTCACCTCGCGCACCAGGCGCAGGTCAGCGGGCACCTTGTCCCCCGACAGGAGCAGCACGACGTCGCCGGGGACCAGGTCTTCCGCATCCACCGTCTGTTCCCTTCCGTCCCTCATCACCCGCGCGGATATCCTCAGCAAGTCCTGCAGCTCGGAGGCGCTCTTCAGCGCCTTCCACTCCTGGTAAGTCCCGAGCACTGCGTTGAGTATGATCACCGCGAAGATGAAGACGGAATCCTTTACGTCACCAATGGCGATGGACAGACCCGCGGCGGCGATAAGGATATAGATCAGAGGGCTCAAGAACTGGCGCAGGAAGACCAGGGGCAGCGAGGGGGGTTTCATGGAAGGGAGGGAATTCTTCCCATACCTCTCCAGCCTCTCGTCAGCTTCCTCTTCGTCTAGACCGTTCCTGCCAGAGGACAGCCTTTCGAAGACCTCTTCCTGCGAGAGAGCATACCAGGCTGCAGACTGCCAGGGCTTTTTGTTATCATCCTGCTCCTGCGCGCTCATCTTCCTTCTTTCTCGGCATTCCGTGGACGGATGCAAGAAAAGTCCATTATTAATAATGACCGTAAGGATAAGCCGGCAAACATCCGGCCCGGCCGCTGCAGCTCGTTGGACGTATCATCTCTCTGGCTGGCAGCGGGAGCAGTAGTAGCTGCTGCGGCCGGAGACGGTCATCTTCTGCACTTCTCCGCCGCATACCGGGCACTTGTCGCCTTCCTCGCGGTGGGGGAGGATGTACCCGCTCGGCATCTTCCGCGGATCCGCATCGTTCCGGGCAGCGGTGCGCAGTACCCTGCGCATGGCCCGGTAGAGGCGTTTCCTTTCCTCTTCGCTCAGTTTGTTCACGGGTGTTTTAGGGTTTATCTTGGCCTGGAAGAGGATCTCGTCGGAATAGACGTTGCCGATACCGGCGATCATGGACTGGTTCATGAGGGCGGGTTTGATCATGCCTTTTCGCTTTTCCAGCATCTCCAGGAACCTCTTGCCGTCCACCTCCCCGGAAAGGGCGTCGGGGCCGAGCCCGCGGTCGGCGACGAAGCTCTCGATATTATCGCTGATGCTCACCTGCCCCAGCATGCGCTGGCTCACGTATGCGAGCTCGTAACCGTTCTCTAGATACAGGACCATCCTGGCATGCTCGGGACGGTCGCGTGCGTCCCTGTAATAGGCGAGCTCTCCGGTCATGCCGAAATGAAGTACCAGCCAGCCGTCGCCTCCTATCCTGGCGAACAGGTATTTGCCATATCGTCTCGTCTCCTCCAGCTCGCTGCCCTTCAGGCGGCGGGCCAGCTTCTGCCTGGAGACCCCGGACAGTATGCGCTCCTCGGTTATCTCGGTCTTCCTTATCTTCTTGTGCAGGGCGGTGGAATCCAGGTAGCCCTTGAATATCTCTACGTCCGGCAGTTCCGGCATCTCGGCCTCCTTTCAGCCCGCTTCACCGCAGGACCATCTCCATGCCGTCGTGGGCGATGCGCGCCTCCACCCCGCGCTCCCGGGCCCAGGCGCGCAGCTGCGCCCCCAGGGTCCGCTCGTCTCCCTTGACGATCCCGGAACCGCAATGGGTGAACACGGCTTCGGGCACCCCTTCCTTCCGGCACCAGGTGAGCTGGGTGCGCACGGGAGTGTGGCCTATGAGGTGCTCGCCCCGCTTGCGCACCATGCTGCGGCTCATGGTAGCCCCGTCGCCTACGTACAGTTTCGCGCCCCGCAGGGCCTCGCTCCTGTCCTCGATGTAGACGACGTCGGGCACGTAGAAGAAGTCCACCTCTCCCGCGCTTACGCGGTAGCCGACTGCGGGGGCGCGCGTGGAATGCTCCACCCCGAACGCCTCGAAGGTCATGCCCTCGATCTGGAGCGGCTCGCGCCGGGAGATGATCTCACGCTCCTCGATAGGGTAATCCTTCATCGCTTCCCATGCCTCGCGGGTGGCATAGACCGGACAGGGGGAGCCCTTCCGCAGGCCCCAGGCGTGGTCGGGATGTGCGTGGGTGATGACGATGGCGTGGGGCCCTATGTCTTCCAGGCGGCCCTCCCAGTCCTCGCCGCAGTCGACCATCACCTTGCGCCCGAGATAGGTCAGCAGCAGGGAGCTGTGGCGTCGGTGCCTCCTGCTCTTCGCCTCTATCTCTCCCCTGGTGCCCAGGAAAGTCAGTACCATGTTACCCTTCCATTCCTCACGTCCTCAGGCCTGGGGGTCAGGCCCGGCTTTCGGCCTGACCCCCAGGCCTGGTAGACCTTAGGCCTGGTATGGATGCGGCCAGTCGAACGAGGCCGAAAGCCGGGCCTGACCCCCAGGCCTGCCCTCCCGTTTTCAGTCCGCCAGCATCTCCTGCAGGCTCAGAGCGTTGCGCGGCGCGTATCCCTTCTGGTCGTTATCGAAATAGCAATAGACCGGCAGGCCTTTGCCGGCCCACGTGGAGATTGCCCCCGCCCATCCTGACAGGGCCTGCGCATCGTAATCACCCTCGTATGCGTCTCCAGGGCCATGCAGGCGTACGTAGACGAAGTCCGCGGTTACCTTTCTGGGGGAGAGCCGTCCCGCCAGCTCGTAGATACAGAAGGCCGCGTTGTTGTCACGCAGGGCCTCGTAGACCTCATCCGCGAACCAGCTTGGGTCCCTGAACTCGAAAGCATACCTGTGGCCGCCGGGCAGGGCAGCGAGGAAAGAAGCCAGCCTTTCCGGGTTGAGATTCCAGCGAGGCGGCAGCTGAAAGAGGATGGGGCCGAGCTTTCCGCCCAGCATCTTCATGCGCTCCATGAAGGTCGAGACCGGCTCCTCGGGGTCCTTCAATTTCTTCATGTGCGTCATGAACCTGCTTGCTTTCGCCGAGAAGACGAACCTTTCCTGGACCGCGTCCCGCCACCCGGCCAGCGTGTTCTCATCCGGCAGCTGGTAGAAACTGTTATTTATCTCCACGGTGGCAAAGCGGTCCGCGTAGAACGCCAGCATCTCGGCCGCCTTCATCCCTTCGGGGTAGAAAGGCCCTTTCCAGTGGTCGTAGTGCCAGCCCGAAGTCCCGATATGGATCCGCTCGGCTGCTTTCATCTTTCACGGCTCTTTTCACTAAAGGGCAGGACCGAAACGGGAACGCGCCGGTGCGTTTTTCTGTTTTGCGGAGAGTGCTTACAGTTCCCCGCAGATGCGCACGGCCTCCCTGGTCATCTGTTTGGTATAACCCCACTCGTTGTCGTACCAGCTCATGACCTTGACCATGTCGCCGTCTACTACCTGGGTCATGTGCAGATCGACGATGGAGGCTCGCGGGTCGGCGATGATATCGGAGGACACGATCTCGTCTTCGCTCACCCCCAGGATGCCCGCGTAACGGTCGCTCTGCGCCTCCTCCCGGAAAATGTCGTTTA
This sequence comes from uncultured Actinomycetota bacterium, assembly GCA_964529285.1. Lineage (GTDB taxonomy): Bacteria > Actinomycetota > Geothermincolia > Geothermincolales > RBG-13-55-18 > SURF-21. Next base: position 28,272 of record CAZGWK010000025.1, read on the forward strand.
TCTCCCGTGCGCCGGTCTCCCTTTCCGTCAGGAAAACCATGTCGGCGACGGAGCCCACGGCCACCGGCGCCCGCACCGCCACGCCGTCGAATTTTCCCTCGTATTGGGGGAGGGCCTTGGTGGTTGCCTTGGCTGCCCCGGTCGAAGTGGGCACCAGGTTGGCGGCACCGGCCCTGCCTCTCCTTAATTTCCTGTTGTAACCGTCCACGATGGCCTGGCTGGAAGTGTAGGCGTGGATGGTGGTCATCATGGACTTCCTGATGCCTATCCTCCGGCCCATGACTTCTACCACGGGGGTGATGCAGTTGGTGGTGCAGCTCGCGCAGGATATGATTTTCTCCGAGTCCGGCGGGCGGTTTACGCCGTGCACCACGGTCGGGATCTCCGGGCTCTTCGCGGGAGCGCTCAGTATGACCCTCTTCGCCCCGGCATCGAGGTGTTTTTCAAGGTCCTCCTTCTCGTCGAACACGCCCGTGCACTCGAATACGATATCCACCTCCAGATCCTTCCAGGGAAGCCCGGCAGGGTCCTTCTCGGAGTAGTAACGTATCTCCCAGCCATCGACCAGCAGGCTCTCGCCCGCCGCGCGCAACTCTTTTTCGTACCTGCCGTAAACGGTATCGTACTTCAGCAGATAGACGGTCCCCTCGACGGGCGTAAGGTCGTTCACGGCTACCAGGTCCAGTTCGGGAGTATCCAGGATCACCTTCAGCGCCGCCCTGCCGATCCTTCCCATGCCGTTAACAGCTGCTCTGGTCATGATGCACCTCCATAGAATACTTCCTCGCAATCAAGGACTATTGGACTATTGCTAGGCGCCAGCCTGTCGTTTTCAGCGCAACCGGCCTTGCTGGCGGCTCGCGCTTTCTGTAATCACTATTTCCCTGAAGATCGAAGTAATAAACAAGCTGGAAGGTCGGAGAGAGATGAGCGGATATGCTGATGCGTCAGCGTATTTCCCGGTCACTTTGGCCCTTGCTCAGCGTTTTCTTGCCCTGACGTAATACTCGTGCAGGCGCGTCTCGAACTCCGCGCTAAGAGGGACCGAGGGGTTATACGCGGGGCTGTTCCTTATCACATTGAGCGGCATGTCCAGGTGGATTATCCTTTCCCGCCAGCTCACATCCTTCATCCATAAGGGAGAAACGAGAACGCGCTTCGCCAGCTTCCAGAAGGAAGGCTTGATGACCAGGTACCTTATTACCCAACCCCCGTCTTCGAGCAGTAAGTCTTTGACCCGGCCCGCCTTTCCATCCGATGCTTGCACCCCGTAAGAGAGTATTTCCAGGACGCTTCTAAGATGAGGATCGTCGTCTTCGGCCTTGTTGCCGCCTGGCGGCGAAGGCGTTTCCGCCCTCTCTTGTTGCGATGCATGAGCGTCCGTGCTTTCCTCCACCGTCCAGTATGGCGTCCATCCATAATATTCGTGCAGCTCCATCTCCCGCTGCAGCGATACGGGTTTATCGATGCTGATATCCGGGCTTTCCTTTACCTGTTTGACACTCAGCCTGACCGGTATGGTCCGTGACGACCAGTCGGGCTCGCCCAACGCTAGCGGGGAGACGAGCTTTTTACGCCTGGCCAGCCAGCCTCCGGTTCGCAGGACCAGGTAGCGTATCGACCACGAGCGGTCGTCGAAGAGGAAATCGTGTACTCTCCCGATCCTGTCACCGTTCAGGGCCTGCAGCCTGTATCCGCCGAGCGATATCACGGATCTCATCATCTATTCTCCTCCACCGTTTTTCTGAGGGCGGCGTTGAATACCTGCCAATCGTCCCTGGAGAACACCTTCTTGTTTTTCAGCCGCCACTCCATATCCATCCTCTCTCGCTCCTTGAGCAACAACGCAGACACCTTCTCTACAAGGTTATATCCCCGCACCTTCATCCCCGCCTCACCTCCTTTCCTCGCTCGCCTGATCGAAAGAACTCTCAATGCGATTAACGGGTGATGTTTCCGTTCGGCCGGATCTTTGGTTCCCTGTTTCCCCGACAAGGGCGCGAAGAAACAAACTCATTGCAAATGCAGTACATTTCCCACGGGTGAACTTACGGTGGTTTATATGCCCTATGAGGTTATTCGAAGCTCCTGCATGGGAATCAGCTTGTAAAGGATTCGATAGTGCAGCCGGCGCTTCTCAACAAATGCGTTAATGACACAGGCGGAAGAGTGCATTTAGACGAGGCAGGCATGAGTGGTAACAAAGGAACGGGTTTTGCGTGATCACCCGCAGGCATGATCGCTAAACATTACAGGGGAGGTGAATCAAGGTACATCCCGGATATGGCAACATTATCCGGTAAATATCTCGCAGCAAGGAACGACCTATGTGAGGAGGGATATATTATGACTGAAGATGTCAAGATCGAAGTAAACCCCGTGGAATGCAGGGACAAGGATGAAGCCGTGACCCCGGTCGGAGACTTCATAGCACAGGTGGCATCGGCGGCAGCGATCATCTTCGCTTTTCTCACTTTTTACACAAATCCGGTTACCGGAGAGGCCACCAAGGGATATGAGACGGCTTACGGGATCATAATCATAGTCGTAGGCGCCATGACGTTCCTTTTCGCCACTTCCGTGTTGTGGAGCAAGTTCCTTAAGAGAGACTTCTGGTTGAGGCGCAGCCCGGGCTGGGGATACGGAGCGGCGGCCGGGATCATCATCATCGTTTCCATACTGGCGATGGTGTTTCCCGTCAACGGCTATGATGCGAGCTGGGGAGCGCTTATCGTGGAGTTCTTCACCGGCGTGTTCGTTGCCATAGCCGGCATGTTCAAGTTCTGATATATGCGAAGCGTGCAACTATGCGCATGGGAGGAAATTCGACCGTAAACGATCGCTTATGAGAAAAGGAGGAACCATGAAACTTGGAGACCAGGTTCAGACGGCGGACTGGAAGACGGAGAAGCACGTACCGGTGATCGAATGTCCCGACGAAGTGAAGGCTGACGAGGTCTTCGAGGTCAAGGCAGGGCTGGGCAAAGAGGTAGCGCATCCCAACACCACCGAGCATCATATCAGGTGGATACAGCTGTACTATCACCCCGAGGGCGGCAAGTTCAGTTACCAGGTAGGGAACTACGAGTTCTGCGCTCACGGCGAATCCGTCGAGGGAGCCAACGAGGGCCCGGCTTATACCCATCATGCGATCAATACCTATCTCAAGGTAAACAAGCCGGGGACACTCTATGCCCTTGCCCTCTGCAACATCCACGGACTCTGGGAGTCGTCCAAGGAGATCAAGCTCGCTTGATGCAAGTCTAGGCTGCAGGCGTCTCCCAGGTATCCTCCCTCACCAGTACCTGGGTCGCCCGTAATAATCGTAAAGGCGGATCTCGTACTCCCGGTTTACGGGGACCGCGGGGTCGTACTGCGGCGCGTTCTCGATCACCTCACTGAGAAGGTCAACGTAAACCATGCGGTTGCTCCAGCTCACGTTGTCGATCCAGGTGGGGGATATGAGGACTTTTCTGCCTGGAAGCCAGTTCCTGGTATCTACTATCATGTACCTTATCGACCAGACCTCGTCGTCGAGGATGAAATCCTCCACGTGGCCTATTTCCCCGTCGAGCGCATGGATGTGGTATCCTGTCACTTCGTTGCAACTTCTGAGATGGGAATCCACCTCTTCGGGAACCGCCTCCGCTAAGGGTACCTGGGGAGGCGCCATGATATGGCTCGGCTCGGGCATCCAGTAGGCGGGCCAGCTGTAATACTCGTGCAGTTTGACCTGGTGCTGCAACGATACCGGCTTGTCCAGGTCGATATCCGGGCTTTTCTCGATTTGCTCCATGGTGAGGAAAACGGGAATGCGCTTCGGTTCCCATTGCGGCTGTCCCAGGGCATCGGGTGCTATCAAGACCTTCCTGCGGGAAAGCCACGAACCCGTTTCGACCACCATGTACCTGACCTCCCAGGTCTCGTCGTCGAAGAGGATGTCGTTCACCTTTCCCATCTCGCCGTCCGTTGCGAGCAAGTCGTAACCTAGCTGTTCGTTAACGCTTCTCAGCATATCTTCCCACCTCCCATCCGGGCGCTTCCCGTCTTTCGCTTACAACAAAACGATTTCCCAATCGGGATCGTACTTAAACCGGCCGGCCATGTCATCGGAATTCGTTCCGGCGGCAGCCTGCTCTTTTCGTCGCCATAAATCCGTTTAACGCGTCCCCGGCATGGGAAGTTGAAATAGACGAGGACGAACACGAAACTCACTATTATGCGGTGATAAACGGGCTGATAGAATAGCCCGCACCCTTGAGCCGCACCCCTTTTTTCGCCACCTGTGGTGAAAAAAACCACATGCTTCATGTACACTTTGCCCACACCCTAATAGGATATTCGCTGCTACATCTCTTTCTCCATACCAAATAGTCTTTAGATGACACCGGGTTCGTGGTTCTGCGGACACAAATGGGCCAGGCCGGTCATGATCATCAAGCGAAAACGCACGAAGAGGCGGAGGAGTTCGTATTAAGCATGAGAACAACGCATAAAAAACAGACGGTACCGGAAAAGGACTGCAGCGACGCGCAGCTCGTGGCCTGCATAAACAAAGGCGAAGACCCGCGCCGCAAGGAGCTGCTCTTCGCGCGTTACGAAGGCTTGCTGCACGGGCTGGCCTACAAGTACCAGTCTCCCCTTCTGACTCATGACGACGCCTATCAGGTGGCGGCTTTAGGGATGATGAAAGCGGTGCGCCGTTTCGATCCTGCAAGAGGGATACCGTTCAAGGCGTTCGCGTTTCCCAACGTCGAGGGAGAGCTCAAGAAGTACTACCGCGACAAGGCGGAGATGGTAAGGCTGCCCCGCAAGCTGCAGAAACTGAAGAGACGGGTGCTCTCGAGCGAGGAGTCCTTCGTGAAATCGACGGGCAGGGAACCCACGGTATCGGAAGTTGCCGCGATGCTGGGCGAAGACGAGGAGGACATCCTCGAAGCCCTCGCAGCCATAAAAGATCTTTCGCCCCTTTCCCTAGACGGGCCGTCTTCTTCACGAGGGGAACAGGATACCCTCGCGTGCTGTATCGGTATGGAAGACCCTTCTTTCGAGGAGGTAGAGATAGAAGCCCTGCTGTCGCGGGCATTGAAGGACTTGTCTCCGCGGCTGCGGCGTATCGCCGAGCTGCGGCTGAAAGAAGGCTGGACGCAGAAGCGTATCGCCCAGGAGCTCAATATATCTCAGATGCACGTATCCCGCCTGCAGGGAGACGCAATGAAGATCTTGGGGGAAGCTTGTTTCTCCTACAACAGTGCTTCCGCCTGATGGGCACAGCCGGAAGGTGGCAGGCGAAGGAGGCCGGGCGATAGCGGAGAGAGAAGCCACCTTTTACGCTTGAACGCTTGAAGAGGCGGTTCCCGCCAAGAATGCAGCTGAGAGCGTGTTTGTGATATACCCTGCGGATACCCGCACACTTGCCTGGACACCCTCGACGACTAACCCTGAAGAGATCTCCCGAGCTGGATATGGGCAATACCAGGTTATATAATCTACTAGCTTAGGTTGTTCCTGCGAGATTGCGCCCACCCGAGGCGGCTGATAAAAGGGGTTATATCGACTTGGAGGAGGATGTTCTCTCTGGCGGGCTGGCACCAGCGGAGCGCGCCCGCAAATTAAAGGGCGGCGAGGAGCGAAGAGAATTGCAGGGGTGGCTCCGCGAGCAGCGAGATAGGATCGAAGAACAGGGAGAGCAGCTGGCCGAGAATGCCGCAGAGCTTGAAGAACACCGGGAGATAGAGCTCGAACTGCTCGGCATAAACGAGGATCTGCAGGTAATCCTGGAAAAACTGCGCAGGAGTGAAACGCGCTACCGGGAACTGGCGGAGAGCATCACCGACCTCTTTTTCGCCATGGATAAGAACCTGCGCTATACGTACTGGAACAAAGCCTCAGAGAGGCTCACCGGCATACCCGCGCACGAAGCCCTGGGAAAAAGTATCCACGAGCTGTTCTTCGGAGATCCCGAAGCATTGGAGCAGGCCGCAGCGGTGTACTCCAAGGTGCTTAGTTGCGGCATGGGGGATACCTTTATCAACAGGTACGAGCGCGACGGGCAGGAATTCCATTTCGAGGTCCATGCCTATCCCGTCGAAGATGGCCTCACCGTTTTCGCGAGGGACGTTACGGAACGCATGGAGATGCAGGGGGAGCTGGAAGCCCGCAACGAGGAACTGGACAGTTATTCCACTGCCGTTTCTCACGATCTGGCGAGTTCCATGGTGATCATAAGGGATTTCGCCGGCGAGGCAATGCGTTCCTGTAATGATAACGATGCGGAGAGAACTGCAGGATATATTAGGGATATTGACAAAGCGGTCAAGATGACCCTGGAATACATAGAAGGCCTGATGGTATATGCACGCGCCGGATATTGCGATGAAGAAGCCGAACCCGCGAGAAGTGATTTGATACTGCGGGCGGTCCTCGATGAGTTGAAGAACGGTATCGAAAAGGCGGGAGCTCGGGTCAGTGTGTCGCGGGGATTGCCGCAAGTCCTGGCCAGCCCGGCCAAGCTCAGGCAGGTCTTCAGCAATCTCGTCCGGAACGCTCTTGGCCATGCTCGCGTAGATGAACCGGTCGTAGAGATAGGTTCGCTCCAGGTGAGCGATAAGGTCACCTTCTTCGTGTGCGACAACGGGCATGGGATACCCCCAGAGATGCACAGGGCAATTTTCCTTCCCTTCAAGCGCACCCAGGATTCCACCACCCCGGGGTGGGGCATGGGGCTCGCAGTCGCGAAGCGGGCCGTCGAGTCCTGGGGCGGCAGGGTATGGGTGGAATCCTCACCCGGAAAGGGCTGCTGCTTTTACTTCACCGCTCGTGCAGCCGGTTAGGCGCTTTCCCTGGACTCAGCTATCAGTTCCTTGATGCTCCTCGGTATCTCTTCCCGCCTCTTGTCCCGGAGTTCGAAGCATGACGGCTCGTCGGCGAATAGAGATCGTGCCTAAACCGGCCGACCATGCCGCCGGAAACCCTTGCGGCGGCAGCCCCGGCTTTTTGGTCACCATAAATCCGTTTAACGAATCCCCGGCATGGGAAGCCGGAATGCTGGAGCCGATAGATAAAGTGCTAGAGCGGCTGCGAGATAACGGGGGGAATCTTGCCATGAAGGATCTATACGAAGACAGGGATGACGCCGGGCGAAAACTGGCCGGGAGTTACCGCGGGCCCAGGGATGACATCATAGTCCTTGGTATACCCCGCGGAGGTATTCCGGTAGGATACCATCTTGCGGCCGCGACCGGGGGAGACCTGGACGTGGTCGTCGTACGCAAGCTGCCCATACCCGCAAGTCCCGAGGCCGGCTTCGGCGCCGTCGCGCCCGACGGATCCCTGGTACTGAACGACGAGATGATGTCGCGCCTGAGATTGCCCCGGGAACAAATAGAGGATATCGCGGCGGAAGTCCTGCGGGAAGTAAAGCGCAGGGAGAGGGTTTACCGCGGCGAGCAGCCTTTCCCGGAGCTGAAAGGAAGAGACGTGGTCATAACCGACGACGGGCTCGCCACCGGGTATACCATGATCGCGGCTATCAGGATGGCCAGGAGCAGGCAGCCGGCTTCCGTCAGCGCCGCCGTCCCGGTGAGCCCCATTGACACGGCGGAAAGGATAAAGCCGCTGGTCGACCACTTCCATTGCCTGCAGGTCTCCAGGGGTTACCCTTTTGCCGTCGCCAGCTTTTACCTGGATTTCCACGATATGAGTGACGAAGAGGTAACCGCCTACCTGGACGATGCCAGGTCGGGGGTACAGGGTTGAACTGCAGGCCGAGGGGGGAGAAGAACATGCCGGACGATAAGGAGCTGGAGCAAAACAGGGAGTATCTCCAGGAGCTGGTCGCAGCGAGGACCGCCGAGCTCAGGGAGGCAAACCGCAGGCTTGAATCGGAGGTCGCTGAACGTAAGCTGAAGGAAAAAGAACTGATGATAACCGCGGAACAGCTGCGCTCGCTCTCCCAGAGGATAGAGACGGTTCGCGAGGAGGAAAAAGCCCGCTTCACCGCACGCATCCACGACACTTTCGAGCAGTCCCTGGCCATCCTCAAGATGCAGGTCAAAGACCTGGAGAGAAGCCTTCCCGACGCGGGGAGAAACAGCGGCGAATTGGAGCGCATATACAACACCCTGAATTATTTCCTGGACGAGATACAGATCGTCTCCGAGGAATTAAGGCCGCGCGTACTGAGCGACGCCGGGCTCGTGGCGGCCATGGAATCGCAGATGCGGGACGTGCAGGAAAAGGCAGGCATCGATACATCTTTCCACAGCAACGTTGACGGGCTGGTCATAACCGAGGTCCTGAGCACGTTCATATACCGCGTTTTCCAGGAATCCGTCGACAACGCGCTCAGGTACGCGGATGCGCTTCACGTGGAGACGGACCTGTTGATAGAAGAAGGAGCTCTCAAGCTGAGGATAAACGATGACGGAAGGGGAATAAGCCAGGACGAGCAGGCCGATCACGAATCCCTCGGGATTTTATGGATGAAGGAACGGGCGAAGCATTTTGGTGGTAGTATCGAGATAACGGGCAAAGAAGGTAAAGGGACGGAGATCACGCTGCGCGTACCCATCTCGAGCGTGTGATCCCGGGCGATGGAGGGCGGACGATTTGATCGAGGTCTTCGTGCTGGACGACCATCCCGTCGTCAGGCAGGGTATCAGGAAGATCCTGGACGGTGAGCCCGACATCTCCCTGGCGGGTGAGGCCGCGATGTTCATGGAATTGCTCGACCTGTTCGAGGAGCGGCAGCCGGACGTCATCGTCCTGGACATAACCCTTCCCGGAAGCAGCGGGCTGGACGTGCTCAAGGAGCTGAAGGCGCAATACCCCGATATCCCGGTGCTGATCCTCACTATCCACAAGGAGGAGCATTTCGCGCTGCGGACCCTGAAAGCGGGAGCGGACGGCTTTCTGAACAAGATGAGCGTCTCCGACGAACTGGTCCAGGCGGTTCGCAAGATCGCGGGCGGCGGCAAGTATGTAAGCGCGAAGGTGGCAGAGCTGCTCGCGATGGAGATAGACGACCGCTCGAGCGCGACTCCGCATGAGAACCTCTCCGACCGCGAGTTCCAGGTGATGTTGAGGATAGCACGCGGAATGAAGCTCCAGGATATCGCGGAGGAACTCTGCCTCAGTCCCAAGACCATCGGGACCTACCGCGAGCGGCTGCTCGAGAAGATGAACATGAAGACGAACACGGAGCTTACGTATTATGCGGTGAAAAACGGGCTGATAGAATAGTCCGCCCCGCATCATCATTACTATATGAGGCAGGAGGCGGACGATGAAAAACGGACGGAACGGCAATGGGGATGAAGCCGAACCAGCAGGGAGGAAACCGGGCGGAAGACTGTCTCACGAAGAGGCCGGGGAACACAAAGGCGGAAATGAAGCCGGTGGTCGGGGTGCTCACGGCGATCACCATGCCCACATGGTAGCGGACTTCCGGCGGCGCTTCTGGGTGTGCCTGGCGGTTACGCTGCCCATCCTCGCCCTGTCTCCCATGATCCAGGATTGGCTGGGTATCGAAGGCGCCCTGGACTTTCCCGGCGACCTCTACGTCCTCCTCGGACTCTCCACCTTTCTCTTCGTATATGGCGGCTGGCCTTTCCTCAAGGGCATGAAACGCGAGCTCTCGGACCGCGAGCCGGGCATGATGACCCTGGTGGCGCTGGCCATAAGCGTCGCCTATTTCTACAGTGCGGCGGTGGTCATGGGGCTGGAGGGCAAAATACTCTTCTGGGAGCTTGCCACCCTCATCGACGTCATGCTGCTGGGGCACTGGCTGGAGATGCGTTCGGTCATGGGAGCCTCCCGCGCCCTGGAGAAGCTGGTAGAACTGCTCCCGAACCAGGCCCACCGCATAGGCGAGGGGGGCGATATCGAGGACGTTCCGCTCGACGAACTGGAACCGGGAGACCGGGTACTGGTGAAGCCGGGAGAGAAGATACCGGTGGACGGGAAGGTATCTGATGGAGAGACCAGCGTCGACCTGTCGATGCTGACGGGAGAGTCCAGGCTCGTGCCCAAGGGACCCGGGGACGAACTAATGGCGGGCTCGGTTAACCAGGAGGGGTCGGTGAAGATAAAGATCGACAAGACCGGCGCCGACACCTACCTGTCGCAGGTGATAGATACCGTTAGCCAGGCGCAGAAAGCCCGTTCCCATACCCAGGACCTGGCCGACCGCGCAGCGTTATGGCTCACCATTATCGCCATAAGCGTCGGCGCGGCGACCCTGGCGGCATGGCTTATCTTCGGCTACGCTTTCGATTTCAGCCTGGAGAGGTCGGTTACGGTCATGGTCATCACCTGCCCTCACGCGCTGGGCCTGGCCATCCCCCTCGTCGTAGCCATATCCACCACGCTTTCCGCGAAAAACGGCCTGCTCATCCGGGACCGGTCGGCTTTCGAGCGCTCGCGCCTGCTGCAGGCGGTGGTGTTCGACAAGACGGGTACCCTCACCAGGGGCAGTTTCGGGGTGACCGACGTCGTCTCTTTCGACGCAGACCTGGACGATGAGAAAATCCTGGAGCTGGCGGCAGCGGTCGAGTCGCGCTCCGAGCACAGCATCGCCAGGGGCATCGTGGAGGAGGCAAAGAAGCGCGATATAGAGACGAAGGATGTCGAGGATTTCAAGGCCATCCCCGGCAAGGGGGCCGAGGCCTCGGTCGGCGGCAGGAGAGTGGCGGTGGTAAGCCCCGGATACCTGGAGGAGCAGGGGATCAGTACCGCCGGTGCGCAAGACATCGAGGAGGTCTCCGAACGGGGAAAGACCATCGTCTACGTGTTATCAGACGGCGAGCCGATCGGTGCCGTCGCCCTGGCCGACGTGATCAGGGAAGAATCCAGGGAGGCAGTGGAGAGCCTCGAGCGGGCGGGCGTGCAGTGCATGATGCTCACCGGGGACTCCCGCCAGGTGGCGGAATGGGTGGCTGCAGAGCTCGGCCTTGAAGATTACTTCGCAGAAGTCCTTCCCGATGACAAGTCGCGCAAGATAGAGGAGCTGCAGCAGCGGGGCCTCAAAGTGGCGATGGTAGGTGACGGCGTGAACGACGCCCCGGCCCTGGTGCAGGCGGACGTGGGTATAGCCATAGGCGCCGGCACGGACGTAGCCGTCGAGGCCGCCGATATCGTACTGGTGAGGAACGACCCGCGCGACGTCGCCGACGTGCTGGGGTTGGGGCGTGCTACCTACCGCAAGATGCTGCAGAACCTGGGATGGGCGACAGGGTACAATGTCATAGCCATCCCCCTTGCGGCGGGGGTCCTCTATCCGCTGGGCATCCTGCTCAGCCCGGCGGTGGGAGCGGCCTTGATGTCGCTCTCCACCATCATCGTCGCCTTCAACGCCCGCTTCCTAAAGGCGCCTTCCTGAAGTGTGGACGATGGCGCTTACCGTCCGCCGGCTCAGGAGTACTTCACCATTCTGCCCTGCCTTTTCGCTCAATGCTCGGCCTGCCAGTTGGCTATAGCCTATTGCCAAAGCACGCCCCTCATCGTAGCCTTCGTCCTCCAGCAAGGCGTTTCTGCAGTTCCACCGGTCCCGAGGAGTTTATTCCCATTCCGGCAGGGGAAACAATTTATATAGACGAATGCATGTGCGAAAGAACCTGTCGTTGATCTAAGCCCGGGAGGCCTTTATGTCAAACGCGGTCGATTTCTTTGCCGACCGCCAGGCGCTGCTGGCACTGGTGTTCGTAGCCGGCGGCCTGATTGCTGGCCTGTTGGTGGAGATAATTGTCAGGTTCGTCCTCAAGAGGATATGGCTCAGGCGCGGATGGACGGGTTGGACAACGGTAAAAAAAGGCCTGCGCGGCATGATCACTCTGTGGTTCGTGATCGCGGGACTATATGCGGCCATACGCATAGTGGAGATGAGTACCACCATCAGGGACGTATTCGAGAAGGCCCTCCTGGTACTCATCATATTCACCATAAGCCTGGTCATAGCCAGGATCACCGCCGGCCTCGTGGACCTTTACATAACCAGGGCGGAAGGTTCGATGCCTTCTACCACCATCATGGGGAACGTAATAAGGATCGTGGTGATGCTCACCGGCATCCTGGTCATCCTGATGATCCTGGAGGTCCCTATCGCGCCGATACTCACCGCCCTGGGTGTAGGCGGACTCGTGATCGCCCTGGCCTTTCAGGACACTCTCGCCAACCTGTTCTCCGGCCTGCAGATCCTGGCTTCGAAGAAGATCAGTCCGGGAGACTTCATCCAGCTCGATAGCGGAGAGGAAGGGCGGGTGATGGATATCACCTGGCGGAACACCACCGTGAGGACGATACAGAATAACGTGGTCCTGATACCGAACTCCAAGATGGCCTCCGCCATAGTGACCAACTACAACACGATGACCGGTGAGATGTCGGTCCTGGTCGAGGTCGGAGTCAGTTATGACAGTGACCTTAAAGAGGTGGAGGAAGTCACCAAGGAGGTGGCCCGAGAGGTCCTGGAAGAACTGGAGGGAGGAGTGAAGGGGTTCGAACCCCGGCTTTATTACAGGAGTTTCTCGGAATCGAGCATAGATTTCACCGTCGTCCTGAGGGTGAGGGAATACATGGACCACTTCAGCATGACGCACGAGTTCATAAAGAGGCTGCATGACCGTTACGGCGAGGAAGGGATAAAGATACCCTTCCCCATGCGCACGGTACAGCTGGAGCCCTTGGGCGAGCGGCAGGATTGAAGGCGGCGGGAAAAGCCTTCAGATCCACCGCACAAGTTTAGCCGGACGGGATGTGGGAATCCGCATAAGCGGTGCTGCCACGCTGAGGTGCCGCAGCATCTCGATAATCGTGTACCGAGAAGTCGCAGCTCTGCAGGCAGCTCGAAGCAAGGAAGTCATGGAGGAATTCGTCGATACTCCCGGCAGGAAGAGGCACATCCGCGATACCCTGATCGCCCGTTACAAGGTACGGACGGAGCGGCGCCGCATAAAGACCCTGGACGGGATAGAACTGGACACCCTGCGCATGGGCGAGAAACCCGGGCGGGCGCTGGTAATATGTCACGGGTTCGCCGGTAATAAGAACTCGGTGAATATCGTGGCGCTGGCGGAGGATATGTCCAGGTTCTATACCGTGTATACCTTCGATTTCAGGGGACACGGGCTCTCGACCGGCAAGTCTACCTTCTATTACATGGAGGTGCTCGACCTGCTGGCCGTGGTGACGGCGGCCATAGAAGACGGCAACGACAAGGTCGGCGCTATCGGATTTTCCATGGGGGGCATGGTGTTGCTGCGTTATGCGGCTATCCTGGGCGGCCTGGATTCCGTTATCTCCGTCGGCGTCACCGGAGACATAAGGAAGACCCGCAAGCCCGCGGCCTGGCTGCTCTGCCTCCTGCTGGGTAACCCGATCGGCCGCGCCCTGGTGGCGTGGATATACGACATAAAGGTAGACAAAATATGGAAAGATGCTACTCCTCCGGCCGCCTTGATGGGATTGATATATCCCCAGCCGCTCACTATAATCCAGGGCAGAGACGACCGCTTTTTCTCACTCGAGGAAGCGAAGGCTTTATACGAGAAGGCGGAAGGGAACGCCCGCTTCAAGAGCTACAGCGATTTCGGGCACGCGGACGAAGGTTATGACTACGTGCTCTTCAAATATCTCAAGTCGGTACTCGACGAGGACTTCGCCGCAGGCCGCACGGAAATGGAAGGAGAAGTGGTGTAAAATGGCGGAACCCTATCACGAACCCATCGACCTGATCCCGGAGGAAGCGAGGGACCATCACCGGGCCATCGTCTCCCTCATAGAGGAACTCGAGGCCGTCGACTGGTACAACCAGAGGGTCAACGCTACGAAGAACAAGGAGCTCAAGGAGATCCTCGCGCACAACCGGGACGAGGAAAAAGAACATGCGGCCATGCTCCTGGAGTGGCTGCGCAGGATGGACGGCGAGCTCTCGAAAGAGCTCAAGGAATATCTCTTCACGGAAGGGAACCTGGTCGAGATGGAGGAGGACTGACCGCGGTCAGGCATTATCCAGCGCTTCTTCCACCTCGCCCAACATGGCGTCCAGGGCCTCAAGCACCTCCCGCGCCTTGAGCTCGCGAAAGCCCTGCTCGAACACGGCGGCCATGTCCCTCACGCGCTGCAGGAAACCTTCTTCCTCCAGGATGTCGAGGACCTCGAGGGCGACGTAACACTAGCGGGTCATCACGTCCTCCAGGAAGAAGAGGCGTATCATCCACACCAGGAAGGACGAAGCGCTGCGCAGGAAGAGCTCCGGGTCCAGCTGCTCCTTCCCCTCGACACGGAAGAGCGGGGTAATGGTGTCCATGTAATGGAAGCGCGTATTCTCATCAACGTGCGGTGCCCCCGCATCGAAATCAACGCTGGACCAATTGGGGTGCTGATCTCCCCGTAGCCCGGCACCCGGGCCGGCATAAGGCTGCGCTCCGGATATCTCGGGTCCAGGCCACGCTCGAACTCCTCCAGCAGGCGTAAGTCCACACGCAGCTCATCCACGCTCACCCTCGCTTCCCCTTGCAGGCGCATCAACGGCGACCATCTTCGGAGCACAAGCCATCAAGCATGATTCTACTATAGCGCGGCGGAGTCGAGGGCCAAAAAAAGCTTGATTCAGGACTAAATGTATATTACACTTATATGTAGTTAACAGTTAGTATCCGAAACGGAGCGTATAAAGATGGCGTACTCGACAGAAAAAGACAGGCCGGGAGCGGATTACAATCTTATCGATCACGACAGGTTCGTGCGCGAAGGCCCGCAGAAGAGGTTCATAGAACCGCGACTTCTCTACCTGATAAGGGAGAGCCCCAGCTACGGCTACCAGCTCATCGAGGATATGGGCGATCTTCCCTTCCCCGGACCGGCTCCCGATTCGGCGGCGGTTTACCGCATGCTGCGCGAGCTGGAGAAGGACGGCCTCGTGCGCTCGCAGTGGAAGCATGGAGATGCGGGCCCGGCGAAGCGGATCTACGAGATCACTCCTCCGGGAGAGGAACGCCTGGCGGTATGGGTCGAGGCGATAAGGGAGAGAGCGGACCTGCTCGGCCGGTTCATCGCCCTGTGCGAGAAGGCGGGGTGAGGGGGATGTCCATAACCGCTATCGTGATCAACACTTTCGTGCTGGTGTGCCTGGCAGCGTCGCTGATCAAGGACAGGGAGAAGACGAAAAGTGCCCTGCTCATCGCGTGGAACGCGATGAAGAGGCTGACTCCCAGCGTCCTGGCGGTGATCGCCGTGATCGGCCTAATTATGGGGTTCATACCGCCGAAGTGGATAGCCACGACCATCGGGAGTGAGAGCGGAGCCCTGGGGCTGCTCGTAGCGGCGGCGCTGGGATCGGTATTGTTCATCCCCGCCCTCATCGGTTTCCCCCTGGCGAAGTCGCTGCTGGACATGGGCGCGGGAGTGACGGCCATGGCCGCCTTCATCACCACCCTGACCATGGTCGGTTTCGTCTTCCTGCCCATAGAGATAAAGGAACTGGGCAAACGTTTTGCATTTCTGCGTAACGGTCTCAGCCTGGCCGCCGCGATGATCATCGCGGTGATCATGGGCCTGGTGCTGGGTTGAGGATATTGGAGGTGACGGCTGTGAGCGAGCATAAAGAGATAAAAGAGGAACCGGCGCCCAGGCCGCCCCTGCGCAAGAGGATAAAGTGGGACGTGGTCGCCCTCGCCGTCTCCGCCGTCGCCCTTTACGGCCTCTCCCTCACCTTCCAGGAAAAAGGGGAGAGAGCGATGGTGGCTTCCTGGGAGTTCTTCAAGGAGATGGCTTTCGTCCTCCCCGCGCTGATGATCCTCATGGGCCTCTTCGCCATATGGGTCGACCGCGGGATCGTGGTGAAATACCTGGGCAAGGGCTCGGGTACCCGCGGCCTTTTCCTGGCCATCGTCCTGGGGGCGCTGCCCACCGGACCGCTGTATATCGCCTTTCCCCTCGCCGCCATGCTGCTCAAGAAGGGGGCCAGGGTGGCGAACGTCATCCTCTTTCTCTCCGCCTGGGCCTGCATAAAACTTCCCCAGGAACTCATGGAACTGCAGTTCCTGGGATGGGAGTTCATGTCGCTGAGACTGGGGCTGACGGTGGCCGTCCTCATACCGATGGCCCTGCTGGCCGAGTTCCTCTACCATCGCGGGGAAGGGGAAGGCGTCGAGGCGTTCAAACGGGACGAGATCGAGGAAGCCGGGGGCGCGGTGGAGCTGGAAGCCACCGGCCCGGATGCGGGATAACGAGGAGTTCATGAGATGGAAGTACCTTACTCCGACCTGATGGTGGAGACGCGCGGGCTGGTGAAACGCTACGGCAAGTTCACCGCCGTCGACCACCTCGACCTGCGGGTGAGAAAAGGCGAGATATACGGCCTGCTGGGCCCCAACGGAGCCGGCAAGACCACCACCATAAAGATGCTCTGCGGACTGCTCAAGGTGAGCGGCGGCGAGGCGCACATCAACGGCAAGCAGGTCCCGGACCGCCGCATCGCGGCGGAGATCGGCTACATGCCCCAGGAGACCGCCCTCTATCTGGGTCTCACCGTGCATCAGAACGTGGCGTTCTTCGGGCATATATTCGGGCTCACGAAACACGAGATAGAGGCGAGGGAGAAGACCCTGCTGGACTTCATCGACCTGGCGGATTGGAAAGACGAACTCGTCGCCAACCTGAGCGGCGGGATGAAACACCGCGTCTCCCTGGCGTGCGCCCTGGTGCACATGCCGCCTCTGCTGCTGCTCGACGAGCCGACCGTGGGGGTGGACCCGGAACTCAGGGTATCGTTCTGGGACTACTTCAACGAGATCAAGAGCCGGAGCAGGACCATCGTTATAACCACGCATTATATGGACGAGGCGAACCGCTGCGACCGCATAGGTTTCATGCATAACGGACGCCTCATCGCCGAGGGCAGGCCGGACGAACTCCTGCAGATGACATGCACGCAATGCCTGGAGGACGCGTTCATGGATTTCGCGGGCGGCCGCGAGAGGGGGGCCCAGCGATGAAAAAAGCGCGTTTTCTCACCGTTACCATGCGGGTCTTCAGGGACTTAAAGAACGATAAGCGCTCCCTCGCCCTCATCGTCATCGCCCCCATATTCGTCATGTTCGTCTTCGGCCTGGCCTTCAGCGGCGAGGTGGAGAACGTCAGGGTCATAGTGGTAAACCTCGATGAGGGGGCGGAGGCCGGCGGCGGAAGCGCCGTATCTCTATCGCAGAAGATCTTATCCAATCTAGACCCGGAAGTACTGAAGATAGAACATTCCGATGACCCGGATGCCGCGCTGTCACAGGTAGAGAACGGGGAGGCGTACGCCGCTATCATCTTCCCGGCGGATTTCACCTCCAGTGCCCTCTCCGGCATACAGGACCAGGGCTCCGGCTCGTCCGCCGAGATCGAGCTCCTGCTCGATAAGAGCAACATCAACGTGGCCAACGCCATCACCAAGTCAGTCAACGAAGCTCTGCTGGCGACCATGGAACAGGCGGGGATGCAGACGCCCGTCGAGGTCGATGCGGTGGCGGTATTCGGCCAGGAAGCGAAGTTCATGGACTTCTTCGTCCCCGGCATCATGGCCTTCGCGGTGTACATGATCACCACCCTGCTCACCCTGGTCACCTTCGTGGGGGAGAGGACCTCCGGCACCCTGCAGCGCATGCTGGCCACCACCCTGAACGAGCGGGACATCGTCTTGGGCTACGCCGCGGCCTTCAGCCTCATAGGCATCGGGCAGGCCGTACTGCTGCTCCTCGTGGGCATCCTGGTCTTCGACATCACCGTGATCGGCAACGTGCTCCTCGCCTTCTTCGTCATCGCTCTTCTGGCCATCGTCTCCCAGGCCCTGGGGATACTCCTCTCCAGCACGGCAAAGCGGGAAGCCCAGGCCATCCAGGTGCTGCCCTTCGTGATCCTGCCGGCTTTCCTCCTGGCGGGGATCTTCTGGCCCATCGAGGCCATACCCACCTGGCTGAGGCCGCTTTCCTACCTGGTCCCCCCGACCTACGCGGTGAATGCCTCGCGCGACGTGATGCTCAAGGGTTTCGGCATCGGGCAGATATGGATAGACATAATCGCCCTTCTCGCCCTGGCCGCCTTCTTCCTCGCCCTCGCCGTCCTCTCTCTCAAGACGCGAAAAGACTGATATGTCCCGAATATGGGGTCAGCCCCGGAAAAAGGACAAAAGCACCCCCACAATGTTCAAGCCCAAAAGACAGGCCCGGTTTCGAACCTCGGGCACTACGATAGCCGCCGCTTCCGCCGGCGGAGCGACACCCTTAGCGGGGAACAGCGGGTTCGTTCATCGGCAGGTTGATTCGCCGGCCGTGCACTCCGGCAGAGAACGCGAATTCAATCAAGCGAACGCCACGCCGTGATACCCGTTCCCCCCGGATACTCCACGGCGAGGCTCGCGGCGGGCGGGGCGACCGAGACCAGCAGCTCACCATCCTCCACCCGGGCGCTCAACTCGTACGCCTTGTCCTCTTCCTCGAGACAAAGTGAGGATAAACGGCGCGAACGGGCGTCCTAGCCGCTTGCGCCGCATGCTTCCGAGGCCAGGATGGCCGCACCCAGCATACCGCCGTCCGATCCCAGGATGCCGGTGAGGATACGCACGTGGCGGCGGCTGATGGCGATGGCCGATTCCTCGAAGGACGAACGCATGGCGGTTTCCATGTGGTGATAGCATCCCAGCAGGCCGCCGCTGAGGGTGACGGCGTCCGGGTTGAAGATATTGACCAGGGAGGCGATGCCGGTACCCAGGTGCCTGCCAGCATCCTCGAGTATCTCCCGGGCATGCCCGTCCCCGTTGTCCGCGTAGCTGCAGAGGGCCTCGGCGTCGAAAGCCTCGGGGTCCTCCAGGAAAGCCGCGGTGGCGGGGCTCTTCACCCCGCTTTGCGCGAGTTCCCGTACGCGGCGGCGGATAGCCACGCCCGAGGCGAGCGACTCCAGGCATCCGCGTCCTCCGCAATTGCAGGGAGGGCCGCCCTCGAGGATCACTATGTGTCCCAGCTCGGCCGCCGCGCCCAGGGCGCCCCTGTAGATCTCGCCGCCGATGATGATGCCGCCGCCGATGCCCGTCCCAAGGGTAAGGTGCACCAGGTAGCGAGAACCCTTGCCGGCTCCCATTCGGGCCTCGGCCAGCGCGGCTACGTTGGCGTCGTTGTCGACGAAGACGGGCAGGCCCGACTTCTCCCCCAGGATGTCTCTGACGGGGGCGTCCCGCAGGGGATGGTTGGGGGCGGCGGTCACCACGCCGCGCTCGAAGTCGATGAAACCGGCTATTCCCAGGCCCAGGGCATCGATGCCTATGCCCATGCCCTCCGCATATTCCCGCAGGATCCTGCAGGTATCGAGGAGCCCGCGCAGGACGCTCTCCTGGGAGGTAGCGTCCGTCTCGATGCGGTGTCTTCCGGCGATGCTGCCCTGATGCAGCAACAGCCCCGCGGTCTTACTCCCGCCCAGGTCGATGCCGATAAACGCCAAGTCAACCTCACTTCCCGGCGACACGCTCGCGCCGCAGTGGTTAGTGGTTTGCGCCCGGACAGTCTTTTTATATCACCCGGGCCCGAAAGCGAACAACCATGCAGGTGTGCACGTCCGACAGGAAGAGTGACTGGGTTAAGGAAGCGTTATAGAATGACAGCAGTCCAGCGTCACGTAAAGGAGGGTGAAAGATGGTGGATAAAGACAAGGCGGAGATAGCGGAGGAAGCATACCAGCTCGCAGAGGATTACGAGCGCAGGTGCACCGGTTGCGCCCAGTCCGTGGTGGCCGGAATGCTCGATGCTTTGGGGATAAAGGACGAAGGCGTCTTCAAGGCGGCCAGTGGGTTGGCGGACGGCATCGGCCTCAGCGGCGACGGTTCGTGCGGCGCACTGACCGGCGGCTGTATGGTCATAAGCCTCGTCCACGGACGCGAGCGTAAGGACCACGAGGATATGCTGGCCGCCATGAAGTCCTACATGAAGTGCAAGGAACTGCTGGAGGATTTCGTCGAGCGCTACGGGAGCTGCCGCTGCTACGATATCCAGGAGAAGCTCATGGGACGCACCTATAACCTGTATGACCCCGATCAACTGCAGGAGGCCTTCAGGGAGGGCATGATCGAGCGCTGCTCCGGTGTGGTGGGAAGCTCGGCTCAAAAGGCGGTGGAGATAATCCTGAGCGAAGATGAGGATTAAGACTGCAGGGTAAGGTTGGGTGCTGGAAAGCTCCTGCCAGCACATCTATAATATTGGGTGCGCCCGAAGCGGGCCACGTTGTTCTGCCGGGAAGGGTGTCCGAGTCTGGTTTAAGGAGCACGACTGGAAATCGTGTGGGCGAGGTAACTTGCCTCGAGGGTTCGAATCCCTCCCCTTCCGCCAAAACAGATCCTTGAAACAAGGTACAAATACAGGGGTGAAGCATAATCCGCCTCCCAAAAAACGGCAGCTACTTGCTGTGATAAAATATCCATGCACGCGCCCGTAGCTCAACTGGATAGAGCGACAGACTACGGATCTGTAGGTTGGGGGTTCGAATCCCTCCGGGCGTGCCATACATTCAAGAGGCCGGAGCTCTGGCTCTCCGGCCTCTTGCAATCCGCGGTCTTTCTTCGAGACAGGCTGCGTAAGATATCAGAATCCAAGCGGGGTCTCGGCTTCGGTGATTATGTCGATGAATTCTTTTACCGTCGTGTGTTCCGCGTCGACGTCGCATTGCCTGATGCAATTACTGATGAGGTAAAGCAGGAAATCAAGTGTCGGTTTTTCCAAGGAAAACACCTCCCTTATAGAAACAACCATTATATATAGCATATTCCCATAACTAAGCAGCGCTTTATGATTTAAATCATAATTGCGGTCACCGCCAGGAGGGAGGAACCCCTCGTCAGCGCCGGTCGTAGTCTTTTCTCCAGGG
>CAZGWK010000026.1:0-46531 GCA_964529285.1 uncultured Actinomycetota bacterium
CGGATTGCGCGCGGAGCGAGACCGCTACCAGGAGGCCCCGGGCCGCAAGAACACCATCTGAGCTCCCCCCAGCTGGATGGCCTCCATCATATGTGCTACAATTTGCCCTGTTTGAGGAAAGGAGGAACGAGTTTGCCAAACATCAAGCAGCAGGAAAAACGCATGCGACAGGCGGAAAAAAGACGCCTCCGTAATAAGTCCCGCAAGTCGGAGATAAGGACCTATATCAAGCGCTTTGAAGCTGCCCTGCAGCGGGGAGACCGAGCGGAGAGCGAGATATATCTCAACAAGTCGTTAAGGGCGCTGGACAGAGCCGCGAGCGACGGCATCATACATAAGAATAGTGCAGCCAATCGCAAGTCCCGCCTAATGCACAAACATAACCAGGCCTCCTGACCAGGCAAGCGATTAACCTTCCCGGATTTCACCCCGCTCAGGGGCAAAAATTATGCGTGCTTGCTGATTGCCTGGTCTCCGTTTAAACCGTTGCAGGGTGGGATTTAAAAAACCTCGATCATGTTTTCCACGCGCGTAGTCCTCGGACCAAGGGTTTTCAGCGGAGCTGCGCGTCGAATCTCTCCCCCAGGGCCTTGACGATTTCCTCGTAGGCGGAACGGACCTCCTCGTCCTTCAGCGTGCGGTCCAGGGCGAAGAAGGAGAGGCCGAATGCCAGACTCTTCTCCGATTCCGCGAGCTGGCGACCGCGATAGAGATCGAAGAGGCGCACTTCGCGCAGCAGTTCCCCGCCGGCCTCTTTGATCGCCTTCTCGACCTCCAGGGAATCAACGTCCTCTGGGACCACGATGGCAAGGTCCATCTGGATCGAGGGAAACCGCGGTATCTCCCGGTATGACCATATTACCTGTGCGGCATCGATCAGGCTTTTCATATCGAGTTCGATGACGCAAGTGTTTTCGGGCAGGTCGGCTTGCTCTACAACGCGGGGGTGAACCCGTCCAAGGTAACCTGCGGCAACGCCCCCTATTTCGACTGTGCATGACTGTGCGGGATGCAGGAACGGAAGATGTTCCCGCCGCAGAGACCAGTCCTCTACGTGCAGGGCCTCCAGCAATCTCTCCAATATCCCCTTGCAGGTAAAGAAATCTACTGGCTCGCCCTCCCTGCCCCATTCCTTCGGCGACCATTTCCCGGCCTGCACGCACGCCAGGCGTACCGGCTCCGCAGGAAGCTTTTCGCCTTTACGCGGGATGAAAACCCTCCCAGTCTCGAATAGATGAAGGTCCGTCAAGCGCCGCTTCAGGTTGAAGCTCGCAGCACCCAGGAGACCCGGCAACAGGGACGGCCGCATGACGGATGTTTCCTCGCTTATAGGATTGCGCAGAGTGGCCGTCTCGACCGGCAGGGAAACTTTCCCGGGATCAAGCATATCCAGCCAGCGAGGAGAAACGAACGCCATGGTGATCGCCTCCTGCAGTCCTATTCCTACCATGATACCGGCTATTTCGCGCCGCATCCTCTGTTCGGGAGTGAGAAAACCCACGTTGGAGGAGGACCGCGGCAACGTCGCGGGTATGCGGTTATATCCATATAGGCGGGCGACCTCCTCTACCAGGTCGATCTCCCTTTCAAGGTCCCGCCTGAAAGTAGGCACTTTAACCTCTATGGTCGTTTCTTCGCGTTCTTCCTTTGTCTCGATCACTTCCAGCTCTATGGAACGCAGGAGTTCTGACGCCTCAGCGGTTTGCAGGGATATTCCGATCAGCGCACAGCTTCGCCTGACCCTGAGACTCACCTGGCGCGGCTCTATATCCCTGGAGCGGGCGTCTACAGCGCCTGGCCTCACCGCTCCCTGGGCCAGTTCCTGCATGAGGAATGCAGCCCGATCCGCGGCTCTCGCGCATCCCCCGGGATCGACCCCTCGCTCGAAACGGTAAGAAGCCTCCGAGGGGAGGTCGTGAGTCCTGGCCGTGCGCATAATGTTCGCCGGTTCGAAGTGAGCTGACTCTAGCAGTACACTGGTCGTGCCGCCGCTGACCTCCGTATGTTCGCCGCCCATCACCCCCGCCAGTGCGACGGGACCGGAGGGATCGCATATCAACAGGTCCTCGCGCGTGAGTACCCTCTGCACTCCGTCGAGAGTCGTCATTGCCTCTCCTCGGGTTGCTCTCCTCACGATGATGTGTCCATCTCTCACCAGATCGTAGTCGAAAGCGTGCAGCGGCTGGCCCATTTCAAGCATCACGTAGTTCGTGATGTCAACGACATTGCTGATGGGTCGAACCCCGGCCGCCTGCAGACGTCGGCGCATCCACCAGGGAGAGCCCGAGGTGATTAAGCCATCAATAAGCCTGGCCACGTACCGCGAGCACAGATCACCGTCATTTATTTCCACTCTCACCTTTCGCTCAGCCGGAGTACCTTCTTCGCGCAACGCAAAACCAGGCCTTTTCAGAGCCTTGCCGGTGAGCGCTGCCACTTCACGCGCCACCCCCAGCATGCACAGGCAGTCTGGTCGGTTGGGGGTTACTTCCAGTATCAGGACGGTATCCTTCATGTCCAGCGCATCGACCAGTTCCTGGCCCGCCCGAACACCTTCCTCCAGTATCATGATCCCGCCGGCTTCATCGGAGATCCCCAATTCCTTCTCGGAGAGGAGCATGCCGCGCGAAGCAACCCCCCGTATGGAAGTCTCGGAAATGACGCTACCATCCGGCAACCGCGTGCCCGGTAATGCCACCGGCGATGCGACCCCTTCTGCCACGTTGGGAGCTCCGCACACGATATCGGCAACACCATTTCCGACGTCCACGCGGCATATGCTTAGCCGGTCTGCTTCGGGATGACGCCTGACCTCTACTACCCGCCCTACTACGAAAGGTTCGTATTCGCCACCCAGGACCTCTATGCCATCCACTGCCGTGCCGGAGTTGGTCAAAATATCCGCCAGCTCCCTGTGGTCGAGGTCGATATCCACATACTCCGCAAGCCATTCGAGAGATACGCGCATGCCGGTTCCCCCTTAATACTGCTCCAGCAGCCGCAGGTCGTTGTCGAAGAAATATCTTATATCCGGAACTCCGAATTTAAGCAGGGCTATGCGCTCGACCCCCATGCCGAAGGCGAATCCGCTGATTTCTTCGGGATCGTATCCAACGTATCCGAACACGTTGGGGTCGACCATTCCAGCTCCCAGTATCTCCAGCCAGCCCGTTCCTTTGCATACCCGGCAACCGGATCCACCGCAGATATTGCACGATATGTCCACCTCCGCGCTGGGCTCGGTGAAGGGGAAGAAATGCGGTCGAAACCTTACCAGCCGCTCTTCGCCGAACATGCGTTTTGCGAAGTACTCCAGCGTTCCCTTGAGGTCTCCCAGCGAGATCCCTTCATCCACGGCCAGCCCCTCGACCTGGTGGAACATGGGAGTATGGGTGGCGTCGGGCACATCGTGGCGATAAGCCTTGCCGGGGGCTATGACGTAGAGCGGCGGCGGCTTCTTCTCCATCACCCTTATCTGAACCGGCGACGTGTGTGTACGCAGCAGCACGTCGTCGCTTTCCTCCCCGGGTATGTTCACGTAAAAGGTATCCGAGAGCGACTTAGACGGGTGCCAGTCGGGCGTGTTCAAGGCCTCGAAATTATAGTAATCGAGCTCTACTTCCGGGCCTTCCGCTACGCTGTATCCCATGCCGATGAAGATATCCTCGATCTCCTCGATTATCCTGGAAAGAAGGTGGCGTGTTCCGTACCTTATATATTTGCCTGGAAGAGTTACGTCCAGCCGCTGTCCCGCAAGGCTTTCCTCGCGTTCCCGGCGCCTCAGCTTTTCCCCTTTTTCCTCCAGGGCCCTCTCCAGCCAGGATTTCAGGTAGTTGCCGAGCCTGCCCACCCGGCGGCGCTCCTCAGGAGCAAGGTCCTTTATCCCCTGCAGGTGCGCCGATAGTTTTCCCTTGCGGCCCAGAAAACTGATACGAATATTCTCTATGGTTTCAGAATCAGAGGCATTGTGCAGCTGATTCAGAGCTTGCTCGTATATGGCACCCAGTTGCGGGTCGGCGGCCACTTCGCCGCGGATCTCTTCCGTTGTCATTTAGCTGTTTCCCTCCTTCAGCGTCTCTTCTCGACGCCTCGCTGCCTCGTAGAGAAGGACCGCCGCGGCAGCGGATACGTTAAGGGACTCCGCGTGCCCGAGAAGCGGGATGCGCACCAGCCCATCCACCAGGCTTTCTTCCTCGTGCGGTATCCCCCAGGCTTCGTTGCCCATGACCAGGGCCAGCTTCTGCGGCCATTCCGCTTCCCACATGCCCGTCCCGGAATGCGCGTCGGCCGCCAGGATCCCGTATCCTGCTTCTCTTAACGTCCCCGCCACTTCTGCCAACTGCTGGCCGATGACCAGGGGAAGGTGGAACAAAGAACCTGCGGTACTGCGCACCGTTTTCGCATTATACGGATCGGCACTCTCGTCACATACCACCATCCCACCGACACCCGCTGCATCCGCTATTCTTATCATGTTGCCCAGGTTACCCGGGTCCCTGACGCGGTCAGCTATGAGAATGGTCCCCGGCATGTGACCCAGCATAGTGTCTATATCAGCGTGCAGTAGCGGAACGACCGCTATTATTCCCTGGGGCGTTACGGTAGCCGAAAGCCGCGCGATTACCTCTTCAGAGGCTGCATAGCAAGGGATTTCCCGTTTGCCGATCACGTCGGCGTATGCCGTCATCGCCTCGACACCCTTAGCGCTGCAGATCAGGCACTCCGGCGTGTGTTTGGAGAGCAGGGCTTCTACGACGCACTGCTGGCCTTCTACCAGGAACTTGCCTTCACGGTAGCGGAAGTTCCTTTTGCGCAGCCGGCGATATTTCCGTATTCGTTCGTTTTTCGGGCTCTCGATCACGCCCGACAGTCGAACCCCATCAGACACTCGCCTCCTCAACCTCCGGCTCTTTTTCGAGGTGATCCTTCGCCTTTTTAACCAGCTCCGAGAAGGAGGCGGGATCAGAGATCGCCATTTCTGCAAGGATTTTTCTGTTCACATCCACTTCTGCCAGCCTCAATCCCTGGATAAACCTGCTGTAGGAGAGGCCGTTCTGCCTGGCGGCCGCGTTGATGCGCGCAATCCACAGGCGCCTGAAGTCCCTCTTCTTGTTGCGCCTGTCTCGATATGCATATTGCAGTGAGTGCATAACCTGCTCGTTGGCGCTGCGGTATGACCTGCTGCGGGCGCCACGGTAGCCCTTGGCCATGCGCATGATTTTCTTTTTTCGCTTTTTTCTTGCTACTGAATGTCTCGTCCTGGACATTTCCGATCAGTCCTTTCGCACCTTGTATCAGATGGGGGATCGAGGAGTTCCCGGGTTCAGCCCTGGCGCAGGAGCTTCCTGACGCTATCCACGTCGTGCTCGGACACCTCCGTCTTAGAGCGGTATCCGCGCTTGCGACGCGCGTCCTTCTTGGAGAGAAGATGGTTGCTGTAGGCCTTTCTCCGCCGTATCTTTCCTCTGCCGGTTATCTCAAACCTCTTGGCCGCTCCCCGGTGTGTTTTCATCTTTGGCATGCTTACCTCCGTCCTTTTTCGCCGTGGCCAGCGGCGCCATGATCATCTGCATATTGCGGCCGTCCAGCTTGGGCTGCGATTCAACCGTCCCAAGCTCTGCCAGTTCCTCTGCCAGTTGCGCAAGGAGGTTCTTTCCCAGTTCAGTATGGCTCATTTCCCGCCCCCTGAACATTATGGTCACCTTGACTTTGTATCCGGACCTCAGGAATCTTTCTATGTGCTTCCGCTTTACCTCGTAATCGTGACGGTCTATCTTGGGGCGCAGTTTCATTTCCTTGTAGACAACGACGCTCTGCTTCTTGCGCGCCTCCTTCATCTTTACCGTCTGCTCGTACCGGTATTTCCCGTAATCCATGATCTTGCAGACCGGGGGCTGGGCCTGGGGCGCCACCTCGACTAGATCCAGATCCATCTCTTCCGCCATCGCCATGGCTTCCTCGATGGGCTTTATGCCTATCTGGTCGCCATCCGGACCCACGAGACGAACCTCTCTGGCCCTGATCCCCTCGTTAATACGAGCGTTCTTGTCTATCTGGCATCCCTCCTCGTGCAAAATAAATGGATAGCGGTTTCCTCCCGCTATCCACGGGCTTGCTCTCTCTTGAACCCTGCCGGCATCTTGACCGCAGGGTGAGAAGCGGAACCGCTTCTTCTTCGCCTATAATGCGTTTTCAAGCTAAAAGTATAGTGTATCACCCTGTTATAGGCAATATGTCATCTCGTGGCTGCTTCGCCTATTTCGCTGCCCTTGCGCGGCTGCGAAGCGGTCTGCTGCAGGTGTAACGGCAGGATTATACTTACGGTTGTGCCCTTGCCCTTCGTGCTGTTCACCCACATCTCTCCCCCATGGGCAGTCACCAGCTGCTTGCTGATGGGCAGTCCCAGGCCCGTCCCGCTCTGCCGCCGCGTTGAAGACGAATCGACCTGGTAAAACTTATCGAAGATCTTAGGCAGATCCTGGGCGGATATGCCTATGCCGTCATCGCTTATCTTGACCAGGCAATGCTCCCCTATCAATACGGCCTTGATCATCACGTCGCCGCCTTGAGGGGTGAACTTGATGGCATTGTGGATGAGGTTCATGAAGACCTGCCCCAACCTTGCGCTGTCGCCGCTCACCATGGGCAGATCTTCGGCCAGCTCGACCTGCAGCGATATACCCTTCTCGTGTGCCAGGTTCTCCAGTTGCTGCACAACCCCCCAGATCACTTCGGCGAGGACCAGAGGCTCCTGGCTTACCTCTATGATGCCCGCCTCTATCCTGGAGAGATCGAGCAGGTCGTTAATGAGCGTGGTCAGCGCTTCCGTCTGTTTTTGCACCACCTCGAGATAATGGCTCTGCTTCTCTGTTACGGGACCCACCCTTTCGGCCGCCATTAGGCGGATGAAGCCCTTGATCGAGGTGAGCGGCGTCTTTAGTTCGTGTGAGACGATGGATATGAAATCCGATTTCATGCGGTCAAGTTCGACGAAATCAGTGATGTCGTGCAGCAGTATTATGGCACCTGCAGTTCCGCCCTCGACGCCGTACAACGGAACCCAGAGGACCTGGAATACAGTGGGCGGCTCGGTATCGATAAGCATCTCGTTCTTCACGCTCTCTCCCGTCGCGAGTACCCTGTCCAGAGCCTCGTCCATGCCCATATCCTTGAAACGTATCTCCGCCCTTGAGCCTTGCACGATCTCAGCAAGATGTCGGTCGTAGTCCTCGTCGCTCACGTCCATCAGGCTTGCTATAAAAGGATTGGCCAATGCCAGCTTTCCCTCTCTGTCCAGTACCATCAACCCATCCGTCAGGCTGTTGATAATGGTCTCTATCTTTTTCTTGTCCTCCAGCGTGGTCTGGTATAGAGAGGCCTTTTCCAGGGCCAGTGCTGCTTCGCTGGACAGGGTCAGCAGGATCCTCGCCGCATCATCGTCAAACGCACCTTCCTCCCTGGCAAAACAGCACATCACGCCCGTAACGCTGGAACTCGCGAAGAGAGGAACCGCGATCATGGAACTGAAGCCCGCGCCTTCCAGGTAAGACCTGAAACGCGGGTCCTCCCCGGAATCTCGCAGGATCACCGGCAGCACCGCCGATGCCGATACGTAAAGGGGATTATCCTCGGCGAACGCCACCAGCAAGGACGCAGTGCCCTCTTCCATACCCCGGTATGCCCTGACTCGCAAACGTTCCGGGGTCTCCAGCATGGATATGGCGATGGCGTCATTGGGAACGAGGTCATTCGTGTTCGCGAGGAGTATATCCAGCATCTCCCCTTCATCCAGGGTGGAGGCGAACTTCAGGGACACGGCATAAAGGGTCGAGAGTTCCCTGCGCTTCGTATCCGCCCGATCGTATAGAAAGTTCAGGGCCTGTTTTTCCCTCTCCTGTTCCCTTGCCTTGCTGATAACGAAAAACCCACCAAGCGCGATGATGAAGTATATTGGTACCGCTATCGCCATGCCCTTGAGCGTCTCGAAATTCACCGTTTCGTATGCGAGCGGGAGAAAATATACGGCGCAGGTAACAGCCGCCATCAGCATGGTCTCGAGTAACTCGAAATAAGCCGATGAGAAAATGATCACCGCGAGGAACAAAAGGGAGATACTGCTCTCGCTGCCTCCCGTCAAATATACCATCACCGCGATGAGGGCATCGGTCGCGAGCAGGAGCATGAAATAGGCCACCGGATGATAGCCATCATAGGGGAAATAGCGATGGCCGAAGAATACGAGGATAGAAAGCACGACGAAGCCGTAAAAGACGGGTGACTCGCTGCGCTCTGAATACGGCAGCACGAACACCATGGCGGCTACGATGATGGTCAGCCAGAAAAGGGAGGCGATAAAGCGCGTGGACGTCAGGAGCAGCCTGACGCCTTCCCGCTGTTCGGCCGCCCCGTCTCGTACCTGCAAGTTTGCCTTTTTCGCCCTCGTCGCCTTGCTTCTCAAGCCCTTGCACCGCCGCTTTCTAATCTCTGCGCCGCCGGTCGAATACGTAATTGCTGCCCTGCATGGTCTTCGCATACTTCTTCAATTCGGCTGCGATCTGCGCCACTTTTCCGGGATGGTCCAACCTGCGGTAGGTATTGTGCGCCACCGCTATACTGATGGTCATCAAGGGGAATTCGTTTATGTTCCCCTGGCGGTCTGTACTCATGATGCTTCCCCTGTCGCGGTCCTCGGCTTCGTAGCATTCCGGGATGCGAGCATCGAAAAGCCTTATGACCTCCTGGGAAATCAGCGGCGCTCGTTCCATCTCCGTCACCACGATAAAATCGTCTCCCCCTATATGGCCGATGAAGTCATCGGAGTCCCCGTATTTCTCCACTGCCTCCAGGATGGCCTGAGTCGTCAGCACGATGACCTTGCTGCCCGCATGAAAACCGTAACGGTCGTTATAGGCCTTGAAATCGTCCAGGTCTATGTAGCATACGGCGAATTTGAGCCCGGCATGGATGCGCGAATCTATGGCCTCCTCGATGGCGCGGTTGCCGGGAAGCCCCGTTAAGGGGCTCGCCTCCCCGTCGCGGATAGAGCGGCGCAGGTGCATGCTTATCCTCGCCTCCAGTTCCAGGGGATCGAACGGCTTGGTCAGATAGTCGTCTGCTCCCGTATCCATGCCCTTTATCTTGTCCTCGAGCAGGCCCTTGGCGGTGAGGAGTATGATCGGGATGTGCCTGGTAAGGGCTTCCCCGCGCAAGCGCAGGCAAACTTCCAGCCCGTCCAGATCCGGCATCATGACGTCAAGCACGACTATATCGGGCCTCTCTGCCTCGCATAGCTTCAGAGCTTCCCTGCCGTCCTTCGCCTCTACGGCCCTGTATCTGTCTCCGTTCAGGGTCTCCATGATGAGCTCGCGGATATTGGGGTCGTCATCAACCACGAGTATCTTGTATTTTTTTCTATTCTCGCCAGTTTGCGAGGCCTCTCCCCTCAATATTTCATCGAACAAGTATGCCACCTCCGGCACAACTCCCCACCCGACGACCGCGCTTAGACCATCGACTGAATATCTCCCATCCGCGCGTATCTCTTCACTGGTACGCGGCTTCTACCTGTTTACGGGGTCGCCTCCACACATATCCAGTATGTTCAGGAAGATCTTGACAACGTCGGGATCGAACTGGGTCCCCGCGTTGCGCAACAGCTCTTCTCTGGCCTTTTCCAGGGGTAATGCGCGGCGATACGGCCTGTCGGAACGCATCGCCTCGAAGGCGTCCGCTACCGAAAGGATGCGCGCACAGAGCGGGATATCTTTACCTTTCAGGCCCATGGGATACCCCTTGCCGTTGTAATGTTCGTGATGATGCAGGATTATGGGACGAGGTCCCTGCAGGAATTCCACCGGCTCGATTATGCTGTCTCCGAGCGCGGGATGTGTCTTGACGTGGCTGTACTCCTCGTCGGTCAGGCTTCCGGGTTTGTTCAATACCCTGCCGGCGATACCTATCTTGCCGATATCATGCAAGGTGGCAGCATATTTCAACTTCTGCCTTTCTCTTTCCTCGAGGCGCATGGCATCGGCTATCATCAGCGCGTATTCCGTCACCCTCTCTGAATGGCCGTGGGTATAGGGGTCTTTGACTTCTATCGCTTTCGCCAGCGCTAGAACCGTCGAGAAATAACTTCTCTCGATATCTTCATAAAGTGCAGCGTTCTCAATGGCCATGGATGCCTGTGCCGCTATCGCCCTGACCACCTCGATCTCATCCCTGTCCAGATACACCGATTCACGGCAGGGGTAGAATAGCGCAAAAATACCGCTTAGTTTCTCCTTCGAGGTCAGTGGATAAATGAATACCAGGTCAACGCCGTGTTCCTGCATGACATATGCAGGAAGAAGGCATTCCACCTGTGAGGGTTTGAGAGCTAACGGCTCTCCCTTTTTCAGCATCGCCAGTCCAGATCCATCCATGCTTTCGCTAAGAAAGTCCGCATTTCGAACGTCACCCCGCAAGTCGTCCTGCATGAATCCGTAACTTGCTGCGGGTATGAACCGCCCGTGCGTTTCTTCGCGTAAATAGAAAACGCACATCACCACCCCGCACAGATCTACGGTCATCTGTACTACCTTGGCCAGTATCTCCCGCAGGTCCAGCGTGGAGTTGATGGCCCGGGTTATCTCCAGCAATGCCACGGTCTCTTTTATCTTGCGCTGTTCGCGGTCATGCAGGATGGCATTCTCCAGGGCCACCGCCAGTCTGCTCGCGAACCTGACAGCCAGCTCGATCTCCTCCGCCTTGAAGCGCTTCCTCTCCGGGCCGTCAGAGATCGAGACGATACCCGTAGTGCGTCCCCTTACGATCATCGGCACAAGCAGGACCGCGCCCTCCCCGGCGATTTTCCTCAATCCCCCCAGGCATGAAGAATCTTCTCCGGGGCCTTCCCAGTATGGATCCCCCAGTTCGTGAAGTTTCAGGGCAGCCTGACCCTTCAGTTCAAAGACAGGCGACTCCGCGCCATCAGGCTGGAAGTCTCCGGCGGTGGGGCTCAAGCGCCGCTGCGCGCCTACGCTCAGGATCGTTACCTTCCCGGCATGCACGAGATCCCTCATCCTTTCGATCCCAACCCTGGTCAAGGTCGGTGGATCCAGCGTAGCGGCTATGGTGTCCGGGAAGCGGTCCACCTCGCGCAGGTGCTGCGCCAGGATCTCCCGCTTCCTGTCCTCGGCAGCAAGGTAGGCTTCAAAGACCCTCGTCTGCGCCCTTAGCAGCCTGCCGCTTATACGGCTTATCTCGGCGTTGTCGCTCCTTCCATCGAGGTATTCGAAGATGCTGAACATCAATGCTTGCCAGAAGCCGTCAGCGTAGTTCCATGCCATACCGTTTTCGCAAAGGCCTGCGGCTATATCCGTCAAGCCTTTTAGCGCCGCCTCATTTTCGCCTTCATCCTGGCCTATGACGTAATCCAGCAGCTTCGCGATGATCCTTCGCGGTTCCATGCCGTCATACGCTTGCAAGTCAAAACCCAGCAGTGGAAACGCTTCCAGGGCCCGTGACATTACGGACCCACGCTCCTCATCGAGCAGGTCTTTTGCAGCCTTACCGGCCATGATAACGTTATTTCTCCAGCATCCTTCAAAAGCTCCGACGTTATACTATGACTATCGGCAAAGCCGCGCGGCTGTCTTAACCCGCCTGGCGCCTTTACTACAAGGCTTACTTATTGCCTTCCTTGCCTGGGAATATCAAACTCACTCCATCTCTTTCAAGAGATTAGCCATCTCAACCGCAGACAGAGCGGCCTGCCAGCCCTTGTTGCCCTGCTTGGCTCCCGCCCTCTCCACGGCTTGTTCGATGGTATCCGCCGTGATGATGCCGAAAACCGTGGGCACCCCCTTATCGAGGTTGACCCGTGCGATACCTTTTGAAACCTCGGAGGCGACATAGTCGAAATGGGGTGTCGAGCCACGGATGACCGCGCCGAGGCAGATAACCGCGTCGTATCGCCCGCTGGCGGCCAGCTTGGAGGCTACTAGAGGTATCTCGAACGATCCGGGCACCCAGGCCACATCTACGCTCGCCATGTCCATGTCGAGGCGCTTGAGCGCATCCATGGCTCCGTCCAGAAGCCGCGTGCTGATGAACTCGTTGAAACGGCTGACCACTATGGCGAACTTGAGCCCCGTCGCTACCAGGTGGCCTTCATAGTTAGGCATGTATTTCTCCTTTCTATTAAAACTCCAGAATGTGGTCGAGTTTGTCCTGTTTTGCCTTGAGGTAGGCATAGTTCTCTTCGTTAGGTTCGATTATCAACGGTACGCGCTCCACGACCTTGAGCCCGTATCCTTCTAGACCCACTCTTTTCGCCGGATTGTTGGTGAGAAGCCGCATGGTTGTCAATCCGAGATCGGACAGTATCTGCGCTCCTATGCCGTAATCTCTGGCATCGGGAGGAAAGCCGAGCTCTATGTTGGCTTCAACCGTATCTTTGCCTTCTTCCTGCAGCATGTAAGCCCGCAGCTTGTGAGGCAGTCCGATACCCCTGCCCTCGTGACCGATGATGTAGAGAAAGACACCCTCCCCTTCCTCTTCGATCATCTGCAGTGCGGCTCTGAGCTGCACGCCGCAATCGCATCTTAACGATCCGAAAACGTCTCCCGTCAGGCATTCCGAATGTACGCGAACCAGCACGTTCTCTTTGCTGGCCACATCACCTTTCACCAGCGCAAGGTGGTTCTGGCCATCGACGAGAGACTCGTATCCGATACCCCGGAACACCCCGTAAGCCGTCGGCAGACGTACTTCCGCCACGCGCTTGACCAGCGTTTCCTTCCTGTTGCGGTAACGTATGAGATCTTCGATGGTAACCAGCTTGAGATCGAACTTCTTCTTTATCTCCGCAAGCTGCGGAACGCGGGCCATCGTTCCGTCCTCGTTCATGATCTCGCAGATTACCCCGGCCGGGAAACAGCCTGCAAGCCTGGCGAGATCAACCGCCGCCTCGGTATGCCCGGCGCGCCTGAGCACACCCCCATCTCTCGCCCGTAAGGGAAATACGTGCCCGGGTCGTGAGATATCCTCGGGCCTTGTTGCCGCATCCAGCACGGTCTGTATGGTAACGGCCCTGTCGTATGCGGAAATCCCCGTGGTTATCTTGCCTTTCGCCCCGATGGAGACGGTGAAGGCAGTCTCGTGGGTAGACGTGTTGTTGCTTACCATGGGATGGATATTGAGCTCGTCAAGCCGTTCCGCCAGGCAAGGCATGCAGATCAGCCCCCGTCCATGCTTGGCCATGAAATTAACAGCTTCGGGAGTGACCCTGGCCGCAGCCATGAGGAAATCACCCTCGTTTTCACGGTCTTCATCGTCTACCACGATGACGATCCTGCCCGCGCCGATGTCCTCTATCGCCTCTTCGATGGTATCGAAGGGGCTCTCGTCCTTCTGCATCACTTCTTCCATCACGCAAACCCTCCCTCAAGCAGTTTTCCATACAAGGTGCTTCCGGTTTCCCCGCCCGCCTGCGCGGCGGGAACGCCGAGCTCCAGGTACCTGCGTACGTATTTCGCGATTATGTCAACTTCCAGGTTTACGGCGTCTCCCGCCTTTATCCCCTTCAGGTTGGTCTCGCGGACGGTGTGTGGTATGACCGCCACACTGAATCCCCCCTCTCCCAGAGCGCTAACGGTCAGGCTTATCCCGTCAACCGCGATCGAGCCCTTGTT
The DNA here is from genome assembly GCA_964529285.1 of uncultured Actinomycetota bacterium. Lineage (GTDB taxonomy): Bacteria > Actinomycetota > Geothermincolia > Geothermincolales > RBG-13-55-18 > SURF-21. The sequence continues at coordinate 13,677 of CAZGWK010000026.1, forward strand.
GACCAGGTACACGGCTACGTCAGGCGGCGCCGAGAACGAGTAAACGCGGCCTTCACCGGATTCCGCTACCGCCACCACTCTTCCGACTCCGTCCACGTGCCCCTGCACGATATGGCCGCCCAGGCGAGAATCCAAGGTCAGCGCCCTTTCCATGTTGACCTCAATTCCTCTCTTGAGGCTTCCCAGGGTAGATCTCTCGAGGCTCTCTTCGCTTATGTCCGCCTTGAACGCTTCCCCGCCCTTCTCGACCACGGTAAGGCAGACGCCGTTCACAGCCACAGATTCACCTATTGCCATTTCCCTCCATATCCGACTGCTGGAAACGGTGATGCGCGCTCCTTTTCCCAGTATGGTGATCTCCCTTACCCTTCCGATCTCCGCGATGATACCCGTGAACATCTTCTACACCCACTCCGCTATATCCGCTTGCAACATCAGGTCCTCGCCAACGCTGCGTGCACTCTTCCATCTCAGAGGTAAAGCCCCTTTCGGGTCTTTGACCTCCCTGCCCTCTATCCATGAGAGAGCCTCCCCGTCACCGAAGACTTTTGGCGCTACGAACAGCACCAGCCGGTCCGCCAGGCCTTGCGCGAGCAATGCGGCTACCAGGACCGGCCCTCCCTCTACGAGGAGATGCACCAACTCCCGCTCGCCCAGGACCGACAGCAGGTTTTCCAGGTCCACCCGACCCGCATTCTCCTGCAGGACCATTATCTCCACTCCACGTGCATTGAGCTCCGCAGCCTTGTCCGCATCGTGCTTGGGGGTCGTGGCCACTATCACCGGCGGCTCGCCCCCCTGCGCCAGCTTGCTGTCGAGTGAAATTCCCAGATGGGAGTCCACGATCACACGCGTCGGAGGCCTGGCTCCACGCAGTGAGACCTTGCGCACGGTAAGCTCTGGATCGTCTGCAACCGCCGTTCCCTTTCCCACCATGATCGCATCGCTTTCCCTGCGCATGGCATGAACGAACCTCCGTGCCTTTTCGCCGCTGATCCACTTGGATGCTCCGCCGCGGGCGGCCACTTTGCCGTCCGCCGTCATCGCCATCTTTATGGTGACCAGCGGTCTGCCCGTCAGCACATATTTCTCGTATGCCGCATTGAGTCGCGATGCATCCTCAGCCAGCAGGCCGTGCTCGACCCTGATGCCAGCGCCTCTTAGCCTCTCTGCTCCACCACCTTTAACGTCGCGGTTGGGGTCGAGGGCCGCTATTACAACCCTCTTTATACCCGCTTGCATTATGGTCTCCGTACATGGCGGTGTCCTTCCCTGGTGATTGCAGGGCTCCAGGGTCACATAAAGGACCGCCTCCCGCGCCTCTGCTCCGGCCTGCTTCAGGGCCGCGCTCTCCGCATGCCGTGTGAACGGACCGCGGTGATAACCGCTAGCGATTATCTCCCCATCCTTTACTATCACCGCCCCTACCATGGGATTGGGGTGACACATACCTTTTCCCTTTGCGGCCAGTGACAATGCCTTTTTCATAAAATGCCTGTCCTCGGTGCTGAATTCCATGCCCGGCTCAGCTCCTCCTTGAACTCCCGTCACCTATCTTTCGTATCTATTGCGAAAACAAATGGGCACCGGGAGAATACCCGGCGCCCATTAATGACCGCCTGGAGGTCTTCTCCCATCCGGACTATCACCGTCGGTGCCGGGATTTCACCGGCTCTGCCTTGCGGCTCGCGGACTTTAACCGCCGGTCGGGGTTTTCACCCTGCCCCGAAGACCTTTACGTCTTTCGTTAAAATTATATGACCAATAGAGCCCTGTTGTCCACGGTATCGATCAACTGCGATGGACCGCAACGTGACGCAACGGGCCCCCGCACGTATCATTTCCCGTCGAGTATCGCCCGAATGTTCTGGGCCGCCTGCCCGGGATCAGGTGTCGCGTAGATCGAGGATCCAACCACGACGATATCCGTGCCGGCCTGCAGTACGGACCCCAGATTTTCCGTTTTCACGCCCCCATCGACTTCGATTTCTATTTCCAGCCCCCTGCGCGCTGCCTCCTCTTTGAGTTCGTTTACCTTTGCCAACGCATCCGGGATCATCTCCTGGCCACCGAATCCCGGCATCACCGTCATCACCAGGATGAACTCCAACAGCTCCAGGTATTCGAACAGACGTTCTGCGGGAGTCTGGGGGTTTATGACCACCCCGGCACGTTTTCCGTACTTGTGTATCATCCCCAGTATCTCGCCGGGATGACGGGTAACCTCGGCGTGGAAGGATATCCAGTCAGCTCCTGCCTTCACGAAGTCCTCGATATACTCGGCCGGATGAGCGATCATCAGGTGCACGTCCAGCGGCAGCGACGTGATCGACCTCACGGCTTTCACGACCAAGGGGCCGAAGGTGATATTGGGAACGAAGTTCCCGTCCATCACGTCGAGATGTATTGCATCGGCTACGCTTTCGATCACGGAGACCGCGCCCCTCAGGTCGCTGAAGTCGGCATTCAGTAGGGACGGCGCCAGTTTAACCTTCCTCAAAGTTCAACCCCCCAAGGCCATCCTCTCCACAACGGAGTATACCGGCCCCTCCGGTTTTAAAATACTCCGGTATAACACTACTTCATCGACCCGGAAAGGCATGTCCCGCAATCCCTCGAGTCTCCCCTCCACGCCCGCGAGCATCGCCGTGCAGTCCCGCACCTGCCGCAGCCTGGCCAGGGTAAGATGGCCTCGAAATGCTCGTTCCTCCTTTTTGACCCCTACCTTCTCCAGACGGGCATTCAACTTGCGGGCTACGGCCTCCGCTTCCCTCACCCCGCTGCTCACGGCCACCCATATAATGCGCGCCCTGCGCGGCGACGGGAAAGCGCCGCTTCCCCCCAGAAGCGCCTCGAAGGGCTCGCATCTCTGCGCTGTCGCCCGTACCTCGTTCGACAGACGATCCATTTCATCCTTCTCGTAATCCCCGATGAACTTGAGGGTCAGGTGGAGGTTTTCCAGTCTAACCCAGCGGGCGCCCAATTCTTCACCCCTGATGCCCTGCACGGCAGAGGCGAGCAGTTCCCTGACGTCTCCCGGGATATCGGCTGCTACGAAAAGCCTCATTTTTTCACCGGACATCCTCGATCTCCTCCCCGCGAACATAGAGGTAAGCTATGGTAAGCATCACCGTCGACGCGAAATTACGTACCATCTCGCGGTCTCCGGGCAAGCGGTATTTCCAGCTGTACGTATTCTTTTCGTGGGCAAGGGCGAACGACACGGTACCCGGCGGCTCCTCCTCGCCGCCCTTCTTCGGCCCGGCTACCCCCGTCAATGCAATTCCTATATCCGCGCCCAGACGATCTCTGACCCCAGCCGCCATGCCTTTCGCCACTTTTTCGTTGACCGCGCCTTCTCTGCGGAGCAGCTCTGCGTCCACCCCCAGGAGATCGGCTTTCACCCCGTACGTATAAGCAAGGATACCGCCCTTGAAATAGTCGGAGCTGCCCGGGACGCGGGTTATCCTCTCGCCCACCATGCCGCCGGTCAGGGATTCGGCTACCGCGATGGTCAATTCCCGGCGATGCAGCTCCCTGCCGAGGTTTCCCTCGAGTGTCTCCGTGCCCTCCGCAACAACCCACGGCCCAAGTGCTTCCCTGATGCGTCCAGCGGCATCTTCCAGACCGGACTCACCGGCGGACGCAGACAGCTTCAGTTCTATCTGGCCCATCATCGCACGGTACGAAACGCTTACGCCCCGCATGCCGGAAAGAGCAGCCTGGACCTGCTCGGCAAGTTCGGACTCGGGACGGGCGGCTACCAGCAGCGTTTTCGTGCTTGCACTTTTCAGAAGAGAGAAACGCTCCGCGAGCAGCGGGACAATATCTCCCGCGATCATGTCCTCCATCTCCCGCGGCACCCCGGGGACCATGATCACCATACAACCGTCTTTCTGAAACCATTGACCGGGCGCCGTTCCCAGGCGCGCCGTTATGGGAAACGCCCCCTGCAACAGATCCGCCTGCTTGCGGTTGTTGGGTGACATCTCTCTTCCCATTGCCGAGAAGAACTCCTCCAGATGTTTCTCCTGCCCGGCATCCCTGTGTAACCTGAGCCCGAGCGTCTGCGCTACCGCCTCCCGGGTCAGGTCGTCTTCCGTCGGCCCCAGGCCCCCCGTGATGACGACCACATGCGATAGCGACATGGCCAATTTCAGTGCTTGCGATATATGTCCCGCGTCGTCTCCCACGATGATGCGCAGGACCACTTTCATGCCCAGTGACTGTAGTTTTTCGCTGATGAAATCCGAATTGGTGTCGCTTACCCTGCCATCCAGGAGTTCCTCGCCTACCGCCAGCAGCGTGCACCCGAACACGCTACGCTCCTTCCGTTTTCTCCAGGTAACGCTTGGCTTTGAAAGTGTAGTCCAACCCGGAATAGAGAGTGAGCGCAACGGAAAGGTTGACTGCGCCTCGTTCGAGCTTATCGTAGGAAGGCCCTTTTTTCTCCAGGATGACTATGAGCAAGGCAATCAGCTGGGAGTTTGTTTTGAGCTTGCCCCATATGCTTGCCGGCACCGACGATCCCTGCGAGCCGGCGTAGATGCGGAAAAGCGTGATCAGGGCTTCCCGCCCTATTATCACTCCCGGCACCCATGACGGTATCCTGCCTCTCACCGCGAGCATAATGAATGCGGTCGACAAGCATATCTTGTCCGCGAGAGGGTCAAGGAATTGCCCCAGGCTCGTTTCTTTTCCCTGCCTGCGTGCCAGGTATCCATCGAGGAAATCGGTAAACGCCGCTCCGCCTATCGTCACGGCGGCAAGAATGTTCTTAAAACGGTCGTCATCCCATAGAAAAAAGGCTATCGCGGGCGCCATCAGCACGCGCGAGAAAGTCAGCGCATTGGGCAGATTCCAGTTCTCCTCTACCCTTATCTGCGTCAGCTTATTCCTACTGCGGTTGAAGATCGCCAAGCAGATCTGTCCCTTCACTTGCGAAGATACTCGCCGCGAACGTGCTCCCCGGTCTTAGGTCTCCGTTATGCGGCATGAATATAACCCCGTCTATATCCGGGGCTTCCCGATACGACCTCGCTTCCCAGAAACCGGGCGCCTCGAGGCTTCTACCTTCCACGAGCACTTTCAGTTTCCTTCCCACCATATTCGCTGCCTTTTCCCGCATTATCCCTTCCTGGAGAGCCGATAATTTTTCTATCCTTCTCCTTGCTACGGCCGCACCGGCGCCCTTTCCCAGGGAAAACGCGGCGGTATTTTCCTCCTGAGAATAGCTAAAAAGACCTAACCAGTCAAAACGCATCTCCGCGGCGAAATCGTACAAGGAGTCGAATGCATCCCGGTCCTCGCCGGGGAAGCCCAACATGAAAGTGGCTCGCACGGCGGTATCGCCCATGACCTCCTCTGCACGTGCGAGGAGCTTGCGATACGAATCGACATCCCCTCTTCTCCCCATGGCGGCAAGGATCTTCGCGTCGACGTGCTGGAACGGGAGGTCAAGATAATTCTGGACCCGCGGGTGACTCATCGCTCTGATGAATTCGTCATCTACCCCCTGGGGATGTACATACATCACCCTCAGCATCCAGTCGCCTTCTTCCTCGCAGAGATTTTCCATCAGCGGGCCAAGCGATCGTCTGCCGTATATGTCCAGGCCATACGACGTAGTGTCCTGGGCGACGAGGATGATCTCACGGGCCCCCGTGTCAAGAAAAAAGCGTGCTTCCTCCCTTATCTCCTGCCATGGCCGCGAACGGAGAGGTCCCCTTATGGCGGGAATGGTACAGAAAGTGCACTTCCTTCCGCAACCCTCGGCTATCTTGATGTAAACGTACCCCCTGGAGAGAGTAGACGCGTGCTCCCGGGAGAACGTATCTTCAGCGCAGGAAGCCTTCCCTTCCAGCATTTTTTCCAACATCGCGGCGAAACGCGTATAGCCCGCAAAATCTACGAACAGGTCTACTTCCGGCAGAAGTACCGTTAAGGTACCCTCGCCGTACCTTGAAACCAGGCAACCAGTAACCACCAGGCGCCTGTCACCCTTGACTTCCGGGTCGCCCATCTCCAGAATCGCCTCTATCGACTCCTCGACGGCGGGAACGATAAACGAACAGGTATTTATCACGATTACCGCGGCGTCCTCCTGCCTATCGCATCTGCTCCATCCCGCGCGCAACAGAGCGGTGGCAAGATAATCGCAATCTACTTCGTTTTTCGGACAGCCGAGGCAATAAAGAAAGAAGGTTCTGCTGCGATACGCCATGCTGTCTCCATCTTGCCAACCTAAGATCACCGGGGTTCCACTTCCATCACGGCGGCGCGTAGACCCTGGACGTTAAAAAGCCGTGCGCCTTTCAGGCGTCGGCAACATGCTTTCTTTAGGGTTACGCCGCCGGTAACGCCCATACCTCCCCGCGGCGTGGTCGCTTATCCCCGGCTATGCTGTCTCTCAGATCTTGACGGCCTTGATCTTTTCGGCCACGCCGCTACCGACGTCTTTGCCCGAAAAGAAGGATACCGATTTTTCAATCTTCTCTGCCAGCTCGGGAAGCTTATCGACGGTAAGGTCGTCCGGCGTCGTCCCTATCAGCTCGCAGTTCTTTTTCACCGTAGCCTTGGCGATAAAATCACCCACGGCCGCCGATAGGATCTTCTCAACTTCTTGAGCCAATCTGTTTGCCACCACGACCTCCTGCCTCTATCCTGTTGGGTAGATTATACCAAAGTTTTTCACTCTCATAGCAGAAATCCACTTCGCTTCAATAAATGCCGCGCCCGGATAACTTTATCTTAGCCCTCATTATCGTCCTGTACGGCCAACCGCCTCTTCCTCTCTTCCAGCTCTTCGACGGTCATAAGGACGGCTCTCGGCTTGCTGCCCTCGTGGCCACCGACTATTCCCAGCTCTTCCATGAGGTCTACCAGCCGAGCTGCGCGCGCATATCCCACGCGCAGCTTCCTCTGCAGCAGCGACGCCGACGCCATTTCGGAATGCACGACGACCTCTATGGCCTCCTCCAGCAACTCGTCGTCACGGGTCTTTTCCTTCCTTCCGGCTCCAGCTTCTTCCAGTATCTCTTCCTTATAATCCGCGTGCCTCTGCCGTTTGATAAATGCGGCTATCGCCGTTATTTCTCTCTCCGCTATATAGGCACCCTGTACGCGCATTGCCTTAGAGCTGCCGGCGGGAAGAAACAGCATGTCCCCGTGGCCCACCAGCTTCTCCGCTCCGCCCACATCGAGGATCACGCGGGAATCTGCCTGGCTGGCCACGGTGAAAGCTATGCGCGAAGGCATGTTGGCTTTTATCAGGCCTGTCACCACGTCCACGGAAGGGCGCTGAGTAGCTACCACAAGGTGAATGCCGACCGCTCTAGCCATCTGGGCGATCCTGGCTATCGAATCCTCTACCTCCGCCGGAGATACCATCATCAGGTCGGCCAGCTCGTCGATGACTACGAGAACATACGGCAGGTGGGTGAATTGCCTCTCTCCCGCATCGTCGAGTTCTTTCTCCAACCCTTCCTGCAGTGCCGAGCGGTAGGCCACGATGTTCTTAACGCCAGCCCTGGACAAAACCTGGTAACGCTGTTCCATCTCGCGCACGACCCATGCCAAAGCTCCCGCAGCCTTTTTGGTGTCAGTGATCACGGGTGTCAAAAGGTGGGGTATGCCGTTGAAGTGGGAAAGCTCTACGTATTTAGGATCGATCATGAGCATGCGCACTTCTTGCGGGGGCGCGGTCAAGAGCACCGATGCGATCATGGCATTTATACAGCAGCTCTTCCCGGTGCCCGTCGCTCCTGCAAGCAGCAGATGAGGCATATCCCGCAGATCGACGAGTACGGGCTGCCCCGATACGTCCATGCCCAGTCCCACCCTCAAGGGCGAAACCGCCTTGCGGCCCCTGGCGGCCGCCACGATATCTCCAAGAGTCACCAGGTCCCGCTCCCGGTTGGGTATCTCTATGCCGATCGCAGATTTACCGGGAATCGGTGTGATGATCCTTATATCTGGTGACGCAAGTGCGTAGGCGATATCGTCGCTCAAGTTGAGTACGCGGTTCACTTTGACCCCCGAGCCAAGCTCGACTTCGAACCTCGTCACCGTTGGTCCTCGCGTTACGCGGGTCACCGCTGCATCCACGCCGAAATCACTCAGGGTTTTTTCCAGTATCGCTATGCTTTCGTTAACGCTCTTGCGGGAAATCGACCTGCGGTCTCCAGATAAACCAAGTAATTCGAGGGGAGGGAGGCGGTAAGGCTTACCCCTCTCGCCTTGCGGCATCTCGATCGCCAACTGACCGGTCTCCTCCATTGTCAAGCGAGGCGGCGCGGGCATTTCCGCGGGGGTCTCGGGGGTCTCATGAACTGACTCCGAGACCCCTTCAGGCTCTTTTTTAGGCTGCCTCTTGCGCGCCGCCACATCGGGGGCTTCTCTGTGCGTGAGCTCTTTCGCCTCTTCTTCAGCCGCCTTTGCTCTGCGAGCCTTCTTCTCCGCGCGTTCGCGGCGCCTCTTCTTTACCCGCTCCTGAAAATATTTCGAGATGGTAAGACCGGTCAAAAGCAGAAATCCCACTATCAGCATTGCGGCGATGAGAACGTAGGCCCCGGCTTTGCCGAACATCTTGAAAAGAGGCCACGCTATAACCGCCCCCAGCAGCCCGCCTCCTTCCTCGAGATTAGAGCGGGTGAACATAACCTCGGGGCTTCCTACCCTTATATGCAGCAGGGCGCAGACCGCAATGATCATGATAGCGGTTCCCGCCAGCTCGACCCAGGTCAGCCTCCAACCCCTCTCTTCCCGCGATGCAATCTCGCCAAGACGTCCCAGCAGCAATGCCAGGCCGATTGCCAGGAGGATGAAAGGCAGCGCATAGCGGACCCCGCCGAGCAGATACGAGAAAAAGAGGTCTAACCCCCGGCCCACCGGTCCCAACGCCGCCAGGAAAAAGGCCAGGAAGAGAAGGATCGCCAGGGTTATGATGGATACACCATATATCTCGCGCAGGTTTCGCGGCAGGCCGCTCTTTTCATCCGCTTTCTTGCGTGCCTGTTTTTTACGCTGCTGCGTGCTCTTAGATTTGCTCGTTTTTGGCTTGCCGCCGGTCTTTTTGGGAGCGGCCATCCTGACCCCCGTCAACGAAATTCCGGCAGGCATAAAGATCTTTCCTGCCGCTTTGGAGGCAAAAACCTCCCCTCATCCTCAAATCCTTGTTCAACGTATCTCCCACAATGACCTTTTCAGAATGGCCGTTCCTTGTCCTTACACCATTTGTCCATGGAGCGGTCAGCCCCCAGGACGTGGAACATGAAATCTATTACTTTCGGCATGCAGAGCCCCCTCATGAATGCTACGAGAAGCACGTTGGCGCGAGGTACGCAGATCTCGGCCTTGTTCTTTCTTACCGCCTCAACGACTGCGTCCGCTACTTTCTGCGGGTCCTGCCAATTGGTGATAAAAGGAACTCTGGCCCCCTCGAACATGCCCGTTGCCACATATCCCGGGTTGACGATGGTAAAGCTGACGCCGCTGCCCCGCAATTCCATGCGAATCGCATCCGTGATCCCGATATCGGCGAACTTGGTGGCACAGTAACCGCCCATTCTCGCGGTCCCCACTTTACCCGCAACGGAACATACGTTTACGACGTGCCCGGAACCGCGCTTTACCATCTCCGGCACGAATGCCTGCATCATCCAGACGTATCCCATGTAATTCACTTCAGCCATGCGACGTACGGAATCTTCGGAGAGATCGAGGACCGCATAGCATTCCGTTACCCCGGCGTTGTTTATCAGGACGTCTACCGTTCCTACTTCTGATTTTACCTTCCCCGCAAACTCGAAACAGTCATCCCTGTCCGAAACATCAAGCTTGTATGCATGCACCCTGAAGCCGCCTGCGTACAGTTCTTCAGCGGTTTTTTCAAGTGCATACTCATCAACATCGCTCAGCACGACAATGGAACCCTCGCGTGCGAAATTGCCCGCGTGCAGCTTTCCCATGCCGCGTGCCGCTCCCGTCACCAGCACTATTTTCCCTTTCAAATCCCGCATCGCCTCCCCCTTTCTCGTCCTCGCTACCCTACTGCCCCTACATGCTATGTATCACATAGGTTGCACGCGGTTTACCGCCCCTAAAGATCCAGCAGCTTCTCCAGGCCGACGACCAAACCCTTCATGCCGACAACTTTCCTGACGGCCAGGATAACCCCGGGCATGAAAGAAGTGCGGTCGTAAGAGTCGTGGCGTATGGAGAGCGTCTGCCCGCGCCCGCCGAAGATCACTTCCTGGTGGGCAACCAGTCCAGGCAGGCGCACGGAATGTATATGTATGCCTCCCAGGTCCAGGCCGCGCGGGCCTGCTTGCCGCTCTTCTTGTGCCTCTCTCGCGCGCTCTGCAAGTATAAGGCGCGCGGTTCCTCGCGCCGTGCCCGAGGGCGCATCCAGTTTCGCATCGTGATGAAGCTCTATGATCTCGCACGCATCAAGGTACCTGCTGGCGCGTCGTGAAAAGTCCATCATCAGAACCGCTCCTATGGCGAAATTCGGCGCCACCATGCATGCTACACCGCTCTCGCGCGAGATGCGTCCGAAGCCTTTCAACTCCTCTTCACCAAAACCAGTGGTCCCCACAACACAGTAGATCCCCCGCTCGAGAGCGAAGGAAACGTTTTTACCCGCGGCCGAAGCAACGGAGAAATCGACCATCACCTCTACACCGCTGTCCGCCATGCTGGCGACTTTCCCCTCAATAACCAGATCCGTCTCCAATGCGGGTTCCAGGGTATCCAGCCTTTCTCCCTCCCATGCTGGATCGACCGCGCATACCAGGTCCAGGTCGTCTTCGGCCGCAACGGCCTTGCATATCTCGCGACCCATGCGGCCTCCCGCGCCGCAGATCCCTATTTTCATAGACGATCCCCCCTTTCCGTGCCCATACAAGAAAAAATACCGCATAAAACGAGGTTCAAGATATCGGGCGGACGCAGACGCCCGCATCGCTCAACAACGCAAGGCTGCGGCGGTTAGAAAAGATGCCCCTGTATGTCTTTTCCGCCGAAGGGGCCGATAGCCGTCACAACCAGTTTTCTCGGACCGAAGAGGTCTCTTGCCAGCTGCTGGACATCGTCGGAAGTGACCGCTTCTATGCGCTCCAGCAACTGGTCCATGTTGAGTATCTCCCCCTGACAGATCTCAGCCTTGCCCAGCCGCGTCATGCGGCTCCCGCTGTCTTCAAGGCTCAAGACCAGGTTCCCCTTCAAGTGCCCCTTGGCCCTGTGCAGTTCCTCCTGGGTTATGCCTCTGTCCAGGAGCTGCTCCAATTCCTCTTTTACAAGCTCGAGAACCGATGCGGCGTTTTCAGGGTTTGTTCCCGCGTAAACGGCTACGAGGCCCGTTTCCACGTACATGGAATGATACGAGAATATCGAATATGCCAGAGAGCGCTCCTCCCTGATCTTCTGAAACAACCTCGAGCTCATCCCGCCACCAAGTATATTGTCGAGCAACGCAAGGGTGAAGCGTGCCGGGTGTTTACGCGGCAGCCCCTGCGTGCCCAGTACGATATGCGCCTGCTCCGTCGGCCTGTCGTAAACGACCGTATGAGGCCTTATCTCCGGCACCACGCTGTGCCTCTCGTGACTCGATCCTCTCCCATCCGCCTTCATGAAACGCTCTACCAGGTCCGCTACCTCGGCGTGCTCTATATTTCCCGCAGCGGCTATAACCATGTTCTGCGGTCGGTAATAATCGTTAAAATAGCCGCCTATTTCGTCGCTCCCGAGCGTGCGGATCACGTTCTGATAGCCGAGCACGCTCTGCCCTAGTGGGTGGGACTCCCACAAGGCCGATACGAAGAGGTCGTGGATGATGTCGTCGGGAGAATCCTCATGCATGGCTATCTCCTCGAGGATCACCCTTCTTTCGGAGTCGACGTCCTGCGGACGCATGAGCGAGCGCAGCAGCATATCCGCTATCACCTCGAAGGCATCCTCGACCTTCTCGTCGAGTACCTTGGCATAGTAGCAGGTATACTCCTTCGCGGAGAACGCGTTGAGCTCTCCACCCATCGTATCGAACTCCTCCGCGATATGCCTTGCGGTACGCCGCGAGGTGCCCTTGAACATGAGGTGCTCGATGAAGTGGCTTATACCCGACAGCTCCTGCGGTTCGTCGCGCGATCCTACCCCTACCCAGAATCCGGAGGTAACGCTGCGCAGATTGGGCATCCGCTCCGTAAGGATGCGGATGCCGTTTCCGCTCTCGGTCTGCTCGAAGTATTTTTCACCCATTGATATTGCGGTTTACTGGTGGTCCTTCCGTTCTTGCCCTTGCTGGTCGGGATTTCCCTTGTCGCGGTCACTCGCATCATGCCTGCCCTGCCCGGATTGATAGCGGGGCTGCTGTCGGGGATTATTCCTGCTGTTATGCCTGCGTTCGTCCCGCGGCGGACCGGATTCGGGAAGGCCATCGGGTATTTCGAGATCCACTGCCTTGAGATTGATCCTGCCCATCTTGTCGATCTCCAGCACCTCCACCTTCACGCTGTCCCCGACGTTTATCACGTCCTCGACCCGCGGTATATGGCGGTCAGCCAGCTTCGAGATGTGCACCAACCCCTCCTTGCCGGGAAGGAACTCTACGAAGGCGCCGAAGTTCATAATGCGCGTAACCGTGCCCTCGAATTGCTCGCCAGGCCTGGGTTCCCGGATGATCGCGTCTACCATTTTGCGCGCCGCCTGGGCACTCGCCAGGTCCTTGGCGGTTATGAACACCCTTCCGTCGTCCTCTATGTCGAGTTCTACGTCGTGCTCGGCGACGATGCGGTGGATGACTTTTCCACCCGGACCGATGACCTCCCGTATCTTATCCACCGGCACCTCGAAGGTGATCACCCGCGGTGCGAAGGGAGAGAGTTCCTCGCGCGGTTGCGGTAATGCCTCCCTGATCTTGCGCAGAACGTAAAGTCGCGCTTCGCGGGCCTGTGCAAGCGCCCGTTGCATGATCTCGACGCTTATGCCATGTATCTTCATATCCATCTGGAGGGCGGTAATGCCTTCTTCCGTCCCCGCCACCTTGAAGTCCATGTCGCCGTATTTATCCTCGAAGCCCTGGATATCCGTGAGCACCGCTACCTTGTCGTCCTCCTTTATGAGGCCCATGGCTATGCCGGCCACGGCCTTGTTGTCATTGAGCGGGACGCCTGCGTCCATAAGCGCCAGGCTCGACGCGCATACCGAGGCCATCGAGGTCGATCCGTTGGAGGAAAGAACCTCCGAGACCAGGCGGATCGTATAGGGGAAACGTTCCTCGTCCGGGATGACCCCCACCAGGGCTCTCTCGGCAAGCGCTCCGTGCCCTATCTCCCTACGCCGCGGGCCTCTTAGCATTCCTGTTTCTCCTACCGAGAAAGGCGGGAAGTTGTAATGGTGAAGGTAACGCTTGCTTTCGTCGGGCGACAGATCATCGATACGCTGCATATCGCTTATCGGGCCCAAAGTCAGGAGCGTGAGCACCTGGGTGAGCCCGCGCTTGAACAGACCCGAGCCGTGGGTGCGCGAGACGAGATTCACCTCGCAGGAAATGGGGCGTATCTCCTCCGGGCGCCTGCCATCTATGCGCATCTCCTCCTCCACTATCATACGTCTCACCGTATGGCCGACCGTGTGGCTGAAGCACTCCTTCACGGCATCCAGAAAATCATCGCCGGCACCTTCCATCTCGGCTGCCAGCAGCAGTTCGTTCAGCAGGTTGTCCATGCCGCGGTCCCGTTCCGGTTTGTCCAACTGATTACGAGCGGTCTCATGCACCATCTGCTCCACCCTGGCCTGGATATCGGGAAATCGCGTATAAACGGCATCGAAATCATGGCTCTTGAGTATGACGCTGCGCTTTTCCTTTCCGAGTTCCCGCATGATCTGCTGCTGTATCCTGATCATCTCGCGTACACCCTGTTTGGAGAACTCGAGGGCATCGACCATGTCCTCCTCCGTGACCTGCGAAGCACCAGCCTCCACCATTATGATGTCCACCTCGTTCGTCTCCGGGTTGAGTACACCGGCGACCACGAGATCGAGACTGCTGCTTTCCAGTTCCTGCAGGGTAGGATTGAGCTTTGGCCCATCGGGGAACAGGCCTACCCTTACGGCACCAACTGGCCCGTTGAACGGTATATCTGATATGCACAAGGCTGTTGATGCTCCATTTATGGCCATTACATCGGGAGGGTTGCTCTGGTCAACCGAGAGGATAGTCCCGATCACCTGCACTTCAATACGCATCCCCTCTGGAAAGCTCGGCCGCAGCGGGCGGTCTATGAGTCTCATATTCAGTATGGACTTCTCAGACGGACGACCTTCGCGGCGGAAAAATCCTCCAGGTATCTTGCCGGCCGCATACATCCTCTCTTCGATATCCACTACAAGGGGGAAGAAGTCCCTGTCCACCTCGTGCTTTGAGCCCATGGCCGTGACCAGAATATCTGTACCTCCGCACGATATCATCACAGCTCCATCGGCCAGGGGGGCCAGTTTCCCGATCTCAAGCTCGGTTACCTTTCCCGCGATATCAACCGAGTATCTCCTGACTTCGTCTTCGGTCATTTTCTTTTTCATCTCCATTCATATTCTTCACAACCAGTTACAACGCTGCGGCCTTCTGTTAGCGCCGCAATCCCAGTCTCTCGATGAGTGACCGGTACCGCTCCACGTCCTTGTTCTTGAGATAGTCGAGCATTCTCCTTCTCTTGCCGACCATCTTCAGCAATCCTCTACGGGAATGGTGATCCTTACTGTGCACTTTGAGATGTTCGGTAAGGTCGTCGATACGCTTGGAGAGGATAGCGATCTGGACTTCAGCGGATCCCGTGTCCTTTTCGTGAGACTTGTACTCCTCGATTATCTCGAGTTTCCGCTCACTGTTGAGGGGCATGCCTTTTCACCTCCTTCATCCCCATAGACCCAAGAAAGAAGTCGGCTCTCTCCATTCCTAGGCCTAGGTTCGGGCGGCTCTCCAGCCGCCTCTCAGCCCTTCTGATCTTATTATCGCACGATGAGATGATAGCACAGTGCCGCCGAGGCGGTAAATCACACGCATCATCGCGGACGGTTCAAGACTCCAGGGCACGCTTAACGTCTTGCTCTATCTGTTCCATGAGCGCTTGAGCATCGGGAAAGACCTCCTCCCCCCGCAGCCTCCTCTGAAAAGATATGCCCATGAAATGATCGTACAGATCATCTTCCCAGCCGGGCATGTGAACCTCTATGCGCCGCCTGGCTTGCTCTTCTGCCGCGAAAGTAGGCACTTCCCCGACATAGGATACGGCAGGCAGCACGCGGTGTTCCAGGTAAGCCTCGCCGGCATAAACCCCATTGGCCGGGATGCAGCGGTTGTCGTGCACCTCTATATTCGCAGTGGGGAACCCCATCTTTCTGCCCCTTGCGTTCCCCCGTACCACCACACCTTCGATAATGTAATCCCATCCCAGGCGTTCTTTTGCCTCCTCGACCCTGCCATCCTCGATCATCTTGCGGATAAGGGTGCTGGATATCACATCTCCGTTGTCGCGCAGAAGGGCAACCGGAGTCACCGCGATACCCAGTGGATCCGCCGTCCCCTTCAGAAAGTCCACATCACCTTCGCCGCCCCTCCCGAAATGGAAATTCACGCCCAGGACAACCTCTCGAGCCTTCAGCCTGCCCGCCAGCAGGTTCTCCGCGAAGTCCCCGGCAGATATCCTGGAGAACTCTTCGTCGAAGTGCGCCATGAGGACCATGTCCACATCCAGTTCCTCGAGCAGTCTGAGTTTCTGGGCGGTCGACGACAACAGTTTGGGGTGCTTCCCCGGCTTCAGGACCTCGAGGGGGTGGCGGTCGAACGTGAAGACTACGCAACGCAGTGAAAGCTCTCTCGCTTTCTCGTGCGCGATGTGGATGATCTTCTGATGGCCGCGGTGTACGCCGTCGAACATCCCGATGGTCACCACCGTGTCGCCTATTTCCTCAGGTATCGCTCCAATACCAGGTATGATCTCCATCTCTTGCGGGCTTCCCTTTCCTCCTGCTCACGGGCCGGCTGTGTGACGGCCTCCATAAATACCCCTATAGACTATAGTCACAAGATGCTCAATTTCAATCGTTTCCCGGGTGACAGCTCTTTGCGCTCTCACCTATATAATGCGCAGTGCACGCGAGACGAATGGGTTTACCCGCTCTACGACATGCATGCCCAGGAGCGCTCCGCCCCCGAACACCTTGACTATGTCCCCCTCTTCGATCTCCCCGTCCGCCTCGCTTATGACGTCGGCGCTCAGCGGCGCGCCATGCAGCGCGGCCTGCATACCTTCAGGTGAGACCCCTATGCTCCCGTACCCCTCAACCGCCCTCTCCGGCGGCAGCAGAAATGCTCTCCTGCCGGCAACACACTCCCTTATCTCCTGCACGGTATGCGCATCTTCAACACGATATGGGCCGGATGCAATGCGGCGCAGGCACGAGATGACACCTCCGCAGCCAAGGGCATCTCCTACCCTTGCCGCCAGATCCCTCACGTACGTTCCCGGGGAGCATGCAACATGGAAATCTATCTCGGCGCGTCCGCCCGCAGCGCGGAATCCACTCATCTCAAAGCGGTATATCCGCACCATGCGGCTCTTTCTGGGAACCTCCTCACCGCGTCGCGCATATGTGTACAGCGGCTTGCCCATGTATTTTGCCGCGGAGAACATGGGGGGTACCTGCTCCAGGGTACCCACCAGCGCAGCCAGCGCTTCTCGCGCCTCTTGCGCTCCCTTTTCGCAAGGTACCTCGCTCAGCAATTCTCCCTCGATATCGAGACTGTCCGTGGATATCCCGAGCAGGATACGACCCTCATACACCTTGGGATCACCCGGAACATACGGTGCGAGCTTGGTGGCTCTCCCCACGAGTATTACCAGAAGTCCCGACGCAAGTGGATCGAGCGTGCCGGCATGCCCTGTTTTTCTTACGTCGAATATAGCTTTGAGGGCTGCCACCACGTCATGCGAGGTGGGCCCCTGAGGCTTGTCCAGAAGCAGCAACCCATCCATTACTTCATAAAGAGAGCCGTTTGCCCAGCTCTCGCACGAAGGCGGAGATGCTCTCCCCGACATCGGCTTCAGAGGTATAACCGGCCGCCCTGGCATGACCTCCACCGCCCATGCTGCGAGCCAGGGGTCCCACCTCGTAAGTATCGCGCGAACGCAGGCTGACGCGCACCTTGCCGTCCGAAAGCTCTTTGAAGAGCGCGACCACCTGGGTGCCGCGCAACGAACGCAGATGATCTATGAGGTCCTCCGTCTCCGGTAGTACCGCCTCCGTTTCAAACAGGTCTCTTTGCGTTATATAGCTGTATGCGAGCCCCAGATCCTCAACCAACTCTATGCGCTGCAGCGCACGCCCCAATAGACGCGTGTAAGGCAGGGACTGATTTTCATACACTTCGTTTACCACCCTAAATATATCCGCGCCTGCGTCAGCCAGTTCGGCTGCTACCGCGAAAGTCACAGGCGAGGTGTTGCGATGTTCAAAGCGTCCAGTATCGGTTACGATCCCGGTATAGAGGCAAGTCGCAATCTCCGCAACGAGTTCCCAGCCCTGCATTTTCAACAACTTGAAAACAAGTTCCGCAGTTGAGGATGCGTGTTCGTCGACCAGGTTTATATCTCCATACAGCTTGTTGTCCTCGTGGTGATCGATATTCAACAGCCTGTATCCGCTCGTAGCTTTTTCTTGCAGCGGGCCCAGTCTTTCGGGGTTGCTGCAATCCAAGGTTACGAACAGATCCAGTTCATCGGGCAGGTCGTCGATTTCCAGCAGCATCTCCCTTGCGGGCAGAAAAAGATACTGCGGCGGGTATTTCCATGGCTCCGGCATGCAGGCATAGACTTCCTTTCCTCGGCCACTCAGCGCCATGGCCAGGCCGAGCAGGGAGCCGATGCTATCTCCATCAGGATTTACGTGAGAACTGAGGCCTATTTCCTGCGCTTCTGCGAGCTCTCGTGCGACCGCCTCCAGTTCTTTCATGATTCCTCTTCAAGTCTGTGTAGTATATCCTGCACTTTCTCGCTTATCTCCGCACCTCGATCGAGGTATATCTTCAGCTCCGGCGTGTAACGCATGCGCACGCGTTTCCCCAGCTCGCTGCGGATGAAGCCTTTGGCTTTCTCCAATACCTTCATGGATGCCTCCGTCTCTTCCTCAGAGCCGAGAATGCTCAACCAGACCTTTGCCTGACGAAGATCCGGCGCGACCTCAACCGCGGTCACGGTCACGAATCCTATGCGTGGATCCTTTATCTTCTCCAGCAATATTTCGCCCAGAGCTTCCTTGCATGCTTCGTTTATTCTTTTCATCCGGTCGGGTATCATCGCGATCACCCCGCTGAGAGAGCGCTTTTTCCTCAAGGCTTGAATATGAAGGCTTGAGATTCCAATACCTCCGCCTTTCCCGACGACCTCACGCTGCGGTCAACGCGGTTGAGCGTCTCGCGCGCGGCATATTCCCTGTTGCTGACACAGGCGATGCCCAGGCTGCATGCCTGCCACAGTTCCTGTTTGTCGACCTCTGCTACGGCCACATTGAAACGGTTGAGGATACGGTCAATTACGGACCTGATGACCTGGCGTTTTTCCTTGAGATTATGGCACTGGGGCATATACAGCTCGATCCTCAACGCACCAATATACATAGCGCCGGCCTCCTCAGGGGCCAGCCGCCTCGCCGCTCCTGGGTATCTCGCGCATTTCTATAACCTCTATGACGTCTCCCTCTTTGATGTCCTGGAAATTCTCCAGCCCCACCCCGCACTCATACCCGGCCGATACGGAACGAACGTCATCTTTGAACCTGCGCAACGAAGAGATGCCGCCTTCGTATACTATGGCGCCGTCCCGGAGTAACCTGACGCGCGAGTTCCTGTTGATCTCCCCTTCTTTCACGTAGGTCCCTGCAATTGCCCCCTGCCTCGGCACGCGAAAGACCGCACGTACCTCCAGCTCTCCTATCTTGATCTCCTCGAACTCCGGTTTGAGCATCCCGACAAGAGCGGCTTTAATTTCCTCCAGTAATTGATATATGACCCGGTAGGTCCGTATTTCTACCTTTTCCTTCACGGCCGTATCCTGAACGCTTGAATCCGGTCTCACGTTGAATCCGATGACCACCGCGCTCGAGGCCTTTGCGAGCATGACGTCGTTTTCGTTTATCGCTCCAACGCCGGTATGAATGACGTTTACAACTATGTCTCCGATTTTAATCTTGGCCACTGAGTCCCTTACCGCCTCCAGAGAACCCTGGGTATCAGCCTTGATGATCAGGTTGAATTCCTGCACCTCTCCGTCCTGTATCTGCCTGAAGAGGTCTTCCAGCGATATCGTCCTCACCGCCGTGCGCTCCTCGGCAGCTTTTTCCCGCGATGCCCTAGCCTCCGCAACGGCACGGGCCTTCTTGTCGTCCTCCATCACCGTGAACTCGTCTCCCGGCTCGGGAACCGCATTCAGCCCGAGAATCTCCACGGGAGCCGAAGGACCGGCTTCCTGTATCATCCTGCCTTTGTCGTCAACGATCGCGCGCACCCTGCCGTATGTCTTTCCGGCCATCAAGGCATCTCCACGCTTCAGTGTCCCGCGTTTCACGAGCAGCGTGGCAACCGTCCCCCGCCCCTTATCGAGACGTGCCTCGATGATGTTGCCGCTGGCGGGCGCGTCGGGATTCGCACGATAATCGTGTATCTCAGAGAGCAGGACGATCATCTCCAGGAGATGGTCGAGGTTCGTCTCCTGCTTAGCGGAAACATCGACATATATGGTGTCTCCGCCCCATTCCTCCGGCAGCAGGTTGAATTCCGTTAGCTGCTGGCGCACACGTGTGGGATTGGCTTCCGGCTTATCTATCTTGTTAACGGCCACCATTATAGGCACCTCGGCGGCCTTGGCGTGGTCTATCGCCTCAACCGTCTGGGGCATAACGCCATCGTCAGCCGCCACTACCAGCACGGCGATGTCGGTTACCTTAGCGCCCCTGGCGCGCAAGGCGGTGAAGGATTCGTGCCCGGGGGTATCGATAAAGGTTATCGTTTTGCCTTCGTGCTCCACTACCGACGCCCCGATGTGCTGGGTTATCCCCCCCATCTCCTGATCCGTAACGGCGGTATCGCGTATGGCGTCCAGCAGAGAGGTCTTGCCGTGGTCCACGTGCCCCATCACCGTTACAACCGGCGGGCGAGCCTGCAGCGATTCCTCCGTATCCTCGATGGGAACCATCTCTTCGACAGCGCGGGACTTAACCTCGAGATCGACTCCCAGCTCCTCGGCGACCAGTAGCAGTGCGTCCTCTGATATCGCCTGGCTTTCGGTGATCGTCTCGCCCATGGTCATCAGTATCGATATTATCTGCGATGGTTTCCTTCCCACTCTCTGCGCGAACTCGCGCACGGTTATCCCCGCCGCAACACGCAACTTCTTTTTCATCGGCTTTGTCCCGGGCTCTCGCGGAGCCGGCGGCCTTTCCGCGCGGCCCGCCTCGCGCTTACCGGTACGAGGCCCCTCTCGCCTGTCGGGCCTGCGCCTTACGGGCTTAACTGGATGTCCCGGGCGAGCCGCGGTGCGAGCGCGGTCCGAATGAGTGGGCCCGGACCCCCGGGGTTCCTTCTTCGCTTCACCTTCCGCTTGCCTTGCGGTCTCCTCCCGGCCACCTTCAGCGGCCTTTTTCTTCGCGGCGCCTCTCTCTTCTGTTTGCTTAGCGGCCTTCTCCTTTTCTGGCCTTTTCCCGGCCGGAGCGGGACCTGCCGCTTTCTTCGCGGAAGGCTTTGCGGGCTTGGCAGCTTTACGCGCCGCCGGGATTTTGTCCTTCTTTTCCTCGCCCTTGGCTTTTGTATCGTTCTTTCTGGCTGTTTTTGGCTTGGCGGGAGCTTTCTTCTTAGGCTTCTCCGGCTTTTCCTTGCGGATCTTGTCGACGACGGCCTTCTCTGTTTTTTCGCTCAGCGAGGAGAGCGGGTTATGGACATCCTCACCCATGGACTGCAGGACCTCCAACAATCCCTTGCTGGTCAAACCTAATTCCTTAGCTAACTGGTGGACTCTTTTACCCGCCATATATACTCCCGTTTCAGCCTGCCCGAACAGTATGACATGGCTCTCTCGAGCCGTGAGTTGTAACAGCCATTACACTTCTTCCTTCTCCTGGTGCTCACTTTCCTGTGCATTTCCTTCCGCATCCTTGCCGGACCCCGTTGCGGTGTCAATGTCGCCGCATACCTCTTCTTCACTTTCACTTGCGCCAGCATCATCGTCTTCTTCAGGTTCGCTTTGCGAGGGCCATACCACATCTTCTTCTACCACGTGAGCGGTATATCCTTCGCGTTCATCCCTTGACTGGGATTCGCTTTTGATATCTATCCTCCAGCCCGTCAGTTTTGCCGCCAGGCGGGCGTTCTGACCCTCCTTGCCTATGGCCAGGGACAGCTGGCCGTCCGATACTATTACCTCCGAGAGCTCTTCCTCTGGATATACACGTACCTCCTTGACCTTGGCGGGACTAAGCGCATTGGATACGAATTCTTCGGGATCATCGCTCCAGGGTATGATATCTACCTTCTCTCCCCTGAGCTCGTTAACCACCATGCGTACGCGCGAACCCCTTGCGCCCACGCAGGCTCCCACGGGGTCGATATTGCGGTCATGTGAAACTACCGCGATCTTGGAACGGTGTCCCGGCTCCCTCGCTACCCCTTTTATCTCCACGTAGCCTTCCGCTATTTCGGGCACTTCCAGCTCGAACAATCGCTTCAACAGGCCTGGGTGGGTGCGGGAAACCAGTATCTGGGGACCCTTGCTTGTTTTGCGCACCTCCACGATATATACCTTGATGCGCATACCGTGTTTGCATCTCTCCCCCGTCATCTGTTCCGAAACGGGCAGCAGTGCCTCGACCTTCCCCAGATCTACCAGGGTATATCTCTGGTCCGACTGCTGGACTATTCCGGTCACGATGTCACCTGCCTTCTCACGGTATTCCTCGAACATGAGGTCCCTCTCGGCTTCCCTTATGCGCTGCAGGATGACCTGCTTCGCGGTTTGCGCCGCAATCCTGCCGAAATTGCTGGGAGTGACCTCTTCTTCCCTTGTCTCGCCGGATCCCTCTTCTTCGATCTCCGCGTAAACGTGGATAGAGCCCGTTTCACGATTTACCTCGACTCTTGCCTCTTCCTCGGTGGTGTAGTTCTTTTTATAGGCTGAGAGCAGCGCGGCTTCGAGTGCCTGTATTATCGTCTCGGCATCGATACCCTTCTCGCGCTCTATCTGTCTCAAGGCTTCAAGCCATTCCTGGTTCAACTTACCCCTCCGTATGCTTTCGTCCGCCCTACCAGGGGGCTTCGAAGAAAAGTTTGGCCTTCTTGATGGCCTGGTAGGGAAAAGAGAGCTCTTCGTCTTCCACGAAAACGGTGATACCCTTTTCATCCGCAGCCACCAGGCGGCCGCGCATCTTCTGACGTCCCTCGAAAGCCTGGCGTAGCAGTATCTCGATATCCCTGCCCAGGAAACAACCGAATTCCCGAGGCTTGCGCAGCACTCGCTGCAACCCGGGTGATTCCACCTCGAGGTTGTAACTCTCGCTGATGATATCCTCTACATCAAGATAGCGGCTTATCTCCTCGCTCATCTCCGCGCAGGAGTCAACGTCTATGCCTCCTTCGCGGTCTAAACAGACCGTTACCACCAGACGTTTGCCCCTTCTCTCCACGTCTACCGACACCAGGCGCATCCCCGCTTCGTTCACGATAGGGTCAATAAGCGATTCCAAATGCACCTCTATATCCTTCAATGCCATGCCGTGCATGCTACCACCTCATCATCAAATAAAAAGTGGGCACTTGCCCACTCGGCTCCCGTGTTACGCTAAGTTCTGAGTGAAGTATAGCATACGCACCATTTTTCAAGCAACAGGATACAGGGTCAATAAATAGCCTCTCAACTGGTAAAATCCTTGAAAATACATTGACGTCAATCATGGCTCACGAGCTCTTTCGGCACCAGGGGTTGCAGGCATGCGGCGGGCGATACCCTATGGCCTCATGCCCTGAGCGCGCTTATAATAATTAGCGTTACCTGAAAACGAGGAAAGGAACGGGGATTTCATGGATAGGTACGAAATGGAAAAGATACGCAACGTAGCCTTTTTCGGCCACGGGGATTCCGGTAAGACATCTCTGGCCGAAGCCATGCTGTTCAATACGGGGGTCATAAAGCGTATGGGCCGCGTTGACGAAGGCAACACCATGGGCGACTTCGAACCCGACGAGCAGAAGCGGGGCATTTCCGTCAGCGCCACTCCCCTGGTCATGGAGTGGAACGGTTTCAAGATAAACCTTCTGGATACTCCGGGGTTCGCTGACTTCATAGGCGAGGTAACCTCGGCCCTGCGGGTGATAGACGGGGCCGTATTCGTGGTCTCCGCGGTTGCGGGAGTCGAGGTGCAGACCGAGATCATCTGGAAGATGGCCAGCGAGTTCGGTTATCCGCGCATCGTTTTCATCAACAAGATGGACCGCGAGAACGCGAGTTTTCAGCGATGCCTTGAGCAGCTGCAGCAGATCTACGGGTCGAGCGTGGTGCCCTTTCAGCTCCCTATAGGCGAGGAGCACGATTTTCGCGGCGTCGTCGATCTCGTCACCGGCAAGGCATATGCATACGGCAACGGGGAGGCCGAGGAAACCGAGGTGCCTGAGGCCATGGCTGAAACGGTTCAGGCAGCCAGGGACAAGGTCATAGAGGGAGCCGCCGAAGCGAACGACGAGCTCATGGAGAAATACCTCGAGGAAGAGGAACTGGCGGAGGACGAGGTCCTTTCGTCCCTCAAGAGCGGCATCCTGCAGGGTGCAATCGTGCCCGTACTCTGTGGCAGCGCTACCGCAAACATCGCCGTCGATCTCCTCGCTGGCGCCATGGTCAACTCCCTGCCTTCGCCCGCCCGCCTGGATGAAGTCCGCGGCACGAAAAAGGGCAGTGAAGAGGAGATCTCTTTCAAGGCCAGGGACGATTCCCCCCTGGCGGCTCTTGTCTTCAACACCATTTCCGACCCCTACGTAGGCAAACTTACCTACTTCAGGGTTTTTTCCGGCATCCTTGCTTCCGACAGCACCGTCTACAATGCCAACCGGGATAAAGAGGAACGCGTCGGCCAGGTATTCATAATCCGCGGCAAGAACCAGATAGCGGTGCGCGAGATCCCTGCCGGAGATATCGGCGGCGTGGCCAAACTTACCGACACGACAACCGGCGACTCCTTGTGCAGTAAAGAACGGCCCATAGTCCTGCCGCCTGTCGATTTCCCCGACCCCATCATGTCCCTCGCCGTGGCACCGAAGACCAAGGGCGACGAGGATAAGCTATCCGTAGCCCTGTCGCGTTTGAGCGACGAGGACCCCACCTTTAACGTGCGCCGCGATACCGAGGTAAAGCAGACTATAATCTCGGGCATGGGCGAAACGCACCTTGATATCATGATGGAGCGTATGTCGCGCAAATTCGGCGTCAACGTGGATACCGAACTACCGCTGGTCCCCTACAAGGAGACCATCCGCAAGACCAGTCGCGCGGAAGGCAAACACAAGAAGCAGACGGGCGGACACGGCCAGTTCGGGATCGCCTGGATAGAGCTCGAACCCATGGAACGGGGCAGCGGGTTCGAGTTCGTAGACAAGATCGTGGGGGGCGTCATACCCAGGCAGTTCATCCCCTCGGTGGAGAAAGGCGTACGCAAGGCCATGGAGGATGGATTCCTCGCGGGATACCCTATCGTGGACTTCCGGGCTACCGTATATGACGGCAAATACCATCCCGTCGATTCCTCCGATATATCCTTCCAGATAGCGGGCACGCTTGCCGTAAAAAATGCCGTGGAGGGAGCGGACCCCTATCTTATCGAGCCCATCATGGACGTCGAAATACTCGTTCCGGAGGCGTACATGGGAGACGTTATCGGTGACCTCAACGCAAAACGAGGCCGTATCCTGGGCATGGAGGCCGAAGGCGGATTACAGCTGGTGCGCGCCCAGGTGCCCATGCCCGAGATGCTGCGTTACTCTATCGATCTCCGTTCGATAACCGGTGGAAGGGGCACGTTCAGCATGGAGTTCTCCCATTACGAGGAGGTACCCTCACATATCGCCGCAAAGGTGATCGAGGGCGCCAGGGAAGAAAAGAAGGAATGACCGCACCGCTGCCAATGCTTTGATGCGAGCCGATCTCATCCCTGGGCGAGTAGGGCCTGCAGGCTTCGGAACAACCTGTCGTACGTATCCTCGAGGCTCTCCGGCATCACCTTTGACTCACCGACTACGGGCATGAAGTTCGTGTCCCCTTGCCAGCGCGGTACGACGTGCACGTGGACGTGCTCCGCGAAACCCGCGCCTGCGGCTTTACCGAGGTTTATGCCGATGTTGAAACCCTGGGGGGTTATTTCCTCCTTGCTGGCCCTTACGGCCAGGGAGGTAAGCTCCATAAGCTCCTTCATCTCCGTCTCAACCAGCAACTCGATTTCGCCGACGTGGCGGTAGGGCGCCACCATGACGTGCCCGGTGTTGTAGGGATAGAGGTTCATGATAATGAAAGCTTTGTCGCCGCGATAAAGGATGAGCGACTTGCGGTCGTCATCCTGTGCGGGTTTCGTGCAGAATATGCATCCCTCATCGCGAATACTCTCGATATTGTGCACGTAATTTATCCTCCAAGGCCTCCAGAGCCGCTCCATCAGTCACCCCAGACCTTCCCGGTCCCTCTTTCCTCGACCCTTTGAAGTGTCCTGGCGAGGAAATCATCAAGCTGGACTCCCCTGGTATCCTTACCGCTGCGGTCGCGCACCGAGACCGTGCGATCCTCTATCTCCCTGTCCCCCACCACGAGGGTCAAAGGCACTTTCTGCATCTGGGCACGGCGTATCTTCATGTTGACCGTCTGCCTGTCTTCATCAACTTCCGCCCTGAGACCTTTTTTCATGAGTATGCCCTCCAGCTCGTGAGCGTAGGCGAGATGACGGTCCGCCACTGGTATCAATACCACCTGCACCGGGGCGAGCCATATGGGGAACTCTCCCGCGTAGTGTTCCAGCAGAACGCCGTAGAAGCGCTCGATACCCGCCAGCACCACGCGGTGGATCATTACGGGACGGTGGGGCTTATTGTCCGCACCCGTATAGGTGAGGTCGAAGCGCTCCGGCAGGTTGAAATCTGCCTGAATGGTCGGTCCCTGCCATGATCTGCCGATTGCATCCTTCAGTTTTATGTCGATCTTCGGCCCGTAAAATACTCCTTCCCCCGGATCGACTTCATAGTCGATGCCCATATCCTCCAGGGATCTGCCAAGCACCGTGGTGGCCTTCTCCCACAGCTCATCGCTGCCCACGGCGTCCTCGGGCCGCGTACTTAGATAGACCTCGAAATCCTCGAACCCGAAGGTCCGCAGCGAGTAAAATGCGAACTCTATACACTCCCGGACCTGCTCCTCCAGTTGTTCTTCGCTGCAGAAGATGTGGGCATCGTCCTGGGTAAAACCTCTTACCCGCATCAATCCATGCAGCACACCCGAACGCTCGTGGCGGTAAACGGTCCCCAGCTCGAAATATTTCAAGGGCAGGTCCCGGTAACTGCGGGGGTGTGTTTTATAGATGAGCAGGTGGCCGGGACAGTTCATGGGCTTTACCACGTACTCCATGCCGTCCTTTGCGAAGAAATACATGTTCTCCCTGTAATAGTCCATATGACCCGAAGTGTGCCAGAGCTGGCCCCGGAAGAGGTGCGGCGTTATCACCATCTCGTAGCCCCGTTTCTTGTGTTCTTCCTTCAGAAAATCCTCGATAATCCCGCGCAGTACCGCGCCCTTGGGGTGATAGAAGACCACCCCTGGTCCCGCCTCCTCGTGGAAGCTGAAAAGGTCAAGTTCCCTTCCCAGGCGGCGGTGATCCCGCCGCTCCGCTTCCCGCAGGAATTCCAGATGCCTGGTAAGCTCCTCGGCATCGTCGAATGCCGTACCGTAAATACGCTGCAGCATGGGACGATGCTCGTCCCCTCTCCAGTAGGCTCCTGCCAGGCTGAGCAGTTTAAAATGGCGGAGCCGTCCCGTGGTGGGAAGGTGCGGCCCTCGGCACAGGTCCACGAAATCGCCCTGCCTGTATATAGTCACCAGGCCTTCTTCCATCTCCTCCAGCATCTCGACCTTATATTCCTGGCCCTGGTCCCGGAAGAAATGAAGGGCTTCCCCGCGCTCCCAGACCTCCCTGATCACGTCCTGGTCCCGCGCGGCTATATCCGCCATCCTTTCCTCGATACGCGGGAGGTCATCCGGCGAAAGGCTTGCGGTTATATCGAAGTCGTAATAGAAACCGTCCGAGATCGCAGGCCCGATTGCGAGCTTCGTGCCCGGATAAAGCTCCATCACCGCCTGGGCCATCACGTGAGATGCGGTATGGCGATAGACCTCAGCGGCGCCTTCATCTCCCCAGGTGACGACCTCGAGCTCGCATTCCTCAAGCGGCGTTTTAAGGTCTACCAGGCGTCCGTTGACACGCGCAGCTATGGCTTCGTAGGCCGTCTCGGGATATCTTTCCTGCAGAAATTGAAGCACGGTAATACCCTGCGGCAATTCTTTCTCTGTTGCACCGTCTACGCTCAGCTTCAATGACCCTCCCTATACGCACTCCAGGACGAGCTCCAGTTCAACCTCCTCGATATAGGTTATTACTGCTTCGGTGTTAAGGTTTACTCTCAAGCGGATGTCTTTTCCCCCACTGCGCATATCCTCACCCAGCAGGGCTATGATCTTCATGGCATAGGTGATGTCATTACGTCCTCGGGCGTGTATGCACGGCCGCATCCCCCTGGAAAGATAATCGGACAGGTTGCGCATGATCTCGGCGCCGTCCGAGGAGGCGGTAACCACTATCGGCTCGGCCAGAAGCTTCTCCTCTTCCTTTATCTTGCGCTCCTCCGCCTCCAGGTTTATGCGTTCCAAATCCTGCCCGGCAACCATGAGAGCCTCGAGATCCTCGAATACGAACCCGCATCTGAGGCAGAACTGGGTGTCGAGGGGGCTGAGAGAGCCGCAGCTCGGACAGCGTAATCTTGCGCCCTGGTCTTGTTCGCGCAGGCGAGATGCCGCTTCGTCGATGTCACTGGACCTCAACTGCACTTTGAATCTCGCGTAGCATAAAGAGCAGAACTCTGCTCCATCCGGATTATCTGCGTTACATTCAGGACACTTCATCGTTACCTCCGGACATCGGCTCCGGCTTTCCCCCTCATCCCGCGAGACCTTCGAGCGGGTACCGGAGAACCTTGAAGACCAGCGCGGCCAAAGGCCACATGGCCCTAAATCCTGGTGGGCGCGGAGGGGATTGAACCCACGACCTCTTCCGCGTCAAGGAAGCGCTCTCCCACTGAGCTACGCGCCCATACGGCTAATATTCTGTGCGATTTCCGGCCTTTTCGCAACCACCGCGCAGACATATATCAGCATTAACCTACATGCTTTAAAGTCTCCTGGCGTTTCCGCCTGCACGGCGGATCTGCCTGCGCGGCACCTTGATGCGCGGGAAAGCTGCGAGCCCGAAAGCGCTTATTCCTGCCGGCCTCGCCATTCGAGGTACGCCGCCGTTTACGGTCGCTTCACCCGCAACGGTCCTCCGGGCAATGAAAAAACCCGGCCCTCCGCAGAGGGCCAACTTCTTGTTTGGAGGCGGCGACCGGATTTGAACCGGTGATCAAGGTTTTGCAGACCTTTGCCTTACCACTTGGCCACGCCGCCGTTTTTTAAACCGCCGTCAATATCTCGGCAAAAAGGTAGGCGCTGGTCCGCCTACCTGTTTTGCTGGAGCGGAAGACGGGATTCGAACCCGCGACCCTCACCTTGGCAAGGTGATGCTCTACCAGCTGAGCCACTTCCGCCCGTTTCTCAATTCAAGATTCTAACATCGCCCGGCAGCTCGCTCAAGCCAGAGACCGCTGTGCTCTCCCACCTGAAACTGGCCGCTTGGCCTATCTCCTGGCCTCCTTCTGCAATACTTTACTCACGATGATCAGCCTGCTCGCCCTGTCTTTGAGGGCCCGCTTGAACTCTATGACGGATTTCTCAAACTCCGGTTCCGGTTTGTAGGCGTAAATAGTCTCCGCACCATCGCCCGCCCTGAACTCGTGCGAGAGAATATTTTTCTCCGCCATTCTCTCGAGGTAAGGTTCTATGTCCGAGCCCAGGCGGCCGATGCTCATGGCTATACTGGAAGGCGAACCCACGGTGTACGGGTTTTCGTGAAAGAACAATATCAGATCCCAGGCTATAAAGGAGTCCACGTATTCATCGACGAAGGCGCTTACTTGCTGATCCAGGTTCTCGAAATCAAGCATGTGAACATCACACCTCGCCTGTCGCCCTTTACTTAAAGAATTCCTCCGCCTTTTTCAGGCGGCGCGTGACATAGGGATTTCCGCTGAGGATACCTTCCCTGCCTTCGAAAGCGGTCTTCACCTCTATGCCGGATGAGGTGATTGACATGCGCCTGATGCTCTTGTCGTGGTCTGAAGCCCTATGTTTAAGCACGATGATTGCGCGTTCGATACTCGAGCTTATCTCCACGTAGCGCAGTTGTATTATGGTGTCTACGATATATGACAGCCCCGCTTCTGCGACGGACATGTTCCCGGTAATCAGGGCGTCTTCCTGGGTTACGAGCGCGGTGATCTCGTAGCGCAACAATCCGTTGAGGAACGTATACATAATCTCGCGCAACTGTACGGGGTCCTGCGTTATCCTTTCCAACTGCGTCATAGAATCCACGAATACCCTTTTCGCGGATATCTCCTCGATGGTGCGGTCGAAAATACCGCCTGGTTGCTGGATCTCTCGCAGAAAAACCTCCGGTGTAGTGAATATGGTGCGCAGCTTGTTGTCCCTCTCGTAAGCTCGCAGGTCGAAACCTATGGACACCGCATCACGATAGAGTTGGCGAGGGAATTCTTCGAAGGTTATGATCAGACCCGGTTCGTTTCGTTCGGCGATGCCGCGGGATATGTATTCCATCCCGATGCAGCTCTTTCCGGTCCCCGGAGCACCCTTTATAACCGCTACCGAATTGTAGAGAAGACCTCCGACGAGCATCTCGTCAAGGCCGACGATGCCCGTAGGCACTCTTTGTGAATTTCCCTCCGCTCCGGCGGTATTCTCCATACACTTCCTGTCTCTTGACCACCTTCACTACAAGACTATTTTACAACATTAACGCGTTCGGGATGTAGAAATGCTTTTCATCGCCGTCTTCATCACGCTAATAAGGTGTCGGGGCGGCCAAAGCCGCCCCGACCGGTTGAAGGACGAGATGCGATGAGGCTTCTTAATGCAGAAAACAACGATGGCAGAAGGAATCGTCTATATCCTTCCCCATCTTGCTGCAATATGCTTTGAATCCCTTAAGTTCCAAGGTCTCTCCGTCTCTTATCTCCCGGAGAACGTGCAGTCTGTCGCACCAGAATAAATCGTCCAGCTCTATCTTGGGCCTGTTCATTGTAAACACCACCTCGTTTCTATTGTTCAACATTTATATTATATTTTAACAATATCAACATTAATATAACTTAATATCAGTAATTGTCAAGCCCCCCAAGACTACTTTTTTTCGGCCACTCTCAAGCAGCGCGTGCTCAGCAGCTTGTCCTTTTTCCCTTCCTCCGCATATAATCGTGCTCAATTGGAAACCAGGAGAAATTATGGCCAGCGATCTGCACAAAATATTCAACCCCGCTTCCATTGCCATGATCGGAGCCTCGAACGCCCCGGCAAAATGGGGTTCTTTCCTGCTTATAAATCTTATGGCGGGTGGATATGCAAGGGAGGACATCTACCCGGTAAATCCCCGGGAAGAGAAGGTACACGGCCTCAAAGCCTACCCTTCGGTCTCCGCGTTGCCGGTGATCCCCGATCTCGCTTTTATCACGACCCCCGCTGCCACCGTCCCGGGTATCCTTGTTGAATGCGCGAGATTCGGCATAATGCATATCATCGTTATCTCCTCGAATTTCTCCGAAGTAGGGGAAGAAGGCGCGAGCCTGGAAAGGGAACTGGTACGGATAGGCAACAGATACGGGCTGACCATAGTGGGACCGAATACCATGGGCATAGTGAACACCCGTCGGAATATATTCGCGGTCGGCGCGCCGGTGCAGCTGCATCCCGGAGAGATCTCTTTCGTCTCTCAGAGCGGTAACGTAGGCGCCAACATGCTCGGATGGACCATGAACCAGGGAATAGGCTTCGGAAAATTTGTGGGCAGCGGCAACGAAACCCTGCTCCATGCTGAGGACTACATCGATTACTTTGGAGAAGACGAAGAAACGAAACTGATCCTTGCGTATCTTGAAGGAGTCGACGACGGGCGCAGGTTCGCGGACATAGTCTCCCGCATAACCCTCAAGAAACCCGTTATCGTACTGAAGTCCGGACGTAGCGAGGAAGGCAGCAGAGCCGCCATGTCCCATACGGGTTCTCTAGCTGGTTCCGATCATATCTACGACGCCGCTTTCCGCCAGAGTGGCGTAATACGCGCCGAGAACTCGCAGGATATGTTGGATCTGGCCAAAGCATTTGAGCGTTTGCCCCTGCCAGGGGGCGACCGCCTGGGTATCATAACCTTGGGAGGCGGATGGGGGGTCCTGGCCACCGACGCGACTGCAATGGCCGGGCTGAAGCTCGCTGAGCTCGACGACAACGTCATCGCGATATGCGACGAACTCCTTCCGCCATTCTGGAGCCATGCCAATCCCGTGGACCTTGTCGGCAATATCTATATGGACACCCATCTTTCCATCCTGGAGGCCATGGCCAGCTCACCCCATATCGATGCGATGGTAGTTCTGGGATCTTTGGGAACGGGCACGATAATCGGCCTTAACGTGCTGGTATCCCAGAACCTTATCCTGGAGATGAGTGACGACGCACTGAAGAGCTTTTTCGTGGAACTGAAGGATCGCAATATCCGCCTGCTGTCCAGGGCGAAAGAGCTCATGCGTTCCTGCAAGAAACCCATCGTCTTCGTCGAGATGCAATTCATCGGCGAGGAAAGCCTGCGCGAACTCGAGGCGGGGGAAACCATCATCTTCACCGCCCCGGAAAAAGCAGCAGTCATACTATCCAAGATGCTCGAATACTACAGATACCTCTCGCGCAAGGGCGCCATCTGAGTTTACTATGTAGTCGGCCACATCGTACGTGCAAGCACCCGTGCATCCAGAGAGGTCGGAAGTAATAACCCTGTTCGGGTGTCACCTGCT
Source organism: uncultured Actinomycetota bacterium (assembly GCA_964529285.1). Lineage (GTDB taxonomy): Bacteria > Actinomycetota > Geothermincolia > Geothermincolales > RBG-13-55-18 > SURF-21. The sequence goes on from CAZGWK010000026.1 coordinate 45,967, forward strand.
CAGAACCCACTTCCCGAGATTATGGGGTCGGTCGGAGCGGAGCGAGGCCATTACCCCAAGGCCCGGGCCGCAAAAGCACCGTCTGCGCCATATAGAAACCACCACCCGGGGACTGCGGGGTCGGTGCGAAGCGACCGTCGCGAGCAGTATACACGAGAGAAGGACCGCGCTGCGGATATGCGACCTGCGAGTGGGGAGCGAGGACCGCTACCCCCAGCCCCGGGCACAAAACAACGCCCCGAAGGGCGTTGTCTGTCTACCCTGACGCTAAGTGGCTCCTTTAAATGCTCTCCACGAAGCGCGGCTTCAATTTTGTGGGGTTCCAAACGGTGTAGATACCCTCGTCCGGGCAGTTCGGGAGAGGTTCGTTCTCGTCCTTGTGGTCGTATTCATACCCGCACTTGTCGCAGTAGTATTTTCCAACCGGTGCCTTTTCTCCCGTGGTGATAACCTCTTCCGCCATCCAGTTCACCTCCGCGTTTCAATATGACGGTAGGCGTGTATATCCGCCTCAAGAACAGGCCATTAACATTCTGTTACCTGTGCTGCTTTTAGTCAACCCTGC
>CAZGWK010000027.1:0-6355 GCA_964529285.1 uncultured Actinomycetota bacterium
TACCCCCAGCCCCGGGCCGCAAAAGCACCATCTGAGCTCCCCCCAGCCCGGGGACTGCGGGGTCGGTGCGAAGCGACCGTCGCGAGCAGTATACGCGAGAGAAGCACCGCGCTCCGGATATGCAACCTGCGAGTGGGGAGCGAGGACCGTTACCCCCAGCCCCGGGCACACAAAAGCACCTACCTCAAAGCAGCTTCGATGACCTCGCGGGCGATGGGCGCGGCGACGGACCCGCCGCCGCCCCCGCTGTTCTCCACCACGACGGCCACGACCACGCTGGGGTTCTCCACCGGCGCCATGCCGATGAACCATGCATGGTTCGGCTTTCCTTCCACCTCCGCCGTTCCCGTCTTACCGGCAACGATGACGCCCGGGAGGGCCGCCGCTCTGCCCGTGCCTTCCTCCACCACGTGCACCATCATCCCCAGGACCTGCTCGGCGGTTTCCGCCGCGATGGGAGACCTCCACTCTCCGGCATCATAGCGCTCCAGGATGCTGTCCTGGATGCGTACGTCCTTCATGAGATGTGGCAGCATGGTTTTTCCTCCGTTGGCGACGGCGCAGCCCACGAGGCAGAGCTGCAGGGGCGTCATAAGGAGTTCGCCCTGCCCGGCGCCCGTCCACGCAAGTTCCACGTCGTCCATTTCTCCGGCTTGCGGGATGGAGGACACGGCAAGCGCGGGATAGTCAAAAGGAGGGGTGCCGTTCATGCCGAAGCGTTCCGAGTAATCCACGAATACTTCCGGCCCCATCTGCAGGGCCAGTTGGGCGAAATATGTATTGACGGAAAAGGTGAGGGCAGTATCCATGTCCATCTCGCCCGAGGGGGATCCGCTGTAATTTACAACACTCGAGCCGTTTACCGGCAGTTCGCTGGGACAATCATATACCTGGCCGGCGGGTATTCCCGCATCGATGCCCGCCGAGGCAGTCACTACCTTGTAGCTCGAGCCCGGCGTGAAGAGCCCCATGCTGGCGCGATTGAGCAGCGGGCTGGACGGATCCTGCACATAAGAGAGCATGACCGCGTCCGCTGCCAGGTTCCCGGCGGCGTCGCGCTCCTGGTTTACCAGGGCGTTGGGATCGAATACGGGCCATGAATACATGGCCAGGACGGCGCCCGTCTTGGGTTCTATAGCCATCACCGCGCCCTTGCGCTCCCCCAGCGCCGCGGCGGCCGCCGCCTGTACCTCGGAATCTATGGTTATGGTGAGATCGTTGCCTTTCTCCAGGTCCGAGGTCATCTCCTCGACCCATCCCCTTGCGGGCTTCCGGCCCAGGAGGTATTCGTTGTAATACGCCTCCAAGCCCGACCTGCCGAACTGGGGACTGTCGTATCCTATGACGTGGGAGAGGAGGCTTCCACCCGGATAATTCCTCCTGTACTCGAACGGACCTTCCGTTTGCACGCTCTCCGCCACCACCAATCCGTCCGCGGTAATGATCCTTCCGCGGGCGATGCCGTATTCCTCGATGAGGCGCCGCGTATTCGCGGGGTTCTCCACCAGCTTTTTCTGCCCCCATACCTGCAGGTAGCTCAGGTTGAGCACCATCACTACCGCTAAGATTATAAACAGGGTGCCGAGCTTCCTGATGTTTGCCTGCAATCCGCTACCTCCCGGCGTTTCTCACATTACCGCTTCCTCCCCGATCCGCATATGGTGCGGGCTGCTGCGGGCATTCTGCGGTACGGACGGTCCTCGCCGGCCTTCTGCGCCTTCTCCTGGAAGCCTTCCGCGGCCCCGCCGATATGCAGAATAGCAACCCCAGGAGCAGCATGTTGCTGACCAGCGAGCTCCCGCCGTAGCTGACGAAGGGCAGGGTTATACCGGTGAGAGGCACCAGGCGCGTATCCCCTCCCATGATTATGAATGACTGCAGGGCGATGATAGCGGTCAGCCCGACGGCCAGCAGCTTACCGAAATCATCCTTGCAGCGCAGGGCGAGGTAAAGGCCTCGCGTTACGAACATGAGGTAGAGCAGAACGATCGCGGCGGCGCCGAAAAGGCCCAGCTCTTCGCCTATAGACGCGTAGATGAAATCCGTCTCGACAAAAGGAATGATATCCGGATTCCCCCGCGCCAGGCCGGTGCCCGAGAGCCCTCCTTCCGCGAAGGCGAATAGCGATTGTGCTATCTGGTAGCTCTCGTCCTGGATAGTCTCGGGGTTGAGGGGGTCGAGCCAGGTGTCCACCCTCTCCTGTACGTGGCCGAAGAAGAAAAAGGTGAAGAGCGCTCCCAGGATGAACAGCGCGATCCCCACCACCACGAAGGATACGCGAGCGGTGGCAACGTAGAGCACGGCCAGGAAAATAGCGAAGAAAAGCAGCGAAGAGCCCAGGTCTCTCTGAAAAATGAGCAGCAGCAGGGAGAGCGCCCACATGGTCAGGAGGGGGCCCAGGTCGCGCAGGCGGGGTAGATTCATTCCATGGAAAGTACGCCCCGCTTGTGCTATGAGCTCTTTTTTGTCCGCGAGATACGAAGCGAAGAAGACCGCCAGCAGTATCTTCGCCAGTTCCGAAGGCTGGAAGCGCAGAGGCCCCAGGACTATCCACAAACGGGCCCCATTGACCTCCGTGCCCAGGAACATGGTGGAGAAGAGCAGGAGTAGGCCCACCACGGCCAGTGTATAGCGATATTTCGCGAGGTCGCGGTAATCCTTGAGCGCGGCGACCAGGACGAGCATGACCCCTAACCCCACGGCGATCCACACCACCTGCAGCCTGGCCATGTGGTCGTTGAGGCGGAAGAGAAAAACCGTCCCCACGTAACAAAGCGAAGCGACCAGTGGAAGCAGGATGGGATCGGCATCGGGCATGAAAAAACGCAGGGCGGCATGGGCAACAAAAAACATGCCCGCAAGCAGAAGAGGGTATATGACATTTCCCGCCACTATCCCCCCCTCCCGGGCCAGATCAAGCGAGACCCATGCGACGAATGGGATCACCGCCGCCGCGCACAGCAATATCAGTTCTTTATTGCGGGGGCTCATGCTCACAACAAAGACACTCCCCGGTGATGGCGGCAGGCCGAGGCCTGCCCGGTCATGCCTAATCTATTCTTCGCCGCGAACATACAGCTTTTTCCACCAGGGCCTTTTGGCCGCAGGGTCCGCATTGCCTCCCGCTGCGACCTCGGTCCCCAGGTCGATAACGATCACGGTGATGTTGTCCATGCCGCCTTTACCGTTCGCCGTATCAACGAGCCTGCGGCAGCGCTCCTCGGGCTCGTCATGTATGGACATTATCGCTTCCAGCTCGTGGTCCGCGACGAGACCGCTTAAACCGTCGCTGCACAGGAGCAGCCTGTCACCCGGGACGGCGTCCACGACGTCGAGGTCGGCCTCTACCTCGTCGGAGACGCCGAGAGCTTTTAGGATGACGTTTCTCTGGGGGTGTACGCGCGCGTCATCCGGAGACAGGTAGCCCTCACTCACCATGCGCTGCACCAGCGAGTGGTCCCTGGTCAAAGGGCGCAGTTCTTCCTTCCTCCACATATAGGCGCGGCTGTCACCGACATGCCCCAGGTAAAGCCCTTCCTCCACCAACGCCATGGTAAAGGTCGTACCCATGCCCTCCAGCTCCCTATCGGCGCTTGCCATGTGCATCAAAGACACGTTCGCGGCATTTATGCCGCCGCGTATACGCTCCAGCGGCGCGGCATCGCGGTTCCCGCTTTCAAAGCGTAAAAACTCCTCGATGGCCGCGGAGCTTGCCACCTCCCCGGCGCGGTGGCCGCCCATTCCGTCGGCAACTATGAAGATACGGCCGTCCGCATGGTAGCTGTCCTCGTTCTTCATGCGCACTCTTCCCGTTTCCGAGAGGGCCGCGTATCTCAAAGCTTACCTCCTGAACTCCATCACCCTTCGCCCTATTCTGATACGGTCCCCACCCCTCAACTCCGTGGGGTAGTGGATGCGCCGGCCGTTGACGTAAGTTCCGTTCGTGCTTCCCAGATCTTCGACGTAATACCTTCCCTCGGTCTGGTACACCTTTGCATGCAAGCTCGAAGCGAACTCGTCATCGATGCTTACAGCGCATTCCGTCGCGCGCCCGATGATCGTCTCGCCCGTAAGATCCCAGCTTGCCTGCTTCCTGCGACCAGCGCCTTCGGCCAGCACCAGCCTGGCCTTACGTTTCGTCCGGGAGGGCTTCACAGAAGCTCTTCCCGCAGGCCGGTCGGGAGCGGGTTTGAGCTCTCTGTATACCGTCCTGGCTACCAGGAAAACGAAGATATAGAGCAATGCCAGGAATATGATCCTGAGCGTCACATAAACGATCTCCGGCAAAGCGAACCTCTTTTCAAAGCCTTTTCCTCTTGCTGACCGCTTCCCCGCCGTTTCTGCTCGTGGACTCCGGCATGAGCCGCCCTATATGTGTATCTTCCGCGGAGCCTGGATGAACTTCATCGCCGCCGCGGATCGGTTATGAGACCGAAACGCATCTCCGTATCTCCGACCGTGATCGTATTGCCATCCTCGAGAAGTCTTTCGCGTATTCTGCGCCCCTGGACAATTGTTCCGTTCGTGCTCTCCAGATCACGGATTACGTAACCGGAAGGCGCCCGCTCTATTTCGGCGTGGAAACGTGAGGCGCGCGGATCCGCCAGAACCAGGTCGTTTTCTTCGGCTCTGCCCATGCTGTTCCTCGTCTTGTCCAGGTTATAGGTGATCCCGGCCTTTTCTCCCGTGAGCACGGTCAGCACTCCAAGACGGCTTTCCACCTGCGGGTATTGTTGACCGGTGCTCACCTTCTCCGTCACAGGCCGTGGCTTCGCCGGTTCGTCCAGGGAAGCCGTTATCGTGAACCCGCCCTCCCGCAGGGTGCTGTCGGGCTCGAAATACAGGCGCGGCCGGGTGATGAGATGGTATCCCTTCTGATTGGCATACGTGATGACCAGTGATTCCATCTCCTCCGCCAGACTGCCTGCGACCCCCGAGAGCCGTTCGAAATCGCCCTGGCTGAGACGCACCAGGAAATGGTTGGGGGCAAGTGTCTCTCTGACCGCCATGACCCTGCCGTCCTCGACCTCCCCGATCAGTCTGCGGGCTATCTCCAGAGGATGAACGCCGCCCTTGAAAGCCTTGGTGAAAGGCCCTTCGAAGATCTTCTCCAGGCGTTTCTCGAACCTGCGCAGCGGCCCCATTATTCTTTCTCCGTGATAATGTCCTCGACATCCGCAATCCGTTTCGGGAACCTGAAACACTCCACACACGCCAGCAAGCCCGCAAGGGCGAACAGGATGGCGCCGCGGTTGAAATCTCCGCTGAAGAGATAGTAGAAGGTGGCCAGCACGGAGGTCATGCTCGCCCCCACCCCCAACAGCCCGAAGACCCCTTGTGCATACGACCAGCCTTTCTCCTTGTCGCCGATGTAAGGAAAAACCTTCCATAAACGACGATAAATACAGAAACTGAAGAAAGCCCAGATGCCTACGCCGGCAAGGGCAAGAAAGGCGGCAGCGGTGTTAAGCAGGCTCGCGGTGGCTTCGCTTCGTTCTACCGCCCATGGCGAGAGGTACAGGCCTATGGTGAAGGCCAGGAGCACCACGGGGATGCCGAAACCGATCAGGAAAAATCTCTTGAATACGCCCTTTCCTCCCTCGTTCATGATCACTTGTTGCGGCTCCCTTATAAGGATGTACTACGGCGGGTCCTGCTCAAATGCATTATACCAGCCGGCAAAGCTCTCTTAAAATCACTCCAGGTGCTGCCGATAATCTATTATGGTCGGGGGCACCCGGAATCCGGCCTGCTGTATCATGCAGGCTCCCGGATATATACTAATAGCTGTAGGTGCCTGTTTAGCAAGGGGAAACAAACTCGACCATAGAAGTAATGTAGCAAATGGCCCTGATCGAGAGGCTTGGAGGTGTCCTAATGGAGTGTCCTTTCCACGCGGGGAATGAAGCCATCACCACCTGCGTACAATGCGAGACACCGATATGTCCCGTTTGTGCCGCGGAGACGAACCAGGTACATCTTTGCATGAACTGCTATCGTGCCCGGGTGGAAGAGCTTTCAGCCAACCTGGGAAGCGCATCGGTACGCTTGGCTAAAGAGCGTAAGAAGACGGAAGTCAAGGCGGGTTCTTCCCGCAAGAAAAAGAAGGAGGAGGCTGCGGCCGCCGCGGCCGCTGTGGCAGCCAGGCCCTCTTACCGAGAGGAGACTGCCGCGTCCCTCTGGGACAGGGAAGAGATGGCGCCGGTCGCACCGGGAGAGATGGCGCCGCCGGCACAGGCACCTGCCGACGTGACCTCTCCACCTCCCGTGTCTGCACCGCCTCCCTCCAGAACCATTGAGGAGCCGCCGAGCAAGAAAGAGCTGGCGCGCATGCAGAAGGAGGAGGCCAAGCGCC
>CAZGWK010000027.1:6455-45401 GCA_964529285.1 uncultured Actinomycetota bacterium
CAGAAGGCAGCCAAGAAAGCGGGCAGGGCCGCTCCTGCGGAGATGCCCGGGGAACAGCTGGTAGCTCCCGCAGCCGCAGCCGAGCCGCCGAGCAAGAAAGAGCTGGCGCGCATGCAGAAGGAGGAGGCCAAGCGCCTCAAGGAGGAGCAGAAGGCAGCCAAGAAAGCGGGCAGGGCCGCTCCTGCGGAGATGCCCGGGGAACCTCCATCCATGCCCGAACCAGCGCCCTTTTTCGAGCCCGCGCCGGAGCCGGCAGTATTTATGCCTCCGCCACCGGAAACGATACCCGCTCCCGAGGCGGCTCCACCACCGCCGATTGACATACCTCCACTTGACCTTCCGCCCGAATCCCCGGGCGAGGGTGTCAAGTTGCCGCGCCTTGAAGAGAGGTTGGAGCCTCTGCCTCCCAAGGAGGACGAAGAACCGAGTCCGCCTCCGGGAATCGAGCCGCCCGAGGGTTTCTTCGACTAACGCAACCGCGCCTTCCAGCGGTCCAGTTGGCTTGCCCAGGGGCTGTAGCGTTTCCCATGTACCGTGGCCTCCGCCAGGGAGGTCATGAATTCTGTCGGCCCGGAGAAGGCATCCATTTCCGTATAGAGCAACCCGACATGGCCTGCCTTGTGCGCGTCACTGCCTGCCGTCACCGGAACCCCGTGTGAATCCGCGAAGCGTTGAGCGCTGGCGTTGGCCCACCACCAGCGAGGCTTACCGTTCAGGGCTTCGATGGCATCGATCTCGTCCAGAAGCTCCTCCAATCGGCGTGCCCTCATCCTCTTGAGTTTTACGATATCGAAGGGATGGGGGATTACCACCAATCCGCCCTGCTCGTGGATGAGCCGCATGGTCTCGGGCGCCGGAAGGCCGGGTGGCACCTCTTCAGAGAGGAAGAGCCCGATGATCTCGCCTTCCGCGGACCTTATCTCCGAACCCGGTATGACGATCAGATCGCTTAGCTCGCATGCGAAGGCGAGGCCGCCCTGGAGCGAATCGTGGTCGGTAATGGCCACCCCGTCCAATCCCCTCTCGTGGCATACCTTTGAGAGCCCCTCGGGATCGATGTTGCTGTCAAAGGAATAGGTGGTGTGGATATGGAGGTCCAGCTTGATCTTCATGCCTGACCTTCGTTCATCGGTACTCCTCGGGGATGGAGCACGACTCCCGGATGGAGGAGACGAGTTCCCGCAGCCCGGCGTCATCGATAAAATATACGCTGGCGCTCCCCGCCATGCCGGTGCGACCGGGTGCCACGCCGCCTTGAACGTCCACTACGGGAAAGGTCGCGAATTCCCGGGCCAGCCGGATGACCTCGTCAGGCGTAAGGTCCGTCTCGAGCGGCTTCAGGGCGACCGAAAGGAACCACGCGGCGCCCGGATAATCGGCCAGCTCTTTCCCCTTGTAGAGGATCTGGATAAGCAGTCTCTGCTGTTGCCTTACCCTCTCGAGATCTCCCTCCGGGTAATCCCTGGACCTGGCCATGATCAATGCCTGGTCGCCGTCCAGGACCTGGTTGCCCGCACCGATATTACCGAGTTTGGGATCCGACAACGGCTCGCTCAAGGTAACTTGTATACCGCCGTAGAGATCAACGAGCCACTTGAACTCGTCGAAATCCAATACGATATGTCTGTGGATTTCCATGCCCGTCAGCTGCTGCACCGTCTTCGCGGCGAGCTCCGCACCACCGGCCTGGTAGGCATCGTTGATCTTGCTCGTGCGATAGCCGGGGATACTGACGTAGCTGTCGCGGGGTATGGACAGCAGGCACGCGCGGCCCCCGACCTCATCGATATGTGCGATCATTATCACGTCGCTCCTCTGATTGCCGTCCTCCAGCCGGTCGAGTCCGTGGTCCAGGCCGAGGATGAGGACATTGATGGGTTGCCGGCTGATCGGCTCGACCGGTGGTGTGAGCTCGGGTTCCTTCACGCCTGGAAATGCCGTGCTTTCGATCGCCGCGTCAACATCAGCGTTCAGCCAGTCCCAGGGGTCCACCAGCATCACGGCACACACCGCCGCTGCTACGAGCGCCAGCACGAGAAACAATATCCCGGACACGGTCTTTCTGCGCAAAACCTCTCCCTTCGAACAACGCGCTCCCACGCCCTGTTCCCTATTCTTTTCTTATAAGGACGCGCATTATCCTTCCGCCAGTTCCTGCACGCGGGGCACCACGCATAACACGAGGCCGGGAAAGTAAGACCCGGACCGAAGCGACATTGGCGAGCAGTATATCCGAGAGAAGTACTGCGCTGCTTATATACAACCTGCGAGTGAGGAGCGAGGGCCTGTCTCAGGGCTCGGGAACGATAATCCCCTACCAGGAGGCCCCGGGCCGCAAAAAGCACCGTCTGGGCAGCCCGCCAGCCCGGGGCTTTAAGTTCATCGTGCTTTATCCGCTCACCGCGCCGTGTGTATAATTACCCAAGCTGAAGTCGGAGTCTCCGAGGATCGATCGGAAGGTATCGTTTGATCTGGCTCCTTAACCTTGACTACACCGTTTTCACCTGGATAAACGGGTTGGCGGGAAGGAACGGCCTGCTGGATTCCGCGATGCAGGCGTTCTGCAACGACCACCTGGTACCCTTCACTATCGGCTTCATGTTGATCATCATGGCCCTGCACGGCCGCGACCGCTCGCAGGACCGCGACAACCTCGCAGCCGTGGTGCGCATTTTCGTAGCCGTAGCCGTATCTGCCGCCATACTACAACTGGCCGTAACCTTGGTGCACCGCCCCAGGCCGTTCATCGACCACGAGGTAAACCTGCTTTTCTACCGCCCGACCGACTGGTCGTTTCCGAGTAATCCAGCGACTGCGACCTTCACCTTCTTTTTCTCGGCCTGGTTTTCCGACCGGCGTTTCGGGTGGTGGTTTCTGCCGCCCGCCGTTCTAATGTCCTTCTCCCGTATCTACTGCGGGGTGCACTATCCCGGAGACATACTCGCCGGGATTCTGATCGCCGCCGCCAGCGCATACCTTGTCCACCGTTTAGACTTCCTGAGCCGGCCCCTGGTAGCCATCGTCAACAGCCTGGAGAGCCGTATAAGGTCCTCTCTTAGTGTCAGGGAGTGAGTCGTGGAAGAGATCTTTTACGAGGATGTATGGGATACCTTTGTCTATTGCTTTATCGCAAGTATGGGGGTCATCCAGATCATGTCGGCCAGGAGAGGCTGGCACGGCTTGAGCATTTTTGGAGGCCGCTCGCGTTCAAACGTCAGCAACGCCCTGGGGGCGGGCCTGCTTATCTTCGCCTATGCGTGGTATTTCAGCGACCCCCTGCACCGCAACGTACGTAACATAGAAGCATTCATGAGCCTGTTCTGCCTGGTCCTGGGTATTGCTGCAGCCGCGGCCGTTACGGCGATTCTCGCAGGCCTGGCGGGAGAATTGCGGCGCCGCTTAGGCCGCGCCAGGAGAGGAAGAAAACGCCGAGCCGCACGCGCGCTGCAGAGATTGTCTCTGCCGGAAGGATCGGCTTTGATATCTGCATCATGGGGAAGCCGGGGTGAAAACCTGGTCGCGGTAGCGGAGCCGGGGCGCGGTTCAGAGGACCTCATGCGCAGCATACACGCGGCCATGCCCGGGGGCCGTGGATTCCTTTCGCTGCATCCCGGCCGTGAGGCTTTCGGGCAACCCTCATGGGACCCCGACGTCTCACAGAAGGGCCTTGTGGGGCTGCTTGCACAGGTGGAAAAGGAACGCGGTCTGGAGCTCGAGGGTGAGACCTTTCTCGGGTTTGGCTGGGGCGGTAACACGCTGAACCTGCTGCAAGAAAGCTTGCAGCAGAGGTATGGGCCGCGGGATCTCATCATCGTGGCGCCGGTGGTGCCGGATTGCGCAAAGGGGTTTGTGGGAGATGCCCTACTCTCCAACACACCTCTCGATATCGGCATGGACCTGATAGCACAGCAACCCTGGAAAGATAGGGGTTTTACGGGGATCCTGCGGGTGTGGCTGCCGGTATTCGCAGTCTGTGTTATCGCCGCAACCGCGGTGACCGTCGCTTTCGGCGTAAGGTGGAAGTTTTTCTCCGGTCCCAGCGTGGGGCTGCTCCTGTCTATCTGGGTCGCCTACTTCCTCGCCAGGTGGCGGGGCATCGGGGGCGGAGAAAGCATAGAGAGAGGCCTGGTGCGCAGGCTTTGCCGCCCCTCTTCGCACGCCCCCCCCACCCCTCCCCTCATCGTATTGACCTCGGGAGATGCGGCATCGCTGCAGACCCTGCCCGCGGATACCAGGTCATCCTGTGAGTCCGCGCGTCTCGCGTTGTGGGAAGATGTATTGAGAGGCAAATTCATATTGAACGAGGGAACCATGGATCGCCTGGCGGCTCTAATATGGGAGCGGCAGTCTTCGGATAAGGACGAGATAAAATAAGGCGTACGGTCCGTTCCGCCAACGGGAGGCGAGGGATCATTTTGGGAGAAAGAGACGACCGCGCTGCGGCAGCGGTCTTGAAGCTAGCGCTCTCGCTGCTTTTCACGGCTATCGCCGTCTTCTTCGTCGTACAGACATCACTGGGAGCGCGCGGAAACGACGCAAGCGACTTCCCGGCCCAAGTGGAGGGCAGCAACGGCAGCTTTGGAGAGACGGTTTATCATTCCCTCGACGAATTGCTGGGTGCCCTGGCCGGTGCAAACGTACACGTTCTGATCCCATCCTGGGAACTGGCCGTCAACGGAGAAGCCTTTATCGAAGAGGAGAGGGGGTTCCTCTACCTGACCACCAACCTCGGTCAGGTCATGGCCGTGGACGCGACCACCGGGAATATCGCATGGAGCCTGGACCTGGGAGTGTGGATATCTGCCCCGCCCGCCGCGCATGCAGGGGTGATTTACGTGGGAGCGACCGACCATGTCCTTTATGCCCTGGACGCGGGGAGCGGTGCACTTCTCTGGTACTATGCCTCCCAGGGGGAGATACTGGCCCAACCCGTTATCGACAACGGCATGGTGTTCTTCACGGCCGACAACGATTCGGTTTATGACCTCCTCCACCGACTTTACGCCCTGGATGCACGCAGCGGAGCTCTCGTCTGGCAATATGATACCGAGAGTTGGACCCCGGCCAAGCCCGCCGTGGGGAACGATGCAGTATATTCGGGCGGCTACCGGCGCGAGGTCTATGCCCTCGACGCATATACAGGCAGGGAACTCTGGTCGTTCAAGACCTCGAACATAGTCTTCTCGTCACCCCATATCACCGGCGAGCAGGTTCTCTTTACCTGTATAGACGGTTGGGTCCATGCCCTTGACGCGGCAACCGGCGCGGAACTGTGGTCCCGCAAGCTGCCGGGTTTCGTATGGCTTGCCCTGCCCGAAGGTTCCGGAAACCTGTATGCCTGTTCGCACCGCAATAAGCTTACTGCAATGGTATTGGATACGGGTGAGGAGCTGTGGGAGTTCGACGACGGTTACCTCCTTTCCTGCTCCACCCTGGCGGAAACCGATACAGTGTGCGCCTTCAGCGCCGAGGGAAAGGGCCATGTCCTGGACGAGGACACCGGCGACAGCATGGGAATCATCCTGGCACCGTACGACTTCACTTCATCGCCTCTCGTGGCCGGCAAGAGCATCTATGCCAGTTCTTCCGACGGCTTTGTCCGTGCCTACGAGATCGAGGTAGACCGGGTACCGTAAAAAGCTGAGCTTGGCAGCCCGCGCAGATCATACGGGAGTTGGATTGGCTTTACCGGCAGATAAGACGACGCGCAGTAAGACCTGGGCAGACGCGCTCACCTCGGAGCTGGGCTACCTGGGCATGATATGTACGACCATCTTCCTTTACACCGCAATCGCTCTTCTCTCCCTTGCGCCAGACGGTACGGTGGGGAAGCTCTCCCCCATCCACGAGGCGGTGGAGAGAAATACGTACCTCTTCAGGCTCCTGGACATATGCGGCGTCAACGATGCATCTAATCTGCAGTTGAAGATCGCCTCATCCATCATCCTCGTACTACTGTTGGCCGCTTACGCCTGGGCCGTGCTCATCTTCCGCCGCCGCCAGGACAAGGGCCTCTTTTCCATACTCGCCCTGGCTCTGCTGCTGTGCGGTCTTCTGACCGTGATCCCGCCCCTGGTGAGCAAGGATGTATTTTCCAACATCTTCTATGCGAAGATCGCCGCTCATTATCACGACAACCCTTACATAATCACCCCGCAGCGTTTCGCCGCAGACCAGCTCATGGTCTATGTCAGCTTGAACTGGAAGAATACGGCCATCGTTTACGGACCTGTGCATACATATTTTTCCATGCTTCTTAGCCTCGTGGCGGGGCAGGGGATAACCGCCAATATTTACGTCTTCAAGGGCGCCGTGGCCTTCTTTCATATAGCCAACATCCTTATCGTGTGGTCGATGCTCGGTTTCCTGGCGCCGCGGCGCCAGCGCTTTGGCACCATGCTCTATGCCTGGAACCCGATCGCCCTGACCATCGGGGTCGGGGGCGGCCACAACGACGTTATGATGATGACCCTGGTATTGCTGGCGCTCTACCTGCTGGTAAAGGGCAGGAAGTGGCCGGGTTTCATAGTGCTTTGCCTGTCGGTACTGGTCAAATACATCACCGTGATCCTTCTGATAGCACTGGTGATCTACCTGCTCTCGCGCAGGGAGGGAAAGATGGAACGAATACGCGATCTCGCCCTGTATGCGGCGGTTTTCCTGCTCATCGCAGTATTGCTCTTTCTGCCTTTCTGGGCCGGGGCGAGGACCTTCAGCTCTACGCTGCGCAACCTTCAATTGAATAATTATTCCAGCATCGGCGGATTGCTGTCGTTTGCGTTTGCATCCATATTCAAATACATCTTATTTCTCCCTGCCACTGCGGCGGATATCCTCGGTAGTGTCTTGAGTAAACTGCTGCTCTTGCCGTTTTTCCTGGCGGCACTGTGGCTGGCGCCGCGGCGGGTGCGCGAATGGAGGGATCTGCCGCAATGCTTTTTCCTCGTTATCCTTATCTTTCTCGTGACTACGAGCTACTACATGCCCTGGTATTTCCTGTGGCTTCTGCCTCTGATCTCACTCCGCCCCTGGGATCGGCTCTCAAAATGGAGCCTGGCCGTCGGCACGGCCACCATTCCCCTCGGCACCGACGTACATCCTTACTGAGATGAGAAGTGGGGTCAGGATAAATCCTGGCCCCAGGCTCATCCTCTTCCCGCGATCATCACGTCTGCGATAGCGATGGTGGGGGCGCCCAGGCTCCCCTCGAAGGGCAGAAACCGCAGGTCTTCTCCGACCGTAACGATGTCCCGCAGAAAATCCAGGGCCTTGCCCGCCAGAGTGATCTCGCGCAGAGGCTGTTTTATTTCGCCGTTTTCGACAAGCAAGCCCAGCGCTCCCAGGGATATCTCCCCCGTAACCGGGTTCGCCCCCGCGTGCGCGCCCACCACCTGGAGCACCAGCACGCCGTCTCCCACTTGCCGTATTATGTCCTCACGGCAGCCCCTCCCCGGCTGCAGGAACATGTTGGTCGCTCCAACTCTGGGCCGGTCGCGAAAACTACCACGGCTCGCATTACCCGTGCTCGAAGTGCCGGCACGCGATGCGGTGTAGGTATTCTGCAGGTAACCATTGAGTACGCCCCCGCTGATAAGCTCTTTTCGCCCGCAGGGCACTCCCTCGTCGTCGAAGGGAGCGGTGGAAGGAGCCCCCTTCAGCAACCCATCGTCTATTACCGAGACCATGGGGGCGGCGATGCTCTCTCCGACCTTTTCCGCCAGGAAGGAACGGCCCTTGAGGACCGCTTCGGCCGAGAGGGCGGCCGCGAGCATGCCCAGGAATTCCGCGGCCACGAAGCTGTCCAGGATCAACGTGGTGCGGCGCGAGTTCGTGCTGCGCGATCCCAGCAGGCAAGTTGCCCTGTCGCATGCCTCTTCCGCGACTCTCTCCAGATCAAGGTCCGATGGCTTCACCCCCAGGTCAAAGGAGAAACCAGTCTGGTATTCATCCCCCTCCCTGGCGATGGGAAAGACGTAACAGTAGCAATCCGAGGAACGGTAAAAACCGTCCACTCCGGCAGTGCTGGCCACGGCGATATGTGCGGTGGTATCGGCATATACGGCGGTTTCGACCTGCGATACGCGCCTGTCCCTGGACAGGGTGAGGCGCTCCAGTTCCAGCGCCATCTCCACCTTGCGCAGAGAGTCCGTTTCCTGCGTTTCCAGGTCGTAGATAGCGAGATCCTCTCCCGTGTATACGCTTTTCCCGGGCAGGAGGTTGTGCTCGTCGGATGTGCTGAAACGCGAGTTGGCAGCCGCCTCCTGCACGGCCTTTTCGCCGTCCTCCCATTCCAGACCGGTACAGTACGAGTACCCGAGGCATCCTTCGCGAATCGCGCGCACTCCTGCGCCGCGACTGTGCGAATAGCGCAGCCCCTCCACCTCTCCGCCAAAGGCCTTGACGGTCAGGCCCCGGTGTTCCTGCACGTATATCTCGAGCTCTACGCCTGTGCCCACCAGGCCGCGCCCGCGCTCCACCCATTCCAACGCCAGCGCCTGGAGGTCTGCTTTAAGCTCCACTCACATCACCTCCGTCGTGCCCCCGACCACCAGTTCCCGCACGCGCAGGGTCGGTTGACCCGTGCATACCGGCACGGCCTGGCCTTCCTTGCCGCACATCCCGGTGTCGAAATCCAGGTCGTCGGCTACGGCATCGATGTCCTGCAGTACGCGGGGCCCATTGCCGATGAGAGTCGCGCCCTTCACCGGCTCGGCGATTTGCCCGCTCCTGATCATATATCCCTCGGTTACGGCAAAGATAAAATCGCCGGTCACGGGGTTTACCTCTCCGCCTCCGAGCTTGAGCGCATAGAACCCGAGGGGCGTATCGGAGATGATCTCCTCTTTCCTGCTGCCACCGACCTCGATATAGGTATTGGTCATGCGGGGCACCGGTACGAAGCGGTAGGACTGGCGCCTCCCGTTGCCCGTCGGGGCGACCCCGTCCCGCATGGAGCGTTTGCGGTCGTTGATGAAATTGCGCAAAACACCTCCCTCTATAAGGGGTGTGCGCTCGGCCCTCACGCCCTCATCGTCGTAAGAGAACGAGCCCCAGAGGTTGGTCAAGGTCGCGTCGTCGTAGGCGTTGATCAGCGGTGAGGCCACCTTCTCGCCCATCTTTCCCATGAAAACGGAGGCTTTCTTGTACACGGCATCGGCTTCCAGGCTGTGCCCGCAGGCTTCATGGAAAAGCACTCCCCCGGTGCCGTTGGCGATGATAACGGCCATGGGACCGGAGGGCGCGGGCCGGGCATCCAGCATGGTCAGGGCCTGTGCGGCGGCCGCCCTCCCGGCTTTCTCCGGTGGGAACAGCCGGAACAGCTCATATCCCGCCAGCATGCCCGGGGTTTCGTGCCCGGTCTGCATATCCCCATCCTTGGCCGCGACCGCCTGTACAACCATGCGCACCCTTATGCGCCGGTCGCGCACCATCTCCCCCAGGGAGTTGACGACGAATATCTCCTGCCTGCTGTCACCCAGCATCACCACGACCTGTACGATATTGGATCCTGCTTCGCGCGCGGCCTGGTCCGCCCGATGCAGCAAGCCTATCTTGTCCTCGCGAGGGAAATCTCCCGCATCCAGTTCCACGGGATGCTCGTCGAGCGGGGGAAGGGCCCGCATGGGTTTCTCCACATCGACCGCTACCTCCCCTTCACTGCGGGAAGCTGCCGAGGCGACGCGCGCCGTCTCCAGCAGCGAGCCTTCCGTGATGTCGTTTGTATAAGCATAGGCCATGGATTCACCACGCATGACGCGTACGCCTGCTCCGACCTCGTTTCCCGAGGCATTATCCTCTACTTTCTCCTCTTCCAGGCGCAGGCTGAAGCCGCGCCTCCTCTCCAGGAAGAGCTCTGCGAAGTCGCCTCCCCTCGAGAGCGCTTCCCTTATCACTCGCAGCGCTGCATCCTCGTCTATCATGTATGCCCTCACCTCCTGATGTGCCTTCCAGCGTGACTTCGAAGACAAAAGCAGATCTTTCAATATCATACCCGCAACGCGGAAATACTTCCCCGGGCCTGATCGCCCGGGCATATATGCCGCATGCCCTGCATGACGGCTCCGGCATGGCGGGCCTCCTCATTATACGATTCTCCGGGCAAAACAGGGTGAGTACCGGCTCCTCTCGTGGCAGTGGGTATAATAAGAGGATGTAACCTGTTCAGCTTTAGAAGCCCGGGGTAAGGTGCCGCGTGGAGGACATATATTTCCGCATCAAGACCCTTTTTATCGCTCTTGCGATCACCTTGAAACAGGTGTGGAAGGATTTTTCGGACGACAACGGCTCCCAGGCCGCTGCCTCCTTCGCATTTTTCTCCTTCCTGTCCCTTTTAGCCCTGCTCATCCTCGCCGGTTCCGTACTCGGCATGGTATTGAGCAGCAACCAGGAACTCCTGGACAGGATCATGAACTACATCGCCAATAATATCCCCGGTATTACGGACACCATAAAGCAGGCCCTCGATGCTTCCATCGACTTGAGGGGAGTACTGGGTATCGGCGGTGCCCTGGGTCTCCTCTATACCGGAACTAAAGTGTTCGATTCGTTCCAGATATGGCTCAACACTATCTGGGGGATCGAAAAACCCAAGTACGTCCGGAAGAAGTTGAAGAGCGTCCTGACCCTTTTCTTCGTTGGAGCGATCGTCGTTTTAGGGTTCGGACTGCACATGGTACTGTTCGGGGTGCGCGAGCTGTTCGGTTTCATAAGCGGCCTGATGCCGGTCCTTGTTTTTCTGGTCACCTCCTTCGTGCTCTTCCTCGGACTCATGTTCATATACTCGTACTCCATCGAGGTCAAGCTGGGGTGGAAAACGGTGTGGAAAGGCGCTCTCTTCTCCGCCCTGCTGTTGAATCCCGTGCAGATGGTTCTCAGCTGGTATTACACGAAGATCGGCGATCTCCCCGCCATATACGGCTCTTTCGCCGGGGTGGTGCTCACCATCATCGTCATATACTACGCGGGATACATCATCTACCTGGGCGCGGAATTGAATCGTTGCCTGGATACCCGGAGGCCTCGCATATCCGCTTGAAGCGGACGCATACCAGCCGCGCCCGTGACGCAGCTGCCTAAACCGCCCGGCAGCGCATTATCGCTCCAGAGCTCCGTATGAAGGCAGATTCTATTTTCCCTTTTTTGCCAGCTTCTTTCCCAGCTCTTCCAGGCGGACGACGTCTTCCTCGCTCGCCTCCGGACCTTTCCACAGGCTCAGTGGCGCTCCCGCCTTGAACGCCGCGCCGCGCAGCACCTTGGCCTTGCGTTTCTTCAGGAGTTTCTTCATGCGCCGCAGGGTCGCTTTGCCCCTCCAGCCCGCGTAAGAGCTGAAGGTCGTCGCCGTCTTGCCCTTCAGCGCCTTCCTGTCCAGGCCGCGCAGGAATTTTTTCACCACGCGCGCCGGCCTGGCGCCCCTGGTGGGGCTTCCCACTGCGATCATCGCGTAATCCGAGAGTTCGGACGGATCGATCTCTGATACGCTCCTGATGGTAGTCTCCACCTTGCGCGATTCCAGTCCCCTGGCTACAGCTTCGGCCGCGCTGGCCGTGTGTCCTGTCTTGGTGTGGTATAGCACCAGCGCCCGCTTCTTTTTTCCGAACATCCTTTCCTCCTTTACTTGCCTTACCTGATACTGCCAGCCCTTCTTCAATACCCAATTTCAAAAGGTATCAATCACTCCCCTATTCAGTGGGAGTGAGAAGGCAATCACCGTACCGAGGCCTTCCTCGTCTTCGATCCATACCTCGCCGCCGTGGGCTTCCACGAAAGTACGCACTATATACAGGCCCAGTCCCAGTCCGCGCTCCATCCCCTCCGCCTTGCTCTGGGTAAACTTATCGAAAAGGCGGTCCCTGCTCTCCGGAGGGATTCCCGGCCCCATGTCCTTGACCCGCACCACCGCCCAACCGTCCTGAACATCACCGGTTATCACTACCTCAGAGGCGGGCGGGCTGAACCGGAAGGCATTGTCCAGTAGGTTTATGACCACCTGTTTGATCTTGTCCCAGTCGGCTTCCATGCCCAGCCGGCGTACCGAATTGATGACCCGGGTGCGGTGGGAGCCCGAAGCTATGGCCATCTCGCGCGTTACCTCGCCCAGCATGGCCACAAGGTCGCCGCGCTGCCGGTGCAGGAACAGCCGCTCCGATTCGATGCGGCTCATGTCGAGGACGTTCTCCACCATGCGGTTGAGGCGGTTGCATTCGCGCAGGACATGGTCCATGCACTCCAGCTTGCGCTCCTCGTCCATCTTCTCCCAGTGGTCCTTGAGGGCAGCCGCGTAACTGTAGATGACGGTGAGCGGTGAACGGAGTTCGTGGCCCACTACGCCCACCAGCTCCGTCTTCAGCGTGTCCAGCTCGCGCAAGCGCCGGTTGGCCTCCTCCAGCAGGAGGTTCCTCTCGCGCAGCTCCCGCTCCATCTCCCTGGCCCCCGTCACGTCCCTCGCGATGACCAGGGCGATGCCGTCCTCTCCCTGCAGCCGTGTGGCGGTCACCTGCAGTACGAGGGGATTCAAGCCCTCAGCATGAAGGCTTACCTCGAGGTAACGTATCTTTTCTCCTGCCATGCCCTTGACCACGGCTTCCGCCACCTTCGCCTGGTCCTCCGGCGTGAGAAACCTCTGGTATCCCTTGCCGAGCAGTTCCTTCACCTTGAAGCCCTCGATATCCTCGGCCTCCGTGGAGACGGCCAGGATATCGCCCTCCTGGTCAACGGTGAATATGAGGTCGAAACTGGAGTCCATCAGCTTGCGGAAACCCTCCTCGGCCATCTTCAGTTTTCTTTCCCTGAGGCCCAGCTCTTCGAGGGCGCGCATGTGCTCCCGCTGCTCGCGCAGGAAGCCTCCCACCAGGATGTCGTAGCCAAAGAAAACCTCGAAGGCTAGCATGCCATAGGTTTGACTGGAGAACTCCTCGGATCCGGAGATGATCGCCAACAGCTGCAGTACGACTCCCAGCCCCAGAGACATGGTTCCGAGGAGGGCCCAGATATATTCGCGTCGCCGCTCCCTGCTGTAGGTCCAGACTATCAAGCCGACTACGACCGCGATCAACACCACGAAATAGGAACTGTAGGCGATCTGCCAGAACGTGGACTCGCTTACCCACCCCAATGCGCTGGCGATTATGAAAACGGCTGCGAGAGGATAAGCGGCGGCGTAGAGATAGCGCGGTTCCCGGATGTCGTGATACGCGTAGGACACGATAAAATGAAAGGACAGGGCGGTGGAGAGCATCCCCCAACCCCATCCCATGGCATCTACCCAAAAGGCCGTACTGAGCTCCGGGTAGGCGAACTCGAAAGCCTTCCATGCGGCGAGGCTGAGACACAGCAGCCCGAAAAGCCTTCCCCGGCGGTCTTTCCAGTACTTGGCGAGGACGATAAGTCCCAGCATAGCGGAACCTACGACGGCCACTATCTCTACGATATGCCTCGCATCCAGCTGTATCTGCATGGACGCCTCCCCCGGGCCGAACCAGATGTACTGACTAAAACGTACTACTATATTAACCAAACGCCCAGTTGACTGCATCGCGTAAGCGACAGCGGCACCAGCAATCCCCCACGAATGAAGCCCCGGTCTCAGGTAATGGTGGATGGGGTACGTTGCGGAAGCTAAACCCCCGTCTGCAAAACCTCGTCCGACAGCCTGCGAGCCTTGGTCTCAAGGAATGGTGAATGGGGCCAGGTCTTGGCATATCGCCACGCAGCTCCTCTGTTATCCGAAACGGACGGTGGGCGAAACGCAAGACCTGGCCCCACAGGGCTAGTCGCCCTGGCTCTCGCCACCCGGCGTCGGGCTTAAGGAGAGAACAACGCTCAGGCAAAATCCTTGCAGATGAAGTCGCTCGCCACAACGCCGGAACCTATTGTCGGGGCGACTCCGCCGCCCAGATGGGTGGATGCGCCGGTGAGGTACAGCCCCTTCAACACCCGCGACCGGACGCTGGGCCGGAATGCGGCGGAGCAGGTTATGTCGCTCTGCAGGCCGTACACCGCGCCGTTGGGATGGAGGAGCATCCTCTCGAAGTCCTTGGGGGTATTCACCTTGGCCACCTTGATATTGTCGCGCAGATTGAGGTTGAAGTTCTTCTCCAGCAGGCCCAGCATGGTGTCCAGATATTTCTCCTTGTAGTCGTCCCAGTCCCGGTCAGCAAGGTTATAGGGAGCGAAGGAGACGAGGTTGAGGCAGTGGTGCCCCTCGGGCGCCAGGGACGGGTCGGCGTGGGTAGGCCACGAGATGAGCATGAAGCCGCCGTCGGGAACGCGGTTGCTCGCATAATCCTCGAACCAGATGCGGTTCATCTCGCCCAGGGTCGCATAACAGAAGGAATGGTGCGCGTCCAGGTCGGGTTTTGAGTCCAGGCCCAGCATGATCATGGGCGCGGGAATGGAGACATTGTAGCTCTTGATGGCGCGCTTGGCCCAGGCCGGCAGCTTCTCCTCTCCCACCAGGTCCAGGTAGAGGGTCTTGGCGTTGATGTTGGAGACCACGATACTCGAACTTATCTGGGTGCCGTCCGCCAGCTGCACCCCGCGGGCGCGTCCTCCTTCCGTCAGGACCTTGTCAACGCGAGAGTTGAACCTTATCTCGCCGCCATAATCCCTGTAAGCGGCGGCGATGCCCTCGGGAATGCCGCTCATGCCGCCGCGGGGATAGTAGATGCCCTCGTGCTCCGAATAGGCCAGGAAGGCCACGTAGCCGGGGCACAGGGCGGGAGGCAGGCCTATGAAATAGGACTGCAGGCTCATGGAAGCCCGCACGGTGTCGTTCTTGAAGAACTTGCAAAGCACGCTCTCGAAGTTGAGGATCATGTACTTGAAGTACTTGATCAGCTTGGGGTTGGCTGCGGCGACTTTAACGAGGTCCATCATGGTCCCCATGGACTCCGACATCACCTTGCCGAAGGCAAAATTGATAGCCTCGGAACCGACCTCTGCGAAGTGGTCCCAGGCGCGGGCGTCTTCCTCGGAGAACTGTGCTATGACCTCGCGCGTACCGTCGATACTGACGGGGTAGGAAAAGCGCCGCCCGTCCGCGGTGAAGAAGCCGTATATGGGGTCGATGGGTATGAAGTCGATGTAGTCCCCGGTCTTCTTGCCGAGCTTGGTGAAGAGACCGTCGACGACCCAGTCCAGCTCCACGATGCTCGCCCCGATATCGAAACGGTACCCTTCGTGGTCGTAGGAAGAGCAGCACCCGCCCACCTGGCCGGTGTTCTCGAGAACCAGGGTCTTATACCCGTTCTTTGCCAGCAACGCGGCGCTGGAAAGACCCCCCAGGCCGGCGCCGATCACCACGGCATCGTAGTCCATCATCGTCTCCCTTCCAGGTTCTCAGATGAAATAACGGTAGGGCAGAAAAGGGACCTGCTTGCCCACGTGGCTGAGATAGCGCTTGGTGCTCTCGTCCGCGGTCAGATAAGCGGCGGCAAGCCCCAGCAATGCCGCGATGCCGAGGGCCTTCTTCACGTTCTTCATCTTCATCTCCTCCTGTCCAAATGATCCTTCCGGTATGCTACGGCTGCCTTCGTCCACGGTCGCCTGTCTTGCTTCCTTTCGTACAATCCTCTCCATGCGTCAGGTTATTCTCCCGCAGTATATCCCAAACCCGCCTAGCCCCTGTCCTTGAGGATGTAACCCGACGCTATGATGCCCGAGGCGATGGTCGTGGGTACCCCGCCTCCCAGGTGCGTCGAACTGCCGGTGAGGTAGAGGTTCTTGATGGCCCGCGAGCGCGCGTGCGGCCTGAAGAGGGCCAGCGAGGTCATGTCCGAGAAAAGACCGTATATCGACCCCTGGGGCGAGAGCAGGCGGCGCTCGAAATCCAGGGGGGTGGAGACTTCCATGTAGGTGATGTGGTCGCGTATGCCGGGAAGGACGTGCTGCTCCAGGCTCTTTATCGCCTCTTCCCTGTACCAGTCCTTCATGCGGTCCCAGTTATCTCCCAGGGGGGCATACGGGGCAGGTGCATTGCACAGGAAGTTGAGGACGTGATGCCCCTCCGGCGCCAGGGACGGGTCCGCCTCCGTCGGCCAGCAGACCAGGCTCATGGCTGTGGTGGGGATAAGATCCCTCTTGTAGTAGTCGTTCCACACGCTGTTCATGGACTCGATGGAGCCGGTGACCACGGTGTGGTGGGCTTCCAGGTCCGGCCTGGTGTCCATGCCCACGTAGATCATGGGGCAGGGCATGGAGTGGCTGTAGCTGTCGATGGCCTTCACCGCCCACTTGGGCAGGTTTTCGGGTCCGACCATCTTCAAGTACGCCACCTTGGCGTTTACGTTGGAGACCACGAGCTTGGAGGTTATCTCCGTGCCGTCCTCCAGCAGCACGCCGCCGGCGGTGCGGTCGCGCACCAGGATCTTCTCCACCTTCTGCCCCGTGCGCACCTCCATGCCATGGTCCTCCCCCGCCTGCCTCATACCCTCCGGGATCGAGATCATGCCGCCGCGCGGATAATAGATACCCATGTGTTCCGTTAGGGCGATGAAACCGAAGATGCCGGAACCGATCTCCGGCGGGGCGCCTGCGAAGTACGACTGGAATGCGACGGAGGACTGGATGATGGGGTTCTTGTAGTACTTGCGGGTCACCGCCTGGTGGGTGCGCATGAGCAGGGGCAGGAACCGCATGGCGTCGGGGTTCTTGATTACCATGCGCATGGCCTCACCCATCGTCTTCATAGGCGAGAGCATCATGGCTTCCATCATCTTGTCGATCATCTCGAAGCCCAGGCTGGAGAACTTCTTCCAACCCTCTACGTCCTCGGGGGCTATGGACTCTATGACCTTCGTGGTCTCATCGATGTCCGTTGGATAGGAGAACCTGTCCCCTTCCGGGGTGATAAAGGAATAGATGGGGTCGCAGGGCACCAATTCTACGTAATCCTCGCGCTTCTTCCCCATGAGCTCGAAGAATCTCTCCATGGGGTGGATTATCTCCACTATGGACGCACCCACGTCGAACTTATAGCCGTTGGCCTCGTAGGTGGAGCAACAGCCGCCTATGATGTCGGACTGTTCCAGGACCAGGGTCTTGAATCCGTTCTTGGCCAGCAGGGAGGCTGTGGTCAACCCTCCCAGGCCCGCTCCGATCACTATCGCATCGTAATCCGCCATTTGAACCTCCTCTGGTCAGGTCCGACGTTGCCTTCAAGGGTCATCGCAATACACTCTTCGCCCACCCGGGATGCATACAACCCTATGGCGCAAGGTTTTTCTGCACTCTGGTTAGATGTTCGCATCCAGCGTTATCCTGTTCGTCCCATTTATGTAGATAGTTATATTGACTTGTTAGTCTATTATAGTTGCTGATAACCGCGGTGTAAAGCCCGGGTGGGGTCTATTCCCTGGAAAGGCCGTGCTGCAGGAAGTCCATGAGATTGATGAAAAACGAGAGGACGTCGAAGTCCTCTTCTACAACATAGCGGTTGCCCACCACTTCGGCGATGCCGAGCAAGGCGTAGGCGACCGTTATGGGATCCACCGGGCGGAAGACCCCTTCGGAGATGCCTCGCTCGATGTCTCTGGCCAGGAATTCCGCCACCCTTGCGAACACCTCGGCGGCCTTCCTCCTGAGCCTTTCGTTCCCGCCCAGGGCCTCGGATATCATCCCCATGAACATGAAATGCAGATCGCTGTACTTGGAGATGAAGGTCAAACCCTCGATACCCAGGCGCGTGAGGGCATCCCTGGTCTCAGCGGCGGCCGCCTCCGCCTCGGCCATCAGCGTCCCCAGGGTCCGCTCCATGGTGGCGATGAAGATGTCCTCTTTACCAGGGAAATACTGGTAACACGTTCCTTTGCTGATACCGGCCTCCTGGGCGATATCGTCGACGGTCGCGTTATGATAGCCCTTGATGGAGAAGACGCGGAAGGCGGCGCCGAGTATCTCTTCGGTGCGCCTCTCTTCATCGCTCATCGCCGCGAGGCGCTCCTCCTCCCCCAGCTCGTGGGCCTCTTTTCTCCGCGCCTGTTTGCGGAAATCGTCCCAGTCCGACACCTTCTCGAAGGCATACTTTTCGAGGATGCTCTTCATGCTTTTAATGGACATTCCTTCCGAGCGCATGTTCTTTATGACCAGCAGGCGCCTCAGGAACGCCTCGTCGTAATATACGACGTTGGGCTTTTCCTTCTCGGGCACGGGAAGAAGGCCCTTGGCCATATAGAACTTGATGGTGCTGACGGGGAGGCCGGAAGCCTGGGAAAGCTGCTTCATCTTCATAAGACCGCCCGGCGACCTGGAGTCCAATGCTCCCATCCTCTCTTTCCGCGAACCTCCGAACCCGTCTTTGATCATAATTATTGTCCAAGCGTTCGGCCAGCACAAGCTGATTACCGTATCGCGGGGTCCTGCCCTTCGTGACCGTACCGGAACAACCCCTGGGCTGGAGTCGGGTCCTGTGCCAGCCGCGCGGCATAGCGCTTTTCGAAGGGCGCGGCGTCGGCCCTTATCAGATCCTTTCTCCGTGGGCGCGCACCTTCTCCCAGTCGACCTCAACCCCCAGGCCCGGCCTTGACGGCACCGCCACGTAACCCTCCTCGTCTATGGCCAGTCCTCGCATATCGCTTGAAGCTTCATCTGAGTATTGACTTCTCCACCTGTCTGTCTTTACCTCCCGGGAGGGCGCGACCTCAGATACTGGCGGCCATTCCTTCTGTCTGATTGACTGTCGTAACCAGAGTATGCAAGCCCACGTGGAATTCGCTTGACGGCCCCGGCGGTTCTCGATCATACAGGATGCCCTTCGAGATCTTTCCGCGGGTCCTTGAAGAGGACTGTGTCTTCATGAAACGAGTCTATGGATAGCTGCGATTGAACGATGATAGAATATTGCAATATCTACATCAGTAGGTGCATTGCGGAATATCATCAGCTAAGACACTATCGGAGTGAGGAATAATGATCAAAGGGAGCAGCACTTTTCATGAACAGAGAATTCGAGGAACACGAAGGTCTGATCAACCGGGTCACGGGTATCTTCGGGGTACTGAAATATTTTCCCGATGACCTGAGCGACGAAGAGGTCCAGGGTTTTTTACACTTGCTCCCGAAGGATGTGGCCCACACCCTTACGGCCATGCTGGACCCGCCGCGCGCGCGCAAGGTCAGCATCGCCTGGCTCAAGAGCCTGCAGGAGTGGTTCGACGGCGCGCTGGAAGCTAAGAGGGAGGGTAAAAAGCTCATTCTCGCGCCTTTCAATTTCCCTCCCGAGTTCATCCGCTGCTTTAAGAACGCCTATCCCTTGACCAGCGAGGTGCTCTCGACGGCCGGAGTCGTGACGCTGGAGGGGCAGGGCGAGAGGTACTGGGACTACGCCATGGGGCTGGGGGTTCCCGACTATCTCTGTTCCTCCAACACCATCGAGCTCGGCTCGATGCTTACCCTGGCCGACCTGGAGCCCGACGCCATCATCTCCGCCGCCCCCGGAAGCTGCGACGCAAACGCCAAGATGCACGAGCTTGCCGCGCGCACCCTGGGCATACCGCAGTTACTGCTCGAAAAGCCCGTCGACGATTCCGCTAAAGGGAGAAAGGCGTACGTGAGCTACATAAAGGCGCTGGCGCACGAGATGGAGGAGTTCCTGGGTGAGGAGTTGGACGAGGAGTGGATGCGCGCGGTGCTCGAGAAGGCCAACCGGGCCACGGATCTCTACTTCGACCTCTTCGAGCTGCGCAAGATGCGCCCCAGCCCTTGTCCCAACCTGTTCCCCATGTATGGCTACGGCACCAGGTTTTCCCTGTGGGGGACGGACACGGCGGTGGAGTTCATGGAGCTCATGGTGGAGACGGTGAAGAAGAGGTTGGATATGGGCCAGTATCCGGCCGAGGAGGAGGTCGCCCGCCTTTTCTGGACCTATACCTATTACTACTGGGACTGGCAGGGGTTCTTCAACCGCATGGAGGAGAGGGGGATCACCATCCTGGGAGACCTGCTGGGATCGTCTATTGCCCTCCCCGTCGACACCACCTCCAAGGAGAGCATGATCACCGGCCTGGCTGAGACCTGTTCCCAGTACGGCATGACCAGGCAGATGGGCGCGCCGTCCATGTCAGTCCAGTGGATCGACGACATAACCAACTGGACCACGGAGCTCGACGCCGACGCGTGCGTCTACTGCGGGCACCATTCATGCAAGCAGACCTGGAGTGTCTTCTCCATAACCCGCAGCGAGATAATGAAGCGCAGGAAGATACCGACCCTTATGTTGCAGGGCGACTCCTGGATCCGTCGCATGCTCCCCATGAGCGCCATAGACGAGCAGATCGATGAATTCGTAAAGACGGTGGTGAAGAAGCGCGCGACGCCCGCCCGCATTATGGGGTAGGGGCCTGGCCGCCGGGCGGTACGCGCCCCTGGCGGCAGGCACCCGGTGGAAAATGGGTGAAGTAGCTTCGTTTCTTTTCTTCCTCCATATCCCCGCTTAAACGCTGAACAGTTCAGCAGGTCGATTGACCAACTCTATCGTCAGCGACTGGTTGTAGAATTCATACGTGCGGCGGCCGAAAAAGCCATGTGCGAAGGATCTTATATGAAGGGTTGGGCCGGCGAATACTGCATACTTGAGATTATCACGACGGGGCCGGACCCCGAGACCGCCATGCCGGTGGAAGCCGCGGCGATCCTGGTGCGCGACGGCAAAGAGGCCGACCACTATAACGCGCTCATGGACCCGGGGGTTCCCGTACCCGCCTCCCTGCTGGAGAAAAGCGGAAGGAGCGAAGGCGAATACCGTGGCGGCGAGGAGGCGTATACTGCAATGTCCGCAATCCTTGAATTCCTCGGGGGGAGACACGTGCTCGCCCACGAGGGGACCGTGATGGAGGCCACCGTCCTCGAAAGATACGGCTTTCTTCCGGACGGACCGATACTTGACACCCGGGAGCTCGCCTGGCTTGTATCGCCTTATCTGCGCGACCATTCCCTCCACTCGCTGGCAGCATCCATGCTGGGCGAGAGCCTGTCGTGGAAAGCACTCGAGGACACTCGCCTGCTCCTGCGTATATTCGCGCGGCTGCAGGATGCCTGGCGCGAAGCGCCTCGGCTTACCCGCGAAGCGGTGGGCAGCGCCCTGGCGGAGACCGACAGCCCGTGGCGTTTTCTGCTCACGGACGGCCGCGGCCGGTCTCCCTTTACGGACCTGACGGAAATGCTACGGCGCGTCGGCGAGGTTCCGCGGCAAAGCGCCCGCCGCTCCCGCGCGGAGAGCCGGGAAAGGAAAGGTGTCGACCCAGGCGAGATCGCTTCCATCCTCGCTTGCGGCGGCATTCTCACCGCTTCTTTTCCCGACCACGAGGCACGCCCCCAGCAGGCGGCCATGGCCGCCTCCGTCGCGGAGGCATTCAACGATGCAGCCTTCCTGGTGGCGGAGGCCGGCACGGGTGTCGGCAAATCCCTCGCCTACCTTATCCCGGGGGTACTGCACACCCGCGCGGGAGGCGGTCCGCTGGTGGTATCCACTTATACCCGCAACCTGCAGGAGCAGCTCTTCCACCGCGATCTTCCCATGCTCTCCCGCAGCCTGGGTTGCGTGGAATTCGCCCTGCTGAAAGGGAGAAACAACTACCTCTGCCTGCGTAAATGGGCGGAGTGGTGCGGCTTTCTCGCCAGGGGAGAACCCGTCCTTCACTTCGGAGAACTCACCCCGGCGGAGTCCTATGCCTTCCTCGCGTCCTGGCTGACCCGCACCGCCTCTGGAGACCTGGAGGAGATATCGCTCGGCCTGCAGGCCCTCCTGGGTGAGCTGGCCCGTGAACTGGCCTCGAGTTCCGAGGAATGCCTGCGGTCACACTGTGCTTACGCGAACCGCTGTTGGGTGGAGAAAGCGAGGGCCCGGGCTGCTGTCAGCGATGTGGTAGTGGTCAACCATGCCCTTCTCCTCTCCCAGATATGTGCCCCCGAATCGGGACCGTCCAACCTTATACTGCCGGAGTACCGGGCCCTGGTCGTGGACGAGGCTCATCACCTGGAGGACGTAGCCACTGACGCCTTAAGCCTCTCTTTTTCCCTGCACGAACACGCGAGGACGATGGAGGAATTATCGGGGCGAAAAGGACCGCTGGCAACATGGGGCCGTCTGGCGCTGGATAAGGACGGCGAAAAACTGCTGGACGAGGCGCTCGAGCTGGCTGACAAGTCCGTCTCCCGGGCCGAGGAGCTGTGCCTGCGTACGATAATCCCCATGCTCCCGGGAAGCCCGGGAGGCAAGGGCGGTGAGGTGGGTAGGTACCGGCTCGACAGGCAACTGCTCGGGCACCCCGACTGGGAGCGGGCACGCGAGACCGGTTTCGAACTTGCCTCTGGTCTGTCGCGGCTCTCGGTCATCCTCACGGTACTATCCGACAAGGCCATGGCCCTGGAAGGCCGGGACGATGACGAAGCCGTGCGGATCTCCAGGAAGGCTGAAGCCCTGGGAACGGGGGTACAGGATGCGGCATCAGCGCTGGAGGTGTTCCTGTGCGAGCCGGAATCCCCGCATTACCGCCGCTGGCTGCGCTGGGTGGAGCGAGGCCGGGTGCGAGACCGTACCACAGCGCTTCCGTCCATCAGCCTGCGGAGCGCGCCCGTCAGCGTCGGGGAAGAGCTCTCCTCGCTCCTCTTCTCCGGACTGGAGTCCTGTATTCTCACCTCTGCCTCGCTGCGCGTACCGGGAGCGAGGAACGGTTTCTCCTTCTTCCTGGGCCGCACGGGGTTGGAA
Source organism: uncultured Actinomycetota bacterium (assembly GCA_964529285.1). Classification (GTDB taxonomy): domain Bacteria; phylum Actinomycetota; class Geothermincolia; order Geothermincolales; family RBG-13-55-18; genus SURF-21. The sequence continues at coordinate 29,155 of CAZGWK010000027.1, forward strand.
CTGGCCGAGCGGAACGGCCGAGAGCTGCGGCTCATCGCCCTGGACTCACCATTCGACTATTCCTGCCAGGTACGCCTCATCGCCGTGAGCGATCTGCCTGAGCCCAGGGCGGGAGGGGCGGGTTTCCGCCGCTACATGCAGAGGATAAGCGAGGTGGTAGAGGAAATCCTGGTGGCGACCAACGGCAAGGCCCTTGTCCTGCTCACCTCCCATCAGCAGGTGGAGTTTCTCCACTCCGAGCTGCGCCCCCGGCTGGAGGACCGTGGCCTTAGCTGCCTGCGGCAGAGGCGAGGCATGTCGAATGCCCTTCTGCTGGAGAGTTTCCGCTCGGATCGGGATTCCGTCCTTTTCGCCACGGAAGCATTCTGGGAGGGGGTTGACGTACCGGGTGAATCCCTCTCAGCGGTGATCGTGGCAAAGCTTCCCTTCCGGCACCCGCAGGACCCGGTGGTAGCAGGCCGCGTCGAGCACCACGACCTCGAAGGGGGCGGTGGCTGGGGATCCTATTACCTGCCGCTGGCAGTGACCCTCTTCCGCCAGGGCATCGGCAGGTTGATACGGCGCTCGAGCGACCAGGGGATAATCGTGGTCCTGGACCCCCGCTTCCTCACGCGTTCCTATTCCCGCCTCTTCCATGCCTCGCTGCCGCAAGGCCTGCGGGTGGAGATAGTGCGGCGCGACGAACTCGGGGACGCCGTCCGATCCTGCTTCTGAACCCTGTATCTTTACCGGTCCAAGCCTTTACTTTTGGAAGTGGGTACATATGTCTTATCTACCACCTCCGATAGCTTGCATCGCGTAAGCGACAGCGACGCCCGGAAGGGCGGCGCGACGGTGACCCAGGCCTGGACAAGTTCAATCCAGTACTTGAAATCGTTACACGTTCGTGAACTTGTCCAGGCCTGGCACGTGTACGTTAGTATGTAATCCGACGATAGACTATACGCTGACTCCCTCAGTAAAAAGATCGGAGAAGCGCTCGCGCAGTTCGAGCTTGCGGATCTTCAGGGTCATGCCGTAGGGCATCTCCCCGAGATCGATTATGCGCACCGCGCGGGGCTTTTTATAGCCTGCGATATGCTCGTCGCACCAGGAGAGGATCTCTTCCTCCGTCGCTTCCGAACCGGGATTGAGCGTCACCACCGCCAGCGGCACCTGCTTCTTCAGGGGATGAGGGATCCCCACCACGGCCGCGTCGGAGACGGCGGGATGCTCCAGCACCTCGCTCTCCACCTCCACGGAGAAGACGGAGTAGCCTCCGACCTTGATGACGTCCTTCTTGCGGTCCACGAAGTATAGGCGCCCCAGCCTGTCCTTCCTGCCCATGTCGCCCGTGCGCAGCCAGCCGTCCTGGATGAGCTCGGTCGTGGCTTCGTCGTTGCCCCAATAACCCTGCGTGACGCCGGGCCCCGATACCGCCACCTCGCCCACCTCTCCGGCGGGGAGAGGTTTGCCGTCCTCGTCAAGTATGCGCGCCCGCACCGGCCACACCGGCCAGCCCACGCAGCCCGGAGGGTAGTTTATGCCCATGATGGCGATCTTCATCGTCGCCACTCCGGCCAGCTCTACCATGCCGTAGACCTCGGTAAAGAAGGCCTTGGGACGGAACGGCCCCAGCTTGAAGAGGGTGCCTTTCTCGCGGAAGGCCTCCATCAACTCGACGGGCATCGCGTCCGCTGCGCTCCCGAACATCCTCATGTTCGACAGGTCGTGGTCCTCGATCCCGTGTGCGAGCATCATGGTGTACATGGCCGGGACGCCGACGAAAAGGCTGGCCTTCTCCCGCTGCATGGCCTCCAGCACGGCGCTGGGCTCGAAGTGCCGCATATAGTAAGCGCGCAGGCCCACGCAAGAGCCCAGGACAAAAGTGCAGAATCCCATGACGTGGGCGGCGGGGAGGCAGAAGACGCCGTATTCTTTGGCCCCCACGGGGATGATGGCCGCCGCTATCTTCTGGGCGGTGAGCAGGTTGCGCGAGCTCATGGTGGCTCCCTTGGGGAAGCCAGTGGTCCCGGAGGTGTAGAAGATGGCCACCGCATCGTCGGGGGCGATCTCGACTGGCGGCCTGCCTTCCTCGGCGCCCGACATGGCATCATCGAGGGAGACGAAACCCTCGCGGCAGTCCTCCGCTGCTCCGGCCATGATCCAGCGCCGGATGCTGGGAAGCTCCTCCTGGGAGCCGATGTTCGCCTCGAAGACCTCCCGGTCCACGATCAAGGTCTCCGCTCCGCAGTTCTCGAGGATGTAGCGCACCTCCTTCGCCTTGAGCATGTAGTTCATGGGCACGGCGATGGCCCCGGCACGCGCGATAGCGAAAACCGCCAGCGGCAGGTCTACGTTGTTGGAGGTGTTGATCCCCACGCGCTCGCCCCGCTTCACTCCCATATCGCGCAGGGCCAGGGAAACCTTGTCGACGAACCCCGCGGCTTGCGTGTAGGAGATGCTGTCGGTCGATAATTCGCGGTAGCGCAGGGGTTCGTGCAGCTTGACCGTGAGCCTGTCGCCGCGCAGCTCCGCCATTCTCTGTATAAAATTGCCAAGCGTAAGGTCCCTGTACAGTGCCATCCTGATCTTTTCCGGGATCATCCCCATAACTACCTCCCTAAAGAAAAGCGAACATTTACCCCTGGAATTATCCGTTTGCTATACTTTTACCCCGGTGGGTACTTGTCAATCGTCCGTTGACGCCAATACTATGATATATTGTGAACCGACATGAAGTCGACTATCAAGACGCCGGTTCTGGCTGGCTTTACCGTCAGGGAAGGGCTCGTGGAGATGGCGAAAAGAAGCAAATCCGACATCACCCGCGAAAGGATAAAGGCCGCCGCCCATGAGGTTTTCGTCGAGAAAGGATATCACTGCACTAAGGTGGTGGAAATCATCGAGCGGGCGGGCTGCGGGCACGGCACCTTTTACGATTACTTCAAGAGCAAGGACGATGTGCTCATGGCAAACCTCAGCGAGCTCATCATGGAGCTCGAGCGCCTGGGCGAATCTTCCCGCATCCTCATGCAGCGCATAGCCTTCGACGATTACGATGCCATCCGCATCCTGCTGCGGGGTATCAGCGACATCTTCAGCCGCCACAGCGACCTGAATAACGTCTACATCGAGGCGGCCCTGGAGAGCGCCGTTTTCAGCGGTGTTTTCAACGATTTTCACGATACTTTCTCCAGCATCCTCGAGAGCAAGATCCGGCAGATGCAGGCCGCGGGAAAGTGCGAGGGTATAGACGCGCGCATCGCTTCCCAGATACTGGTAATGCTCGTGGGGTTTACCTCATACGGCCTGCAGGCGGGATTCATAGAAGCGAGCAACGACATGGCCACGGAGAACCTGGGCCTGCTCGTCTTCCGGGCGCTCAACTACTGAAGCTCGCTCAGCGCGAGGCGGCCGATCCCCGTATCCCGGCACTGCTTCGCCGTCCCCGCAACGTCTCCCGGGCCGGATCGCCGGGCCGTCCCCTCACAGGTCGAGTAGATCGATGTACCAGCCGTCGTTCTCGCGCAGGAGGGGGATGCGCACGGCCTCGGACTCTTCGATCACCATCTCCATGCCGCTGCCGTCCAGGAACATCCCCCAGACGTATACCGATGCCTCGTCCCCCGCAGCATCGACGGCAAAGGACGCGTCTACCACGGCCGAGAACGGGATATCTTCCAGGAAGCCCGCTACGAGCACGCCGCCCAGCGTCTCGTCGTCCGAGTCCGGCATCTCAGCCCGTACCTGCGCAACGAACGAGGGCGCCACCAGGGCCACGAACCCGGTTCCTTCACCGTTCAGTGCGGCCCGCAGTGCCCTTTCCGCCACGACTTCTTCTTCCGTGCGGGACTCGGAGGAGGTCTCGCCGCAGCCGGAGGCGGCGGCCGCCATCAACACGCATACAAGTACGACCGTGCAGTATCTCATGACCGCCAGACCGTTTGTTCCGAGATCTTCGTCCATTTGCCGTCCTCTTCGCGCAGCAGGTAACGGATACCAGAACCGGCGAGGGGATTGTAGAGTGAGCCTATCTCCACTACCGCCTGCACTGCTTCCTCGTCGACCTCGAGCACGGTGATGGAGTGCTGGCTGTAGGTCCATGCCCTCGGGTCGCCATCAACGCGCTGCGCGGCCAGTTCCTCGTATTCCTCCAGGGAGATCTCGCTCAGGACTCCGCCCTCCCATTTCCAGAACCGCAGACCCAGCTCATCAGGGGATACGTCCGCGATACCCGTCGATTCCCTCATCCAGGCGACGATGCAGTCGGAATCGCGCTGCTCGGGGAGGAGGATGTTCTCGAGGGCGTAGACCGCCAACTCCTCATCGATTTTCTTCTCTTCCTCGCCCCCACAGCCCGCGGAGGAGATCCCCGCCGCCTGTACGAACAGCAGCAGCCCGATCAATATCATGCTTGCTTTCTTCATGACCCTATTATAAGCACAGCGCGCCGTGTGCCGTAGCCCGGCAAGCCAAACGGGAAAGGGGGCCGCAAGGCCCCCCCTTGCCCCTATCGCCGTGCGTGTTAAACGTCGCTCAGCTTGCCGCTGTTGTAGTCGTCGTAGGCGGCGAGGTCCAGCATGCCGTGGCCGGAAAAGTTGAAGAAGATGCACTTGGACTCCCCGCTCTCCCGGCATTTCACCGCTTCATCGACGACCGCCTTTATGGCGTGAGCCGTCTCCGGCGCGGGCACGTGCCCCTCGGTGCGCGCGAACATCACCGCCGCATCGAACACCTCCACCTGGTGATAGGTGCGGGCATCCATGAGCCCCTCCTTGACCAGCAGGCTGATGATGGGGGCATCGCCGTGGTACCTCAGACCTCCCGAGTGAGACGGCGGGGGGATGAACTCGTGCCCGAGGGTGTACATGAGCAGGAGAGGGGTCATCCCGGCGATGTCCCCGAAGTCGTATTCGTACTTGCCGCCGGTCAAGGTAGGGCAGGAAGCCGGCTCGACGGCGAGGATACGCACGTCCTTTCCCGCCTTTACGTCGTTTACGAAGGGCAGGGCCGTGCCGGCGAAGTTGGAGCCGCCTCCCACGCATCCTATGACCACGTTGGGATAGTCGTCGAACACCTCGAAGGCCTTCTGGGCTTCCTGGCCTATCACCGTCTGGTGCAGAAGCACGTGGTTGAGCACGCTTCCCAGGCTGTACTTGACGTCGTCCCCCTCCATGGCCATCTCCACCGCCTCGGATATGGCCATACCCAGGCTTCCGGACGTCTCCGGGTCCTCCTCCAGGTATTTCCTGCCCGTTTCCGTCAGCGGACTGGGGCTGGGCACGACCTTGGCCCCCCATGTTTCGATGAGCATGCGGCGGTAGGGCTTCTGGTAGAAGCTCGATCCTACCATAAACACCTGCAGTTCCAGGCCGAAGAAGCTGCAGCCCATGGCCAGGGCGCTTCCCCACTGGCCGGCCCCGGTCTCCGTGGTCAGCCTCTTCACGCCCTCCTTCTTGTTGTAGTAAGCCTGGGCTACGGCGGTGTTCGGCTTGTGGCTTCCCGCCGGGCTCACGCCCTCGTGCTTGTAATAGATACGCGCAGGCGTCTGCAGGTATTTCTCCAGGCGGTCGGCGCGCACCAGGGGGGTCGGCCTCCATATGCGGTAGACCTCGCGGACCTCTTCCGGTATCTCGATGTAGTTCTCCGGGCTTACCTCCTGCTCGATAAGTCCCATGGGAAAGAGAGGCGCCAGGTCGTCCGGCGTGACGGGTTCCTTAGTGGCAGGGTGCAGCGGCGGCTCGAGGGGCGTGGGCAGGTCCGGAAGGACATTGTACCATGCCTCGGGCAAATCCTTCTGCGCCAGGTTCACCATCTTCACTTTTTCAGCCATTGTTATACCTCCTGTTCTTCAAGCCCATAAAAAACGGCCGCGGAGCTTTCCTCTCCGTGGCCTTTCAGTGTTTCCCAAGACTACCAGACGCGGGGGGGGCAGACACCGCCACGGCGGCTCCGCCACCACCAGAAGGATCCTCCTTCTCTATGCCTGGTGATCTCTCTCACATTACGGTCCTTTTCAAGTATGTTCACCCGATGTGAATAGATTATCGGCGCCGCATACGTCCTTGTCAAGCAGCCGCCGTTTCCTCGCACTCCCCCAGGAGCCTCAGGCCCCGAGGAAGCCCGCCCGCGCCATCCTCTTCAACTCATCCGCCGCGAGATGCGCCCTTCTCTGTGGCTCCGGCAGCCGCACGCCTCGCAGGCAGTTCAGAACCATGCGCAGGCACGTATCCAGGTCGACCAGGTTGCCCACCGAGACGTAAAGGGGTTTCACGCCGCGGCGCGTGCGCAGTACGGCGCCGACCGTCTTTCCCTCGTAGAGCAGGGGCGTCCAGTCGCCGACCTCCCGGCCCGGTTCCTGCGCCTCGCCCACCAGTCTGGACTTGGCGCATCCCACGGTGGGAAGGCCCGTCAGGACGCCGAGGTGGGAAGCCAATCCGATGGCGCGGGGGTGCGCCAGCCCCTGGCCGTCCACGAAGACGAGATCGGGCGTGCGGTCGAGGTCCTCCAGGGCGGGCAGCAGGGCCGGGAGTTCCCGGAACGACAGCAGGCCGGGCACGTAGGGAAACGCGACCTCGACCGCCGAGGTGCATACCTGGAGCACTTCCAGCGTCGGATAGTCCATGAGCACGACCGCCCCCAGGGCCAGCCTGCTCTCTCGCAGGTAGGAGATATCGGTCCCGGCTACCATGCTTACGCTGGCCGGGTCCAGCGCCGGCCCTTCCCTTACCTTGCAGCGCAGTTCCTCCTGTATCGCCCTGGCCTCTGCGACGCTGACCTCGAGGGGGTGGGTGCGGGTGAAGCGCATCGAGCCCGCAGCTCAACACTCTTCTTCGTGGCGGGGGTTCTTGCGGATGATCTTCATGGCATTGGTGACCGCTACCGCTATATCCGCCTTGAACTGGCTCTCCAGCTCGTTGACCTTGGTGTATACATATCCCATGTCCGTCACCACGTACTTGGGAGGCAGGTGGTTCAAAGCCAGCGCCTTGATATCCAGCTTGCACCGCTCGCACTTGCAGATATCGTCGCGGCGGGAGAGTATCTCGTCCATGGTCCCCTCCACCACTTCTTCCATGTAGTTCTTGAGAAGCACTTCCTTACCTCCTTGATCGCCTTGCGCAGGTCTATTCTATCTCATATGGGCTTTGCGCCATAGTTTATGCGCGCACATCCCGCGCGTGCAGATCGCTGCCGCAACCTCGCTCTGCGCGCAACCTGTGTCCCGCCCCGGGAGGGGGCGGAAATCGCGCATCGGCGCGCTGCTATCCCCGTGTCCTCGCGAGTGCTATAATGTCGATTTGTGCTCGACGCTGCTCCTGCTCCCGGCGACAGGCCGGGGGCCGTCAGACCAAAGGAGGTGAAGATGCGCGAATACGAGCTCATGTACATCGCCCGGCCCAACCTGGAACCCGAGCAGTACGAAGCCCTGCAGGAAAGGGTGACTGGACTGGTAACACGCAACGGCGGCGAGATGACCGGCGTGGACGTGTGGGGCAAACGGAGACTGGGTTACCCGATCAAACACGAGACAGACGGTTATTACGTCGTGCTCACGTTCAAGGGTGGCGAGGAACTGACCAGGGAACTGGACCGCGTACTGTCCATTACAGACGACTTCATACGCTTCAAGACCTTTCGCGTTGATCATCGCAAGTAGCCTTACCCCTTCCCGGCGATGTCACTGTCCCGCAATAAAATGAAACCGTACGTCGGGAAGAGCGGAAAGGGAGGATATTATGGCTGGTTTGAACAACGTGGTGTTGATCGGGAATCTGACGAGGGACCCCGAGCTCAGGTACACCCCCGGGGGGTTGCCGGTGGCGACGCTGCGCATCGCCGTGAACCGTAATTTCACGAACCAGCAGGGAGAGATAGATACCGATTACTTCAACGTGGTCGTCTGGCGCAACCAGGCGGAGAAGTGCGCCGAGTATCTCAGCAAGGGGCGCCAGATCGCCGTGACCGGAAGGCTCCAGAGCAGGAGCTGGGAGGGGAACGACGGGCAGAAAAGGTCGACTATAGAGGTCGTAGCCGACCGCGTCGTGTTCCTGGGCCGGCGGGAAAGGCGTGAAGACAGCGTTGACGAACTGGTCGAGGTCGATTTCACCGATAACGACCTCTCCACGGACCTGGAGGCCAGAGTCGAAGACGAGGTGGTCTTCTAAAACGGAAAACACCGAGAGGAGAACGTAAACAAACTGGAGGAAACATGAGCCCGAACCCGAGTAGAAAACCCGGCGGGAAGGAGAAGAGAACGCGCGATGGCTATGCCCGCAAACCCCGCAAGAAAGTCTGTTATTTCTGTTCGGAGAAGATAGACTACATCGATTATAAAGACGTCTCTCTCCTGAAAAAATACGTGTCGGAAAAAGGAAAGATACGCCCGCGCCGAGTCACCGGCAATTGCACGCAGCATCAGAGCAAGCTGGCAATGGCCATAAAGAGCGCGCGGGAGCTGGCCCTGCTTCCTTATACCTCGCGGCAGGGAGAGGTCAAATAGAGCCCTTCTCCGTAAAGGGGTGTGCTCGATGCAATTAAGGGGTTTCCCGACGCAACAATCGCTTTCCGTTTTGTTATACTGACTAAGTCCCCGCACACCGGAGAATAAGGAGTATGACTTGAAGGTGATCCTGGTAGCAGACGTGGAGGGATTAGGCAGCCGCGGCGATATGGTGGAGGTCAAGGACGGATATGCCAACAACTTGCTTATCCCCAAGGGACTTGCCGTTCGCTCCACCAAGGGCAAAGCAAAGGAAGCAACGCAGCAGGCGAAAGAGAAGATGGCCAGGGCCGACCGAGAACTGAAGAAGGCCGAGGATGCAGCGCAGTCGATAAGCGGCCATACATTCGAGGTAAGCGCAAAGACCGGGGAGGAGGGGAAACTCTTCGGAACTATCACCTCGAAGGACGTAGCAGCCCTGCTCGAAAAGGAACTGCATATCGAGGTGGACCGCAAGAAGATCCACATGGACGAGCATATAAAGACGGTGGGGTTCCACGAGGCCCGCATCAAGTTGCACCCTCAGGTCGAGGCAATAATCCACCTGAAGGTGATACCCGAATAGGTTTTTCATACGGAGCGGGGCGCAGAACTCCGCCCCGATAGGGGATCGAGGGGCATGAGCGCAGTAGTCCAGGCTTTTGACCGGCACGACCATCTGCCGCCGCACAGTCTAGAGGCCGAGGAATCCGTGCTTGGATCTATGCTCCTCTCGCAGGAGGTCATAAACGACGTATCGGAGATCCTCACCGCGGAGGACTTTTACAAGGAGTCCCACGGTCTCATATTTACGACCGCCCTCTCCCTCTATGCCTCAGGAGAGCCCGTCGACCCGGTCACCATGGCGGAATCCCTGCGCGCGCAGGGAAACCTCGAAAAAGCGGGCGATCGCTCGTATATCCTCGACCTGATGTCTTCCGTACCCACACCCGCCAACGCTCGCTATTATGCGGAGGTGGTATCGCGCCTCGCCACCTATCGCCGCCTCATCTCGGCCGCGGCAAAGGTCGCCGCCGTGGGTTACAGGGCGCCCGAGGAGCTCGCGGAAGCCCTGGACGAAGCCGAGAACGCCGTTTTCAAGGTGGGCCAGCGGGAGCGACGCGAGAGCATCAAGCCCTTGCGCGAACTGATGGAAGCGACCTGGGAGGAGTTCGAGCAGATAGCGGATGGCAGCGAAAAGACCGGCATCCTCTCCGGCTTTGCGGATATGGACGAACTCACCCTGGGTTTTCAGCCATCCGACCTCATCATAATCGCGGCCCGTCCTTCCATGGGCAAGACATCGCTTGCCCTGAACATCGCGGAGCACGTGGCAATACAGGAGGGCGTACCCATGGCTATTTTCAGCCTGGAGATGAGCGCCAAGGAGGTAACCAAGAGGATGCTCTGCTCCCGGGCCAGGGTGAACAGCCAGAAATTGAAGTCCAGCTTCAAAGACGACGACGTATGGCAGCGGCTGTCAGACGCGGCGGGTGAGCTCACCTCGGCCTCTATCTTCATCGACGACAACGCCGATATCGGTATCATGGAATTGCGTTCCAAGGTGAGGCGCCTCAAGGCCCAGCACGATATCGGCCTGGTTATCGTGGACTACATCCAGCTCATGGCCTCCGACCGCCGCCTGGAGAACCGCGTACAGGAGATAGCCTCCATATCCCGCGGTCTCAAGATCCTGGGCCGCGACTTCAACATCCCGGTGATCGCCGTGTCTCAGCTCTCGCGGGAACCGGAGAAACACAACCGCCCGCCCATCCTCTCGGACCTGCGGGAATCGGGAGCGATCGAACAGGACGCAGACCTCATCTTTTTCATCCACCGCGAGGAGGTCGTCGACCGCGACAACGACGAGGTCAAAGGCAAGGCCAGGATCAACCTGGCCAAACACCGCAACGGGCCCACGGATTTCTTCGAGCTCGCTTTCATCTCCCAATACGCTCACTTCAGAGATATCAGCCGCAGGAAGCCCCAAGGCCGGGGTTAAAAGCTAGACGCCATCTTCAGCCTTCGCCGGTATGCGTTCTTGAACTGATCCTATATCCCATTATACGAGCAAGCTGCCAGTGCTTTTGCAGAGCGTGTCGCGCAGATACTCCTGTTAACCCAGGATATCTCTGACCAGGTCGATATCCAGCGGGATCAACCCCCCGTCGGTTTCCTTGTAGACAAGGGATAGGGCATCGTTGGCGCATTGCTCCACGCAGAGGCCGCAGCCGTAACATCTCTCGGGATAAAGCACATAATCGTCGCCTGTGATCTCTATGGCACCGAAGTGGCATAACTCCAGGCAAGAGCCGCAAAGCTCGCATTTCTCCGCGTCATGCTCCACCGTATAGCCGGAGGGCACGTACTGGGAGATATCCTGGGCTCCCTTTATCTTCTGGGCCAGGGCGGTCGCTTTCATGGAAACGCAGCACTCGGGGCAGCAGTTACACAGCACCCCCATACTTCCTCCCGTGGCCACCTTGAAGAAAGCCTGGTTGATATGGCCAGTCTTGCGGTGCTGGTCTATGATGTCCAGGGCTTCCTCTTTGGTGATGCGGCGCACGTTGTACTTGCTGCAGTGCTCCATCCAGAAGTCCACCACCGGCCTGCCTATGGCGATACAAGAGGCAATGGGTTGGCAGGGATCTTTCATCTCCAGCTTGCAGGGGCAGTCCATCACCGCGAGATGGGTGGGCTCGCGCAGGACGATCTTGTTGGCGTGCTTGAAGGGTACGATCCTGCCCGTGGTATCGGGACCCAGCACCACCGCCTCCTCCAGTTCGAGTATCTTTGCGATGTCCTCCCGCGAGAGCACCTTGGCGTGGTAGCGGTCGAAGATGAACTTCGGTATGTACTTCGCGGCCTCTACGCGAGAGAAGAGCGCAACGATTGCCCTGGTGGCATAGAGCGCGATTTTCACGTACAGACCGTAGAAGGTGAAGTAGATATAGTTGTGGATGGTTCGGTCCACCCTCCAGCGGTGTACTCTTGATACCCTCTTCGTCGATTCCTTCATGCGGTCTCCCTCCTCTGCCTACGCCTTTACAATTTACCGGAGAAGCGTTAAGTAATTATATGACTATGGTCATTTTTTTTGAATAGTCTTTAGGGGTTTGTTCGCCGACACCACCATCAACGGGGCAAGAGGAGCAATTGGCTTGACTGCACTTTCCAGGAGAGAGAGCAACAGGCAGCAGCGCAGGGCCGCCATCCTCTCGGCTGCACAGGAGCTCTTTTCCGAGAGGGGCTTCAAGGGCACGACCATGCAGGAGATATCCGGTAGGGCGGGGCTTTCGAAAGGTACCGTCTATCTCTATTTCAAGAGCAAAGACGAGCTCTATCTTTCCGTTTGCACCATGGGCATCGCCGGGTTCGGCGAGAGGCTGCAGATGGCCGGAAACAGCGCCCGGGGGCTGGAGGAGAGGATCAAAGCGGTCTATTTAGCTTATATACGCTATTCCCTGCAGGAGCCGGCTGTATTCCGCGTTCTCAGGGACATCTTTCTCGAGCAGGTGAGGCACAACCTCTCCTCCGTTACCATCGAGGAGACCTCCGGCATCATCAGGGGTTGGCTGGAAATCGAGAGCGGACTGCTGCAGGAAGGCATCGACTCCGGTGTATTCGCCGCGGACCTCGACCCCTATGCCTTCAGTGTCGCCGCATGGCGCATGGCCACCGGCCTGATCGAACTGGCACTTCTGCAGGAACCGGTGGTCATCGAGCGTGCCGACCTGGACCCCTTGTTCGAAAAGTCCATCGATCTGTTGATCAAGGGCTCCAGGTCCATCGCTTGAGACCACCTGCATGGACATTTCCGGCACTACGTGCCGTTATCCCGTTAAGGCCTTGCGCAAGGCGTGAGACAGGGCCTCGCGATGGAAGGAAGCGGGCTTCCGGGATGAATAAATCCATGAGAATTGTATTGACAAAAAATGACCCTGGTCATAATATTTGCCCATGGCATTCTATTTCCAGCCTTGCTTTGTAGCCATTTCGAACCAGAGCGCATAGGATATCTACCAGTTCTATGTAGCGTAGCCTTAGCGCGATGCGGTATAGGGGGTGCGCCGATTCTCGCTTCTTTCTAACAGCTTCCCGCACCGCAACACGGCGTATGGCCGCACCTGCATTGTCTCCGGCACACGGTATGAAGGGGAGGTAAGGATGAGGACCATCGACGAGTTTACGCGTCCCGTGGAATACATCTCACCCATGGATGATCTCCTGGGTTCCATCTTTCGGGAGTGGGTCGAGAACGACGTGATGCCCCACCGCAGGCGGTTCGACGAGGACTGGGACAAGCACCATCTCATACACCCTCCTTTCAAGAAACTGCTCGGGGAGTACGGCCTGCAGCGCATGCTGTTCCCTGAGGACCTGGGGGGATGGGGCCTGGGCACGTCCAACTACCTGTACGTGGCCGCGTACTGCATGTTCGAGGAGATCGCGCGTGCCGACTCGGGCATGGCCATGGCCTTCGGCGTCGTATACTGGCCCCTGCTGTTCGTCGCCATAGAGCCCCACGTCAACCGGCGTCTCCTGGAGGAATTCGCCCCCATGTTCTGCGAGACCAACGATGCGACCTTCGCGGCGCTGTGCATGACCGAGCCTCACGGGGGCGCCGACATAGAGAACGTGGAGATCGTCAAGGGCAGTACCATCAAGACCACCGCGGTGCAGGACGGGGACGAGTGGGTGATCAACGGCCACAAGCTCTGGCCCTCCAACACCGGCGGCCTGGCCAAGCTCATGGCCGTAGTGTGTACCACCAACCCGGGATCGGACGACCCCCGGGACATAGCCGTCATCTACGTCAAGGGCGATATGCCGGGAGTCACCCAGGGCCCGCCTTACGAGAAGGCGGGCATGTCGACGGACATGAACGGCGACATCTGGTTCGAGAACGTGCGCGTACCCCTCTGGTACCGCGCCATCGGCCCCGGCGACGACGCCAAGTACTTCGGTGAGATACTGTCAACGGGCAATATGGGTATCATCGCATGGATCTCGGGGGCCATGATCAACATCTACGAGCGCCTCTACGAGTACACGAGTAAAAAGCTCCATAACGGCAGGCCGCTGAAGGAGAACGACGCGGTGGCCGGGCTGCTCGCCGATTTCGCCGCTCACATCGAGGTGATCAGGATAATCGGCTTCCAGTGTGCGCGCATGTGCGACCGCCATGACCTCTACGGTCCGCTGTGGGACCCGGGGCTGGTGGCGAGGATGCGCGCCCAGCGCTACTTTGCCATGGACCGCTGCGTCGACATCACCGGCAAGGTGATGAACCTCATGGAAGCTTACGGGGCTGATCGCTACTGGGACGTGGAGAAGCACTGGCGAGATCTCAAGATGCTCCAGATGGTGATAGGGTCCAAGCAACTTTGCCAGATGGAGGTGGCGCGTTGGTTCTTCGAGTGCGAGACCCTTTAATCTTTGCAGGCTGTAAGCCAGATAGATGGCGATGAGAATGGAGGGCTGGAATGAGTGACCAAGATCTTTTCCCATATCCGCGCAACCGGCTGCAGGCGGCCGACCTTGACCTGGCCGCCAGCCTTCAGGCCATGGTTCAGAAGGAGATCATGGATAAGCGGCTGGAACTCAAGGAGGGCTACGAAGAACTCCTCGCACCGTCACTGACCAAATTGATGGCGGAGGTCGGCCTGCAGAAGATGTTCTGGCCGGAGAAACTGGGCGGCGAAGAGCACAACGAGCCCGTCGCCTCCTATACCATCGCCGCCGCCCTGGAGCAGATCGGCAGGGCCGACACCGGGCTGGCCTTCCTTGCCGCCCACAGCCTCGCCCTGCAGGCGGCCGTTGCCGCGAAGGACGGCTACCGGGGCGAGCTGTGCGCGACCATGGCCCCTCTCTTCTGTGAGAGAGACCAGACCCTCATCGTCTCCTTCGTCCTCCCAGCCTTCAGCGAGGACGAGGGCGCCCCGCTTTGGAGGGGAAAGGGGATCCAGGTCCAGGCGAAGAGGAGCCCGCAGGGATGGACCTTGAACGGCAAGGGGGTAAGGCCCACCTGCTCCGGTGCCGATGCCGGTCTCTTCGGAGTACTCTGCGCGGTGGAGGGGGAGGAGCCGGCCTTCATCCTGGTGCCCGGAGACACTCCGGGCCTCACCCGGGGGGAGGAGATCTTGAAGACCGGCCTGGCCGCCAGCCGCAACGCCGATCTGGACTTCTCGGACGTCAAGGTGCCCGAGGTCAACTGCGCCTGGCGGGGTGACGAGGGAACCTACCTCCTCCTCTCCTGGTACTACCTGGGGCTCTCCGCCGCCGGCGTCGGGGCGCTCTTGGCCGACTACGAGATCATCAAGGAGTGGGGCGACAACAGGGTGATCAAAGGGAGCGGACATATCTTCAAGGAGAACCCTCTCACGGGGGCCTTGATGGGGGAGATCGCCAAGGAGATAGCCGTCGACAGGCTGCTCGCTTACGACCTGGCGGGAATACTGGCCGACCCTGAGGGTTACGGCGGGGAAGATGCGCTTGCGGTCTACACCTCCGCCCTCATGCTCGTCCATCATATCTACGTATCGGCCGAGTATACCATCCACCGCACCATGGAACTCATGGCCTCGGCCGGCTACGCCAAGGAGTGGCAGCTGGAGCGCTACTGGCGCGACGTGAAGACGGTGCAGTGCTACCTGGGCGCCTACGAGCTGGCCAAGCACGACTTCGCACGCTGGTTCTACCAGGCCAAGACGCTGTGAGGGGGTCGATCGCATGAGGACGATCGACGACTTCACCCGGCCCCTGGAGTACCTGAACCCTTTCACGCAGTCCCTCGCCTCCATCGTGAGGAACTGGGCGGACAAGGAAGTCATCCCCTACCGCAGGCAGTTCGACGAGGACTGGGAGGAACACAACCTCATCTACCCGCCCGGCAGAAAGCTGATGGCCGAGTTGGGCCTGCAGCGGCTGCTGTTCCCTGAGGATCTGGGGGGCATGGGCTTCGGCGAGTCGCACTACGCCTTTTCGAACATGTACGTCCTGGGCGAGGAGATGTCCCGCGCGGACTCGGGGCTGGCCGTGGCCCTGGGCGTAGGGCTGTGGCCCCTGATGTCCATATCGCTCAAGCCCCATGCAAACCGTCAGCTCCTGGAGGAATTCGCGCCCATGTATTGCGACGCGGACGAGGTCATCAGCGGCGCACTGTGCATGACCGAACCCCAGGGCGGGTCGGACATCGAGAACGTGGAATTCCTCAAGGGAAGCACCATCCGGACAACCGCGGTGCGGGACGGGGACGAGTGGGTGATCAACGGCCACAAGCTGTGGCCATCCAACACCGGCGGCATAGCAGACCTCATGGGGGTGGTCTGTACGACCAATCCCGGCTCCACCGATCCCGACGACGTCGCCCTGATCTTCGTGCCCGGTGACGCTCCCGGCGTGACCCAGAGCGGCCCCTACGAGAAGGCGGGCATGGCGGCGGACAAGAACGGCGACATCTGGTACGAGAACGTGCGCGTTCCCCTGTGGTACCGGGCGCACGATCCGGGAAAGGATGCCCTTTTCTTCCTGGACATAGTATCCATAGCCAACGGCATAACCCTCTCCTTCACGACGGGGGTGATGATGAACGTCTACGAACGGCTGGCCGAGTTCGTCAACCGCAAGCGCTTCCACGGCAGGGCCCTGAAGGAAAACGACGCCGTTGCCGGTGTTCTTGCCGATTACGCCGCCACCCTCGAGGCTCTGCGCATCCTGGGCTATCAGGCGGCGCGCATGCTCGACCGCTCCGACCTCTACGGCGAGAGGTGGAGCCCGCAGA
>CAZGWK010000028.1:0-39936 GCA_964529285.1 uncultured Actinomycetota bacterium
CCGCGGATTGCGCGCGGAGCGAGACCGCTACCAGGAGGCCCCGGGCCGGAAAAGATGCGTCTGCGCTAACCCTCTTCCTCGATGAGGTCTTTGAGGATCTGTCCCGAGGGATCCTTCTTGAAAGAGCGGACAAATACGATGAACTTGGGGGTCTTGTAGTAAGGGAGATGCTCCTCGCAAAACTCCAGCACCTGTTCCTCGTTAAGATTGGAGCCAGGTTTCTGCTTGACGAAGGCTTTCACTTCCTCCCCGAGATACTTGTTGGGGATACCGACCACGGCCGCCTCCGAGATGAGAGGATGGGATACGAGCACCTCTTCAATCTCTCTGGGATAGATATTGAAGCCGCCCCGGATGATGAGATCCTTCTTGCGCCCCACGATGAAGATAAAGCCGTCATCATCGATATAGACCATATCACCCGTGTACAGCCAGCCGTCCTTCAAGACCTTTTCCGTCTCCTCCGGCTTGTTGTAATATCCCTTCATGACGTTGGGGCCTTTGACGATCAACTCCCCCACTTCACCGTGCTCGAGTTCCTTGCCCTCCTCGTCGATCCCCTTCACCTCTATACCCTCGGGTGGGACCCCGATGGAACCGACCTTGTACGGTCCGTCGATGGGCTGCATGGCGACCAGCGGCGCTGCTTCGGTCAGGCCGTATCCCTCGTATATCCTCGAGCCCAGCTCGTTGTTCCAGCGGTCCATGACCTCGCGCGGGAAAGGAGCGCCGCCGGCGAACCACAAGCGCACCGACCCCAGATCGTACTGGTAGATAAGAGGGTGGTTGAGGATATATACGAACATCGTGGGCACACCGAAAAACACGGTCACCTGCTCGTGCTGCAGGGCCTTCAGTACCTCTCCGGGGATGAAGGACTCCTGCAAGACCATGCTCGAGCCGGCCCTGATCGCGGAATTCATAACGCAGCTCTGACCGTATACGGCGAAGAAGGGCAGCACCGCCATGATCACGTCGTCAGTTTCTAATTTGCACTGCCTGGTCATGGCCTCGGTATTCCAGTCCAGGTTGCGATGGGTGAGCATGCACCCTCTCACTATCTTGGACGAGGTCGGCGCATAAAGGATGACCGCCACGTCGTCATCTTCGCGCGGCACGGCATCGAAGGTGTCGGGTTGCTCCTCTACGAGCTTCTTGTACTGGACGATCCCATCCAGTTCGGGAGAATCCTTCACGATAAAGCGGTTTATCTGGGAGCACATGGAGGACTGCAGGTCTTTGACCAGGTCGTCGAACTCGAAATTAGTGACCAGGGTCTCGACCATCGAATCGCATACGATCTTCTCTACTTCCTCGGCCAGGCACATATAGCACAGGGGGACAGCCGTACTGCCCATAGCCAGAACTGCATAGTAGGAGATGACGAATTCGGGTATGTTGCGAAGCAGGATGGCTACCTTGGAGTTCTCATCCAGACCCAGGCTGCGCAGGCCGTTTGCCAGGCGGTTTGTGCGCGAGAGAAGCTCCCCGTAGGATATGGTATCGTGCCCGAAAAAAAGGGCCGTGGCATCGGGATTACTCTCCGCCGTCTTCACGAGATTCTGGTATAGATTCATAGAACATCTCTCCCGTTTCTACGATCTGCTACGGCCCCACCGAGGGACCAGACCCTTCCGGCAAAGCTTCCAACGGTTCATCGCGCCCCAGTCCGTTACTATTCTACCATCGAAACATCACGTGGTCAGCAAAAAACGTCCGCCACTCCTGCCTGCTCCGCCGTCAGGCAGAGCTGGTACTGTAGTTTATATCCTGCATGGACTTGCCGGTAACGACGCGAACCGCCGCTACTTTATACTCCGGTATCTTCGCTACAGGATCCAAGGCTGGATTGGTCAGGGCATTCGCGGGTGATTCGCCATAATGGAAGGGAACGAATACCACCCCTTTTCCGACCTTAGCGGTGACCTTGGCCTGCAGCTTTATGGACCCCCGGCGTGACTGCAGGGCTACTTCCTGGTCTCCCTCGACCCCGAGCTTTGCAGCGTCGCTGGGATTTATCCATACCTGGTTGCGGGGAGCCAGTTCGTCCAGGGCTTTCACGCGGCGGGTCATGGTACCAGTATGATAATGCATGAGCAACCTGCCCGTGGTCATGATCAGAGGATAATCCTCATCGGGAAGCTCGGCGGGCGGTCTATACTCAACGGGGCTGAACAGCCCCTTTCCCCTCGCGATCTTGCCGGTGTGGAGGATAGGCGTACCGGGATGATCCGCGCTGGGGCAGGGCCATCTGAGCTCGCCTTCCTCCTCCAGCCTCGTATACGAAATGCCGCCGTAGGAAGGGGTGAGCGAGGCTATCTCTCCCATCACCTCCGACGCCGACGTATTTATCATTTCGTAGCCCAACCTGGATGATATCTGGGCGATTATCCATAGGTCATTACGGGCTTCGCCGGGTGGTTCTACCGCCTTGCGCACCCTCTGTACGCGGCGGTCCGTATTGGTGAAGGTACCCTCCTTCTCGGCGAAGGAGGTGGCCGGCAAGACCACGTCGGCATAACGCGCGGTCTCGGTCAGGAAAATATCCTGGACCACCAGGAAATCCACATTGTCCAGCGCTTGCTTGAGGTGTTCGATATCCGGATCCGAGATAACCGGGTTCTCGCCCATGATATACAACACCTTGACGTTTCCGCTGTGCGCGGCATCCATCATCTCCATCAACGTCAACCCGGGGTTGCCGGGGAGATAATCCACGCCCCATGCCGTCTCGAACTTCTCTCTTGCTTTCGCGTCCGACACGTTCTGGTATCCGGTGAACACATTGGGAAGAGCACCCATATCGCAGGCTCCCTGGACGTTGTTCTGCCCCCGCAGTGGGTTCACGCCCGTCCCTTCCTTCCCCAGGTTGCCCGTGAGCATGGCGAGGTTCGCCAGCGAGAGGACGTTGTCCACCCCCGTGGTATGCTGGGTGATGCCCATGGCATATACGATGGCCGCGCTGTCCGCCGCGGCGAAGGTACGGGCCGCTTTGCGGATATCCTCCGCATCCACTCCGCAGATCCCGGCGGCACGCTCGGGGCTGTATTCCTCTACGACCTTTTTAAAGTCAGCGAAGCCCTCGGTGTGCTGTGCGATAAACTCCTCGTCCGCCAGGCCTTCCGCGAGGATGACGTTCATCATAGCGTTGATAAGTGCCACATCGCTTCCGGGCTTATGCCGCAGCCATTGGTCGGCATAGTAGCACAGGCGAATATGGCGAGGTTCCGCTACTATGAGCTTGCAGTCGTTCTTCATGACCGCACGCTTTATACGCAAGGCGACGATGGGATGTCCCTCGGTGGTGTTCGAGCCGATCACCAGGATACATTCCGCTTTCTCCAGATCATCGATGGAGTTTGTCATGGCCCCGCTCCCGAAAGCTTTCGCCAGACCGGCGACTGTGGAGCTGTGTCATAACCGGGCGCAGTGGTCGACATTATTGGTGCCCACCGTTGCGCGTGCCAGTTTCATGAGCAGATAATTCTCTTCATTGCTGCACCTCGCAGACGAAAGAAAAGCGACGCTGTCCGGGCCCTTGTCGTCCATGGCCTCCCGGATACGGCTGGCGACAGTTCCCAGCGCTTCCTCCCAGGTCGAGGGGACCAACTCCCCTCCCTTTCTGACCAGGGGCACGGTGAGACGGTCCTCGTGCTGCACGAACGAATAACCGTAGCGGCCCTTCACGCAGGTATTGCCCTCTCCCGGGCCCACCATGACGGGCGAAGAGACCTCGATTATCTCTCCTTCACGTACGTGCAGGTCGAGCTGGCATCCGCACCCGCAATACCCGCAAGTCGTCCTGACCTTCTCTGCCTGCCAGGACCTGCCTTTTCCCTTGGAGGGTATGGAGATGATGGCCCCCGTGGGGCAGGTGGACACGCACTGCCCGCAGAACTCGCAAGGGGACTCCGTCATGGGATTGCTGTACGGTATTCCGGGTACGGAATCAAAGCCCCGGTTGACGAAATCATATACGCCGACCCCCTGCACCTCGCGGCAGATGCGGATGCAGCGGCCGCACAGTATGCACTTGTCGTAATCGCGCTCTATCAGGGGGTTGTCCGCGAGCACATCGTAGTGGTGCTCCTCCCCCGCGAAGCGCGCTTCCTTCACGCCGTACTCGTAGGCCAGGTCCTGCAGTTCGCAGTTGCCGGCGCTCTCGCAGGTCATGCAGTCCTTGGGATGGTCTGAGAGGATGAGCTCGAGGATAGTGCGCCTTATCCGGATCAGTTCCTCAGTTGCCGTATGAACCACCATGCCGTCGGTCACCTTGGTGGCGCACGAGGGCAGCAATCCCCGCGCTCCTTCGACCTCTACCAGGCAGATGCGGCAGGCCCCGTAGGGCTCCATACGCTCTTCGTAGCACAGGCTGGGTATGCGTATCCCGGCCTTCCGGGCCGCCTCCAGGATGGTACGATCGGAGGTGGTCACGATATCCCTGCCGTCTATGTTCAGGTGAACTTGCTCCATTAACAACACCTCACTCCGCGTAGATTGCCTCTTCCGGACAGCGGCTGAGGCAGAGCTTGCAACGAATACACACGTCTGGATCGATGGAGTGGGGTTCCTTCTTCTCCCCCGAGATGGCTCCCACAGGACAGATCTTGGCACAGGCGCCGCAGCCCGTGCACGTATCCTCATCGATATATATAGTGATCAGGGCCGGGCACACGCCGGCGGTACATTTCTTGCGCAGTATATGGTCCTCGTACTCGTCCCGGAAATACTTCAGGGTCGTGAGTACCGGGTTGGGCGCGGTCCCTCCCAGGGCACAAAGACTGCCCGCCTTGATATCGCCGGCGAGGACCTCCAGCCTTTCGATATCCTCGGGCTCGCCCTCTCCCGCACAGATGCGCGTAAGTATCTCCAGCATACGCTTGGTTCCGACACGGCACGGCACGCATTTTCCGCAACTCTCCTCCTGGGTGAAAGAAAGGAAATAGCGGGCGAGGTCCACCATACAGGTAGAGGAATCGGCCACGATCATACCGCCCGAACCCATGATGGCACCGGTGGCGGTAATGGCATCGTAATCGACGAGGGTATCCAGAAGACTGGCCGGCAGGCATCCTCCGGAAGGGCCGCCCATCTGAACGGCTTTGAACTCTTTTCCTTCCTGCACTCCACCTCCCACGTCGAAGATCACCTGGCGCAGGGTATAGCCCATGGGCACTTCGGCCAGGCCGCTGCGGCGCACCTTGCCCGCGAGGCAGAAGACCTTTGTCCCCTTGCTCTTCTCCGTGCCCACGCTGGCGTATTTATCTCCCCCGTTGGCTATGATCCAGGAGATGGCCGCCAGGGTCTCTACGTTGTTTATATTTGTGGGCTTTCCCCACAAACCCTCGTTGGCCGGGAAGGGCGGCCGCGGACGTGGCATGCCCCGCTTGCCTTCAATGGAAGCTATGAGCGCCGTTTCCTCGCCGCAAACGAACGCGCCTGCGCCCTTCTTTATCTTGATATCGAAATCCCAGTCGGTGCCGAAGATACCTTTTCCCAGAAATCCCCACTCATGGCATGCCGCTATGGCTATATCCAGCCTTTTCAGGGCGAGGGGATACTCCGCGCGGCAATAGATATAAGCCTGCGTAGCCCCGATAGCGTAGCCGGCGATGATCATGCCCTCGATCACCGCGTGCGGATCGCCCTCCAGAACGCTGCGGTCCATGAATGCGCCGGGGTCGCCCTCGTCAGCGTTACAAACCAGGTATTTCTGATCTCCTTTTGCCTTACGGGCGAAACCCCACTTGGTGCCGGTCGGAAAACCGGCGCCACCGCGGCCCCTGATCCCGGACTTTCCCACTTCGTCTATCAATTCATCGGGGGTCATGGAGGTAAGAGCTTTTCTCGCCGCCTCGTATCCTCCAGCAGCGATATATTCCTCGATACTCTCGGGATTGATCTTGCCGCAATTTCGCAGCACTATCCGATGCTGGTTCTGCAGGGAATCCCCCTCGCCGTAATAGGGGTCGTCAGAGCGGGTCACCACCCATTCATCGATGGTTTGCCCCGATGCTACCGCCTCCAGAACCTGGGGTACCCGCTTGGGGGTAAGATCGCCGTAGACGACCCTGCCGCCATCCGGACTGACGACCTCGACGATGGGTTCCCGGAAGCAGAACCCCATGCAACCCGCTATGTCGAGGTAGGCATCGTATTTCCCCGTCGCCAGCTCGCTTTCCAGTGCTTCCTTCACCGCCGTGGCGCCGGCGGCGATGCCGCAGGTACCGTAACCGAGGACCAGCTTGGTCTTGCCGCCTGTGCTCATTATTCCTTCTCCCCGCTCTCGCCCCGGTACTTCTTGAGCACCTTACGCACGTTCGAGGGCTTCAGCTTCCCATGGGTATCCTCGTCTACGATCATGATGGGAGAGAGCGAACAGGCTCCTACGCACATCACAGATTCGAGGGTAAATTTCATATCAGGAGTGGTCTGACCGTCTTTTACACCCAGGAAGTTGGAGATCTCCTCGGAGATGAGCTCAGCTCCGGCAACGTGGCATGCAGTCCCGTGGCATACGCGTATAAGGTGCTCCCCGATTGGTTCCAGCCTGAACTGGGTATAGAAGGTAGCTACACCGTAAACCTGGCTCAACTGGTAGCCGGCTCCCCTGGCCAGGGCGCGTATGATCTTTTCGTCAAGGTAGCCGTAGGCTTCCTGGGTATCCTGGAGCAGCGGTATGAGCGTTCCCCTCTCTCCCTCATATTTCTCGAGGATGCTCTCCAGTGGCGTTAGGTCGTCAACCTCCGCGAAGCGTTGTTTGCCTCCCCTGGCTGCGTCGTTCATATCCTCCCACCTTACCTACTGATGCCTTCTCTAGACCCAACGCTACAGCTCCAGATACGAATGCGCGTAAAGCGTCTCCTCGTTCAGCACCCGCACCGTCTTGAGCAACTTCAAAGTGAGGGAGTCGCTCTCGTCGACCGACTCACCGTTCACTATCTTCTCGACGATCTGGTACTCCTCGTTCTTGTTCACGATGCCCATGAGCTCCTCGTCGTTGGGATCGAGGATGGCGGCGGTCAGACCCTTGGCCATGAGCACGGCGAGGAGGGTGCGGTTGATGAGGCTGCATAAGGCCTCGTCCGGCACGCTGTTGGAGACGTTGGAGAGGCCTACGACCGTACCCGGTGCGGGGTCGAACTCCGCGAACACGCCCTGCATCATGTCCATGGCATCGATAAGGGCGTGCACTTGGTCCTGCGTAACGCTTATGGGCAGCACGATGGGATCGATGAGTATCTTGTCCATGGGGATACCCTGCTCCTGGGCGGTCATGAGGATGTTGTAGGCCACCTCCACACGCTCGTTGGCGTCCCTGGGTACGTTGCCCTGGGCGTTCAAGGTCAGGCCGACAACCCAGGCGTCATTCTCCACGGCCATGGGCATGAGCTGGTCCATGCGCTCCTGCTGGGAGGAGATGGAGTTTATCATCACCTCGCCCTTCACCACTTCCAGACCCGCCTTCATGGCCTCTATGTTCATGGTGTCCAGGGCCAGGGGGAGGTCGGTAACCTCCTGCACCGATTCCACCACGAACCGCATCTTCTCCGGCCCCTCCTTGGTGGCGGGACCCAGGTTTATATCCAGCCAGTTTGCTCCTCCTTCCGCCTGGAGCAGGGCCATCTCCTGGATGGGCTTCTTCTCGCGGTCCTTGATGGCGGCACCAATGACCTTCATCATCACGTTTACCTTTTCGCCGATGATCAGCATTTCATTCCTCCTTGATTAACCCTGTGGCCAGCAGCGCGGCCCACCGTTTTCCTACTTATGCAAAAGCTCCCTCGCCCGGTACGAACTGCGCACGAAGGGTGCGGAGGCGACCAGGTGGATACCCGCATCCTCCGCCTGCCTCCCCATCTCCTCGAACTCCAGCGGGGAGAGGAACCTCTCAACCTTTAACTGCTCCCGCGACGGGCGCAGGTATTGCCCGATGGTGAGTATATCGCAGCCCGCATCCGCAAGATCGCGAAAGGTGTCTGCGAGCTGGGCACGAGACTCCCCCAGCCCCACCATCAGCCCACTTTTTACCCTGGTCCGCCGCGAATGCTCCGCGGCGTCCCGCAACATCTCCAGAGATCTTGCGTAATCGGCCTGCGGCCTCACCACGGCGTAAAGTGCTTCTACCGTCTCCAGGTTGTGATTGAAGACCTCCGGCTCTTCGGCCAGCACCACTTGCAGCGCCTCCCTGTCACCCTGAAAATCCGGGGTCAACACCTCCACCGTCGCCTCCGGCAGATGGCGCCTTACCATCCGTATCGCGGCCGCGAAATGAGCGGCGCCGCCGTCTGCAAGGTCGTCCCGGGTAACGCTGGTCATAACCACGTGCTTCAGGCCCATGGTTGCCGCGGCCTCAGCCACCCTCGAGGGTTCTCCAGCTGCCAAGGCCCCGGGCACGCCCTTGGCTACCGAGCAGAAGCGACAATCGCGTGTACAGACATCGCCCATGAGCATAAAGGTGGCAGTGCGGCAGGAGAAGCACTCCATGCGGTTGGGACACTTCGCGCTCTCGCACACGGTATGCAGCTCGAGCCCGCGCAGTATCGCGTCCACCTCGCGCATGTTCCTGCCGGAAAGCAGCGGGCGGTGCAACCAGCGCGGCATGCGCTGGTCGTAATGTCTCTCACTGCGCTTTTGTGTCTTCGCGCCTGCTTCCGTCAATCTTCTCTCCCGCTGTTAAACGCCTTGTCCCCGCAGCAGTCCGGACAACCGCGCGGAAAGTTCGTATGCCTTCTCGGCCTGCTGCGGCGACACGCCCTCCAGCCCACATGCCGGAGTTACCATGGCCCTCTCCATCAGGACATCCCGCGGTACTCCCCTGGAGACGAGAAGCGCCACCCCTTCTTCGAAGCGGCGGGCCAGGCTGTCCAGGGTCTCTCCGTCTATCTCCGGCTTATTGACCGCCAGGCCCCAGGCCAGCGTGCCACCGTCCTCCAGAAAGGCCGCCAGCTCTTCCGGATACAGTGACATGCTCTCCATGTATTCGTAGGCATCGAAGTTCACCACCTGCACGCCCGCCTTGAAGAGCAAGGTCCAATCGGTGTTCCCGCAACAGTGCGCCCCGGTCAGGCAGGTTAATCCCTCCATACACGTACGGATGGAATCGACCACCAGCTGCGGGCTTACGCTCACCAGTGCGGAGCCCACCGATACCAGGTAGGGCTCGTCGAAGAAGATAAGCACCTGGTCGGCGGCGCCTGTCTCTCTCAAGAAAGCCTCCATCCAGCGCGCCTTGAGGTTCAGCATCCTTACCATGGCGTCGGCCAGCTCGTCGTTGTAGAGGATGGGACGGTTTTTCTCGTCCAGGACGGTGAGGCCGAAACTGATAGGGCCGGTTACCTGTCCCTTGAGGAGGGGATACCGCCTACCCTCCTCTCTCACCCTGTCCGCAAAAGCGTAGAGGCCCGCGGCGAACCCGGCGCTGATGGATACGGAGTCGTAGTCCCCTTCCAGGAAAGCTCCGTATACGCTCTCTATCTCAGGATGGAGATCGCGGGTAGTATCGCAATAGACCTTGCGCCTCTCCTCGTCGATCACCACGCCGGGCAATCCCTCGCTGTACTGGGCGTACATGTTTTCCCGGAAATCGCGGCGGGGCAGCTGCGGCCAGGCCGGCACTTCTTTCAGATAGCGCAGGGTCAACTCGCAGGCTTCCTGCGCATCGCTATGGGGAAGGCTGCCTATGGCCGTCGCCATCATATTTGGCTCCCAGCTACTCTCCATATCACCCACGCTTCGCTCCATTAACCATACGTCTGCCCATCCAACGTCACGTTCTTTTCCCCGTAGGGTGGGGTAAGGTCTTGAGTTCCGCTTTGCTCCCGCCCTATACCTCGCACAAAGGTACGGGGCGGAAGTGCAAGACCTGACCCCTTTTCCTATTACCTACCACCAGGGAAGGGTAGTGAGAGCCACTTCTTACGCTCCGTCCTATCGCAAAGGTCCGGGGCGGAAGTGCAAGACCTGACTCCCATTTCCCATTCCCTCAGACCGACGTTTGGTTAGAGGCCAACCTTACATCTTCGAGATGTCCACTCCGGCTTCATCGAGGATCTGGGGCACTGCGCCCTCTTTCCCGATGGCCATGATGTGGACGCCGTCACAGAGCTTCTCGTCGATGCACTGCCTTATCTGGCGAGCCATGATCCTTATGCCCGTATTGAGCGCCTCGCCCTTAGGCGCATCGGACATCTCCTGCACCAGGTCATCGGGAACGAACACGCCGGGAACGTTGGCATTCATGTACCTGATGGCCCCCATGCTGGTGAGCAGGACAAGCCCCGCGCAGATCTTGACCTTGTCGTCTATCTTGCGGGCACGCTCCATGAACCTCTTGAAGTTGTCCATGTCGTAGACGGCCTGGGTCTGGAACCACTGGGCGCCCGCCTCTATCTTCTTCTCGAACTTGAGCATCTGGGGCTCGATGGGGTCCGCCTCAGGGGTGACTATAGCGCCTTTATAGAACTCGACGCCGCCTTTCAACTCGTTGCCGCCCGAGTCCTTGCCCTCTTCCATGTTGCTTATGATCTGTAGCAGCTGTACGCTCTCGCAGTCGAATACCGCCTTGGCTTCCTTGTGGTCGCCCACCGGGATGGAGTCTCCGGTCAGGCAGAGCACGCTGCGGATGCCTCTCGTATAGGCGAAGAGCAGGTCCGCCTCGATGGCCAGGCGGTTGCGGTCGCGGCAGGTTACCTGCAGGTTAGGCTCCCCGCCGTGCTCCTTGATTATGAGTGCGGTTCCGATTGATGGGTAACGCATGACCGAGGACTGGTTGTCGGTGATGTTCATGGCATGGACCTTGTCCTTGAGCAGATCGATGTGCTCGATCATCTCGTCTATATCCGTGCCCTTGGGGGGGCCTATCTCCCCCGTGACCAGGAATGTGCCCGACTCCATGATCTCCTCGATACCGGGCTTCACGTGCTTCTCTATGAGCAGCGTCATCCTACTCGCCCCCCTCGCCGAACTTCTCGAACACCACGCGTCCTGGTTTCATGTTGGCCTGCCAGTTTTTCAGGCCGTAGATGCGCCTGATGCTGTCCAGTTTGCCCATCTTCTCCAGCTGGTTGTAGATGAGCGTCCAGCCGCAGTCCTTTTCTTTGTCCGTCTCGCACTTACCCTCGTCGGTACCTCCGCAGGGGCCGTTGAGGATACCCTTGTGGCAGCGTGTGACCGGACAGATGGCGCCGAAGTCCTCGAGTACGCAATCACCGCAAAGGGAGCACTTCTCCACGAACTGGCCATGCCTCTGGATGTTTCCGAGAAAGACGGTATTGTTGGCGGAGTGAACTCCCTTCTCCGTAGTCTCGCGCACCGACTGCGTGCCGGCGCCGCACGCCATGACCAGGAACCCGTCGGCGGCCCCTACCGCCTCCTTGTTCTCCCTGAACTTGCGCTTGGTGTTCAATTCGTGGCAGACCTCGTCGAAGACGATGGTTCCGGTAACCGTCTTGCCTTCCGCCTCCAGTTTCGACTTCATCTCCGCGACCTGCTCCTCGCCACCCGTCTCGCAGGTGGTGGCGCAGAGGCCGCACCCGACGATGAACACCTTGTCCTCGCCCTCGAGTTGTTTCAGCACCTCCTCGAAGGGCTTCGATGTGGTGATGATCATCTCTTATTTTCCTCCTCTGTTCTGTGATCTTTACCGCGTTTCTTGCTTACCTGAGGCCGGCGCAAAACAGCCTTACGACCTGCGGTCAGGTCCGCCGGCCCTCGTTTCCTTACGGTTCCTCCTCCTAGCTGGTGGAGAACTGCTTCAGGAAGGCGGGGATGTCCGCCGCTTCCCTGGTGCCTATGATGATCTCCCAGTCGGGAAGCTCCTCTTCGAGTTCGCCCGATATCTGGGCGACATAGCCGGGAATGATCAGCTTGCGGTGCTTGACCTTGTCCGCGATGCCCGAGGTGTTTACGAACTTCGCGATGATATCGGGGACGAACTTGCCCGCCGCCCAGGCTGTCAGCACCGACTGGCCGTCCACGTCCACTACGCCCAGCCAGGCTGGTATCTTGCTGCCTTCTATCTCACCGGAGACGATGAAGTAGGTGAGAGAGAAGTTGGTGGTCAGAAGCACGGGGCTGTTCTCGTCGGGCGAGCCGATCTCGTAGAACATGGCATCCACCGCCATGGGACGCTGCGGATCGGTGTAGATATTCAATACCAGCACAAGCAGCGGGTACATCCTCCACTGCTCGGCATGGGACATGATCACGATGCCGCCATATTTGCAGATATACATGCCCGCCAGCGCGGTCTCGTACAACTCATCGTCCGTCTCCTCGCAAGGGAAGGTTACGGTCGGAAATCCGAAGGCGGCAAATTTCTCGTTCAAGGCTGCGCGCCTCAGGGCTACGAGGTCCTTGTAGGTCTCACCGGGCTTACGCGGCGCGGGGTCCAGGACCAGGTCCTTCACGCCCATGCCGGTAAGCTTGTCCGAGAGTTCCGCCAGCTTGTCCAGGTCTTCCGCCTTGACCGCCAGGGGCAGGTCCTTTTCCTTGGCCAGCTCTCCCATGGCGTCCGCGTTGGTCTCAGTGGCCGCATGAAGCAGTGGATGGGAATCACCCGCTGCCTCCACCCCGGCCTTCATGACCTCAACGTCTTCGGCCATGAGGATAAGGGGCTTGGGCGTGGCGCCCTTGACCTTTTCCACCAGGGCCTTGAACTTGCCCGCGTCGCCCGAGGCGGCCTTGAGCGCTACAGTCCCGGCCTTCAGGGTGACACCGACGCGCTCGTGCACGCACTCGTTTACCTGTTTTATCAGTTCGTCGACTTTCGCATCGTCCATGTCGTCGCTTATCAAGACACCCAAGACTGCGGGGTTGAAGAAGGTCTTCTCGTGGCGGAAGAGCACCAGCTCCTCACCTACCTTGAAGGCCTCATCTCCCGTTCCCACGGTGACCCCGCGTATGGGCGGGGCGCTGGCCTCGGCCAGCTCCGCTCGCACCTCGTCCGTAACGTATGGACAATCGTCGAGCGCCGCCTGCCCCGCCGCCAGCTTCATGGCGAATGCCAGGCAGGTCGGGAAGCCGCATTCTTTACAGTTGGTCTTGGGTAACTTTTTGAAGATATCCAAGCCCGAAAGTCCCATCACTAACTCCTTCCTACTAGATCAGCGGTTCTCCCACTTCGTTATGCTTGATAAAGGAGGGGGACGAATATCCCCCTCCTCTCGCTCTCTTACGACAACATCGGGTCCATGGCGAGGGCGGGATGCCCCTTCTCCTCCAGGAAGGGAAGGATCTCCTCCTCGGCCGTACCCACTTCCTCATCGGCGATTTTAGCGATGAAATCGGGGTCGGCCACGTCCTCTTCCTCGCAGCGCGCAGCGAGCTGCTCGGACAGGGTCTCCTTGAGCTCCTTGGGCATCCAAACTATGCGCTTGAATCCCCCATCTGCCGAGATGAACTTCTTGGAAGTGATGTAGACCTTGCCGATACCGATAAACCCGGGGGTGACGTTACCGCCGCCCACCGTGTTGGCCAGGGTGGAAAAAGCCATGCCGCAGGGGGTCATCCCCGTGTACTCGCGGTTGACTATCATCACCCCGTTGCACAAGGGCAGGAAGGCGACGATGCACTCGAAGCACCCGCAGGAGGTCATGGGGTCATCCATCATGGTGTACATATACACCGATTCCACCGTACCGCCGGACTTGTCCTTGACGAACTCGTTGATGGCCGGCCATGCACCCTTCACCTCGTCGGTACAGTCTCCTTTTTTCACCGGCTGGTTGGGGCCGGTGGGATCGATCTCGAAGGCCGCCTTGCCGTCCAGCCAGTTGTACGCACCGCACAGTCCCAGCCTCTGGGGCGAGATGATGCACACGTGGGTGGGGGCGAAGGACTGGCACAGGGTGCAGGAGTAGAAGGTATCCACGGACTCGTCGGTCATGCCCGCCGTCTTCTCGTCGCGGTAACGGTAGGCCTGGCGAGCCGTCTCCTCCCATTTCTCTACGTCCTCGGGATTTGTATAGATGGTGACCTTCACCTTGTCCACGATAGAGGGGAAGTCGTTGATGAGCTTGGCGTGGATGATCTCGCCGTAGTGGCGGATCTTGAACCCCTTTGACTGCGCCTTCTTGCTGATGCGCGTCCACACGATGTCGCGCTGGCCCATGTGCCAGATGCCCTCGGCGCCGTTGATGAGGTGGTGGATCTGGCGCTCCAGGATGGACTCGAAGTCCTCCTGCATCTTGCGGCCGGCCACCTCCACCACGATGCCCAGAGGAAGGGCCGCCCCTTCCTCGACGTCGTCGATCTCCGGGCCTATGACCTGGATGTCGTGGTCGTCTATCTCGCCTATGTCCTTCATCATCACGTACTCGAAGGCAGGGGTGATGTTCCCACCGAACTGTATGTACATGTCGGCCTTGCGGATGACCTCTCCCTCGAAGGCGGGGCCGTAGGCCATGGGGATGGGTATCTCCGCGATCTGGATCTTGAGGCCCCTGACCTCCACGCACTTCTGCACGATCTCCTCTTCCGGTATGTTGGATACCACGTGCTCGTAGGTGCACACGCCGGTGGGGAGTATCTCGGGGATCTCGGTGTTGGCTATGGTGGGGAACCCGTAGTTGATGGCCCCCGCGGCATAGGCGTACTTCTGCTCGTCAACGTAGTCAAGGGCGAGTACGAATGCGAAGATCCGGTTCTTGTTGTAGCGCAGGATCTTCGTGAAGTCGCCCGGCTTAGCTCCCCCGAAAGACATGGCAGCCCTCGCGGCGAATCCCAGGGAATAGACGGCCGAGGACATCTCCCTGCCGTAGGGCACGATGCGCGTGTCCCACCCCAGCTGACGGTCTTTCTCTATCAGCTGCT
The DNA here is from genome assembly GCA_964529285.1 of uncultured Actinomycetota bacterium. Taxonomy (GTDB): domain Bacteria; phylum Actinomycetota; class Geothermincolia; order Geothermincolales; family RBG-13-55-18; genus SURF-21. The sequence goes on from CAZGWK010000028.1 coordinate 14,815, forward strand.
CGGTGATGGTCTTGCCCTCTATATTGCCGGACATCCACACGTAGAGGTTTTTCTGCAGGAGCTCGACCACGATCTGGTCCGCCATATCGGCGGTGGAGGCCAGGCCGGTCAGGGCGCAGAACCCGGGGGCGGTCCCGTCCACGAACTCGACGCCGCGCTCACGCATGATCACGTCGTCGGCCGCACCCAGCCATACGTCGTCAACCGGCGGGTTGGTGGCGTACTTGCAGCCCTCGATTACCTCTCCCGCGAAGAGGGTGGCTATCCCTGCGTCCAGTGTATGCCCCAGATACGGCAACCAGTGGCCCTGCTTGGGCACCGGGGGCAGGAGTTCCTTGGCGAAGTCCAGCGCCTTGTCCATATCCTCCAGTTTCTCGACCCCTATGCCCGAGAGAGCGTAGATGATAGGAAGATAGAACCCCGTGTTCGGGAACTCGATCGCGGTCGTGGCACCCACGGCCTCCTTGCTCTCACCCAGCATGCGCTCGGCCTCGGCTACCTCCTTGTAAGCCCCTTTGATTGCTGCGGTTGCGATTATCCTACTCATTATATTTCCAACTCCCTCCTCATAGCCATGTCGTATAGCACCCTCTCGCGCTTGGCCGAGATACCCAGGGCCTCACGCTTGCTGTCGATGATGCTGAGGAGTTTGCCGACCATCTTTTCGGGGTCGGGCTCGTAGTCCCAGCTGCTCTTGAGGATGTCTTTATATCCCTCGAAAAGGAACTCGGTTACGTTCTTGCTTCCCGTGGTCGGCCAGCTTACGCCGAAGACGGTGGTGGCGCCGGAAGCGACGAAATACTCGCCGATGGATATGGCCTTCTCGCTCATCCACTCGGGCGCGCATCCGGCTGCGGGAAGGTCGCTGATGTCGTCGCCCAGGCCGCCCTCGTTCACCATGGCGGTGAGGGAGATGAGGATGCGGCTGTTGTCGACGCACGAGCCGGCATGCAGGACAGGCGGGATACCCACCGCCTCGCATACCTCCCAAAGGCCCTGCGGGCATATCTCGCGCGCCACTTCAGGCAACATGAGGCCTGCCTTGGCCACCGACTGCGCCGCGCAGCCGGTCATGACCACCAGACAACCGTTGGCGATGAGCTCACGCGTCACCCTGACGTGGATGTCGTCGTGCTTCACGCGCGGGTTGTTGCAGCCCACCACGCCGACCACACCGCGGATGCGTCCGTCGATGATGGCATCGTTGAGCGGACGGTAGGAAGCGCGGAACCTGCCGCCCAGCATGTAGTTGATGTACTCGTGGTCAAAGCCGGCGATAAGTGCTTCGTTCTTCTGCGGTATGGATACCTTGCCCCGGTTCTTGAAGTTATCGATGGACGAGGACACGATTTCCTTGGCTATCTCCAGGGCACGGTCCTCGTGGAACTCGATGTGCTTGGCATAGGGCATCTTGGCCTTGGGGGAGGTGGTAATGATGTCGCTGTGGATGCAGTTCGCTATCTGGCCTATACCCTGGTAGATGCACTGCACGTCCACCACCATGGACTCAACCGCGCCCGTCAGCAATGCCATCTCCTGCTGCAGCACGTTCCCGGCCACGGGGATCCCGTGGCGCATGAGGACCTCGTTCGCGGTGCAACAGATACCCGCCAGGTTGATGCCCTTCGCCCCGACCTTCTCGGCCTTCTCCTGCATCTCCGGCAGGCCTGCGGCCAGCACGATCATCTCCGAGAGGATGGGCTCGTGGCCGTGCACGATGATGTTCACCTGTTCTTCGTCCAGCACCCCGAGGTCGATCTTGGCCTCGACGGGTACGGGGGTGTCGAAGAGGATGTCCTGCAGCTCGGTCCCGATCATGGAACCTCCCCAGCCGTCGGCCAGGGCGGCGCGGGCGCAGCCCAGCAGGATGTTCTCATAATGCTGGTCGACGCCTATGTGGGTACGGTGCATGGTCTCGACTATCTCGCGGTCGATGCCGCGCGGAAAGATCCCCAGCTGGCGCCATATCTCCTTGCGCTTCTCGGGGGCCCTCTGCGCCATGGCCAGCTCGCCCTCCTGCTGCCCGAACATGGCCAGGCAACGCTCGGCCAATTCCAGCGCGATCTCTTCTATATCGCGCTCCCCTATCTCTATCTCCAGATCCGCCGCCAATTCCAGCAGCTTGACGCGGTCCTTGACTCCGTAGTCCTTCGCCTCGCCCTTCAGCGCCATGATCATGGTCTCCGCTACGGCGCGGCCGTGGTCGGAGTGGGCCGATGCCCCTCCCGCGACCATACGGGCGAAATTGCGCGCCGCTATGGTGTCGGCGTTGGCCCCGCATACTCCGCGGCTGTCGTCGGGCTTCTTGGGATTGATGCGGCAGGGGCCCATGTTGCAGAGGCGGCAGCAGGTGCCCGCCTCTCCGAAGGCGCACCCCTTCTGGTACTGCACGCGGTCGAAGGCGGTCTCCTGCTCGTCCTCCTTCGCTTTTCTCAACATCTCCAGCGTGGTTTCACACGCTGACAATTCCTCGATTTCTGCCATTTGTGCTGTTCCTCCTATGGAAATCGATCCAGGTTCTTCCTGAACTCCTAGATATATGTCAAAGCCTATCCCGACAGGTCGGCTATTAATTGTTTGATCATGCGGATGCTCTCCGGGTGCCTCAGCACCAGGATATCCGCGCCGGACACGAGGAGCGATACCGCGGTGATGGTCTCCCACATGATGCCGCGTTTCTCCGGGTCTCCCCACTCCGGATACTCTTCCTCGGAGCTCTTTGCCTCCTTCGTCTTCCAGGACTGGTAGCCGATATTCGCCAGCATGGGCATCTGGGTCATGGAGTCGTCCTGCCTGAGAGCCGCGATCTTCAACCGCTCCATCACCGAGTAGGTATACTCGAGGCCGTAACCCAGGGCCCCCGTGGTAGGGTCGATGAGCAGGTTATCCGCGCTCATCCCCAGGTTGGTGAGGAGGATATTGAGCTGCTTGGCCAGGTTGACGTCGATGGGGGTCATGCCTACTACCGACTGCTTGTAGCCGATGGCGGGGGCTCCCACCTTCTTGAAGTTCTCCTCCTTGGCCGGGCCGATGACCAGGTTCCTGCCCTCGGCCTTGGTGGCTATGACCTTGGCCAGCTCGGCGTCTTTCTCCAGGTCCTCTGTTCCGTAGACGATTACGGGAACTTTCACGGCTTCCTCGACCTTCACAACGGTCTCGGCAGCGTCCTCCGGGGATGTGTCGGTGCCTTTGGGATCGGTCGAGGCGAGCAGGAGGAATATCGCATCCGCCCCCCACTCCTCGACGGCCTTCTTGGACCAGGCCACGGGATCATCCTTGACATCCCCGAGTGCCTCTTCCAGAGCCGGTATGAGCTCTCCCGCCTCGTCGGATACCTCGGCAGCGACGATGGGCTTGTTGGGCATCTCGCCTTCCCAGAGATAGAAGGGCAGGACGTCCTCCCCGCCTACCTTTTCCGCCTTGTCGCCTGTGCCCAACTCTACCTCGCGGACCTTGCCCTTGGCTGTTTCCGTCGGTAGATCGAATGCCATCTCTTCTCTCCTTTCCTATTACTTCTTGCCGTCGTATTCTATGATATTATTCCTGCTAGATATCCAAGTTGTCGGTTATCATTCAAGTCCGTTCTGGATCTTGCACGCGCGCAGGGCGTTTTTCATCAGCATGCGGTTGGTAACCGAACCTACCCCACCCGGGACCGGGGTTATCGCTTCCGTCATATCCTTGACGGATTCGAAAGCCACGTCTCCGACCGTCTTGGTCTTGGGCTTGCCTTTCTCGTTGAGCACCGGCTCGCCCTTCTCGTCCAGCACCTTGACGCGGTTGATACCTACGTCAACCACGATCGCTCCTTCCTTGACCTGTTCGGGACCGATGAGATCGGCCTTGCCCGCAGCGACGATGAGGATGTCGGCCACCTTGGTGTGTTTTTCGAGATTGCCCTTCATGCTCGTGAAGACGTGCACGACGGTCGTCGAGGCATTACGGTTGAGCATGAGGAATGCGACCGGCTTTCCCACGATGTTGGAGTGTCCGACCACGCACACTTCCGCTCCCTCGTAGAAGTCCTTGGGGTCCATCTTCTTGACGTCTTTGGCGTAACGGTCGAGTATCTCCACCACCGCCGATGGCGTGGCGGGAGGGAAGGTGGGCTCCCCCAGGGCAAGTTTTCCCATGTTGAAGGGATGGAAGGTATCGATGTCCTTGTTCACGTCGATGGAGTTTATAACCGCGCTGTCGGAGATATGCTCCGGGAAGGGGCGTAGTGGAAGTATGCCGCTGACGGCCTTGTCATCGTTGAGCTTCTTTACGATCTTTACTACTTCTTCCTCGCTGACATCCACGGGGGGGTTTTCGTTGACGTAGTTGAAGCCGGCTTCCTCGCAGAACTTTTCCACCTGTCCCCTGTACATCCTGGCTCCGAAGTCGTCGCCCGCCAGCAAGGTCGCGATGCCGGGCGTGATGCCCTTGGATTTAAGGGATTCCGTCTCCGCGATGATCTCCTTCATCAGCTCGTCGCCGATGGCTACACAATCGATAACCAAGGCCATATCCTTCGCTCCTTTCCTCTTACTTCTTCGTTTTCGTCACAAGAAGCCTAGTCCCAGTATCTACTCTCTTTGCAATGCTCCCGGCCTCTCAAGGCGGGAGTCCGCTTCGTTATCCGCTCCTTATGCAAGTTCTCTGCATGCCGTTACGATTTCTCGAACGAGATTGCCGCGTCGGCTTCGCCTTCGCTCAGCCTCCTCGCAATGGGATAGCCGTATCGCTATGCGACCCGGCTATCCCAGCTTCTCATAGGTCAACTGCATCACGCGTTCGCGCAGTACCGCCGCCTCCTCCAGTATTTCCTGGATGCGCGACCACTTGCCCTGCGAGAATTGCACGTCCTCGATGCTGTTGACGTTGATCTTCACGTTCAGCGCCGCGCTCTGAGCGGCCGCTTCGGCGAGCAGCACCGCGACGCCGGCATCGCTTACGGCCGCTACGTTGCCGATCACGGCCGATGTCTCGGACAGGCGCGCTATCTCCAGACACTTCTCGCCGATCTCGAAGGGCACTTCGGTGGCCAGCTTCAGGGCCTCCTGAATACGAGCTGCCCTCTCCGCCTTCTCATCTTCGCTTTCGCGGGGCAGCTTGAAAGCAGCGGAGACGTCGGCATAAACCTCGGTGTCTTTCTGGATCAAGCCCTGCAGTTCTTCGCGGAGTTTCTCTGAGGATTCCAGCAGTTCTTCCACCTTATCCTGGACGTCGGCATATTTTTCCTTGCCAAGAGTAAGATTTCCCACCATCGAAACCAGGGCGGCACCAAGCGCTCCTACGAGTGCCGAAACCGACCCACCACCTGGCTCCGGTGACCTGGAGGCGAGCTTATCCAGAAATACGATCATGGGCTTCTCTACGTACATTGTCAGACCTCCCCGGTCCAATTAACGATTATCTCATCATTCCGCTCATAATTCCATAATTATTAATCGACGTTTCACTGCGCCTTTCCGTATATCTCGGGCGCGCGCTTATTTCCGCTTCCCAGGCTTAAAAGCCCTGCCGCCGCCATGGCTTCTTACACGCGATCCCGCTCTATTCGACCGCTTTTTCGGCGGCATCCTTACCGCTACTCAATGGGGGGTGATACATGCACGTAAGCGGCGAGTATCTCCTCTATCGCCTGCCTGGCCGGGCTTTCCTCGGGAAGATCCGAGAGCGCCGTGCCGGCCTGATCGAAGTCGGTCACCATGTCGTCATCGGGGACCGCCCCCGCGATATCCAGGTTCCCATTCTCCGCTATCGCACGCAGGTTATCGGGCAGCCCGTTACGGACCATGGTAACCACCAGCGCTATACGGGCGATGTTGAGCTTGAGGTCCCTGGCCAGGTCGCGGATACGCACAGCGGTCTCTACTCCACGTACGGTTGGGTCGGAGGATACGAACATGACGTTCACCCCGGTGGTGGTGCGCCGGGAGAGGTGCTCCATACCCGCTTCGTTGTCCATGACAACGTAGTCGTAATTACCGGTCATAATATCGAGATAGCGGCGGAAGACGCTGTTGAGGTAGCAGTAACAGCCCGGTCCCTCCGGCCTGCCCATGGAGATGAGGTCGAAGCCCTTCTCCTCCACCAGCGCCTGCTGCAGGAGCATCTCCACCCATGCGTCCTTGGACATTCCCGCGGGCATGTTCTTGACGTTTTCGGTGAGGTACTCGCGCACCGAGCCGATCGTCTTCTCGGCACGGGTCCCCAGGGCGAGGTCGAGGTTGGAGTTGGAATCGGCATCTACCGCGAGCACGGGTTTTCCAGTAGTGCGCGCGAGGTAATCTACGCTGATGGCCGAGAAGGTGGTCTTTCCGGTGCCCCCCTTTCCCGATACCGCGATCACGTAGGACATCAGCCCACCTCCCCCTCGCCACGGGCGGTCTCCACGGCCAAACGCTGTACCTCCCTGTAGGATTCCAGCTTTTCACTCACGGTGGGAAAGGCATCCAGGTTTGTATGGGGAAAGAACAAGGCTGACATGTAGCGGTCCATGAAACCAGGGTTCATGGACAGTTCGAGGTAGGTCATCTGGTGGGCTATCTCGTTGGCCTTGTTCAGCATGTCCTTGGACAGCGCCGAGAGGTGTGCGCCCAGCAGGGACCCGTTGCCCACGAACTTTATCTTATCGTAGCCGATATCCGGCAGCAGCCCTATGGTAACCGCCTTGTCAACCTCGAGGTAGCGGCCGAAGGCCCCGGCTATGAGCAGCTCGTCGATCATGGATATGTCCATCTCCATGGAGGAGAGCAGGATCTCTATCCCGGCATATACCGCCGCCTTGGCGCGCATGAGGTTGTCGATATCCACGTCTGTGATGACGATATCCCGGCGGGTGGCCGAATCATCAGCCCATACGAGCACGTATTCGGCACCGCCCTCTTTCTGGCGTACGCGGTCGGTAGGCAGGTCGGTATCGATCATTCCCTTCTCGTTCATCAGGCCGGTGAGGTACATCTCGGAGAGCAGGTCGATAAGCCCCGAACCGCAGATGCCTATGGGCTTTCTGTTACCCACGGTGAGGATCATCGGCTCGTAACCGACCTTGTCTATGCGCACCTGCTCTATGGCCCCACCGGTTGCCCGCATGCCGTGCTTTACGCCTCCGCCCTCGAAAGCGGGCCCGGCGGAGCACGAACAGGAAAGCATCCATTCCCGGTTTCCCAGCACCATCTCACCGTTCGTCCCGATATCTATATACAAGGTTATCTTGTCGCTGTTAAAGATACCCGAGGCCAGCATGCCGGCCACTATGTCCCCTCCCACGTAACTGGCCACGCAGGGGAGGGCATAAAGGTATACGCCGGCGGCTATACGCAGGCCGAGGTCCGAGCACTTTATCCAGGGGAAGAAGGTGCCGGAAGGTATGTAAGGTTCCTCCCGGATATACTTGGGATTCAGGCCGAGGAGCAGATGCATCATGGTCGTGTTCCCCGCCACCACTACATGGGTGATATTGCAGTACTCTATTCCCGCCTGCTCCACCAGGTTCTTGATGAGATTCCAGATGGTCCCCACTACCACCGACTGCAGCTTGGCCAATCCCGTGCCGCGTGTCGCGTATACGATGCGGGTGATAACGTCCTCACCGAAGGCGACCTGTGCGTTATAGTCGGCGGCCTTTGCCGTAACCTCCCCCGTAGTGAGGTCGAGGAGCTCGGCGGATATGGTAGTGGTGCCGACGTCTATGGCGATGGCCGATTGCCTCAGCGTGGTATCTCCCTGCTCGATGCGCACGGCGCGCATCTCATCACCTGAATCGAGAACGGTGACGGTTATATCCCATTCGCTCTGGCGGATCATGTTGGGTAAACGCTGCAATACGGGGTAGTCCACTACAACTTCACGCAGTCCCGCCTCAACGGCCAATCCTCTCTTTATGCGCTCGGCGTCGCTGGTGTTGTCGTCGAGGGTAGGCTGCTCCAGGACCAGGTGGACTTTGCGCGTAGGAGGATCGAGTTCCCACTGCGGCAAACGCTCCTCCCAGTCCGCCGCGGCCAGTAGATAACCGTGTGCCGGCGTGGGTTCCGCGCGTTCGAAGATCCTCTTGTCTCCGATACGCGACTCCAGGGGCACCGTCACCTTAAGATCGGAGAGTACCCTGGTCTGACAGGCGAGCGCATAACCCTTGGCTATTTCGGTTTCAGCGAGCTTCGCGTTGGGCTCCCGCTCGACCTCGCCTTCATCGATGATAACCCTGCATTTGGCGCAGGAACCGGAACCTCCGCAGGAAGCGTTTATATGCACGTCAGCATCCATTGCAGCCCTGAGAAGGTTCTCCCCCGCGCTGACCACTACATACCGGTTATCCGGCATGAACAAAACTCTGCAATTCTTCTCCAAGTATCGTTTCCTTTCCAGCTTACGGGTCCTTTTCCGGAAGATGCCCCGGTCCCACGGACCGGGGCATCTGTAATCTCATGCTTACCCGGAGCGCGGATCAGAACAATCCGAGGGTCTTGCCGTCCTCGTCAATATCCACGTCAACCGCCGCGGGACGGCTCGGCAGACCCGGCATGGTCCTCATGGCGCCGCACAGCGGATAGAGGAACCCTGCACCGATGGAAGGAACGATGTCGCGGACCGGGAGACGGAAACCCTTGGGCACGCCCTTGAGCTCGGGATCGTGCGAGAGAGAGAGGTGTGTCTTCGCCATGCACAGGGGCAGCGAGTCGTAGCCCGCCTTGGTGTAGAGCTCGATCTTCTTCTCCGCCTCTGGCGCGTAGTCCACCCCGTCGGCTCCGTAGATCTTGGTCGCGATGGTCTCGATCTTCTCCTTGATGGGAGCATTGATGTCGTAGAGGTATTTGAAGTCCTTGGGCCTGTCGCAAGCCTCCACTACCGCCTCGGCAGCCTCGGTGCCTCCCTTACCGCCTTTTGCCCAGACATCGATGGGCACGCAAGCCACCACGCCGGCTTCTTCGGCAAGCTTCTTTACCAGCGCGATCTCCTTGTCCATATCTGTAGTGCGCTTGTTGATCGTAACGACCACCGGGACGCCGAAGAGTTTCATGTTCTCGATCATCTTCACGAGGTTGGCCGTACCATCCTCGAGAGCGGGCATGTTCTCTTTCTTGACCAGGTCCTCGTCCAGCGGCTTGCCCGGGCGTGCCTCGAAAGCGCCGCCGTGCATCTTGAGTGCCCTGATGGTAGCGGTGATGACCACGCAGTCCGGCGACTTGCCAAGGGCCCGTACCTTGATATTCATCATCTTCTCCGCGCCGCAGTCGGCTCCGAAACCGGACTCGGTCACCACGTAATCGCCGCATTTCAACGCCACCAGGTCCTCTACCACGGAATTATTGCCGTGGGCGATGTTGGCGAACGGGCCGCAGTGCATCAGGCAGGGCTGGTGCTCGAGGGTCTGTATGAGGTTGGGCTTGAGGGCTTGCTTCAGAAGCACGGTCATCGCTCCGGCCGCCTTGAGATCCTCCGCCGTTACCGGATCGCCGTCATACGTATAGCCTATGACTATGCGGCCAAGCCTTTCGCGCAGATCCCTGAGAGAGTTGGCCAGGGCCAGGATGGCCATGACCTCTGACGCCACGGTGATGTCGTACCCGGTCTGCCGCGGGTATGCATTGGCTCGCCCTCCCAGGCCGATGACGATGTCGCGCAGCGCGCGATCGCTGATGTCCACTACCCTCCTCCAGGAAACGCTCAAGGGGTCGATGTTCAGGGGGTTTTTAAGAAGGATACTGGTGTCGATCATCGCCGCCAGAAGGTTGTGTGCGGCTCCAACGGCGTGGATGTCCCCAGTGAAATGGAGATTGAGGTCCTCCATGGGCACAACCTGGGAGTAACCTCCCCCCGCCGCGCCTCCTTTTATGCCGAATACCGGCCCCATGGAGGGCTCACGCAGTGTGAGGATTACATTTTTACCTATCTCGCCCAGGGCCTGAGTCAAACCGATCGACGTAACCGTCTTGCCCTCTCCCAGGGGAGTCGGGGTGATTGCGGTCACATCGACGTATTTGCCGTCGGGGACGTCCTTCATCCTTTTCAGGACATCCTCGAAGTTGACCTTGCACTTGTACTTTCCGTAGAGCTCGATCTCGTCTTCCTCCAGGCCCATCTTCGAGGCAATCTCCGTGATGGGAAGTAGTTCCGCCGCTTGCGCGATCTCCAGGTCACTCGGAACCATGCTGCAACTCCTTTCATCCCGCAGTGCTGATATCTCGACCGGTCGTCTCGCTCTTTTCTCTCGGCCACCACGGCCGGTTTTAAACGTATATAAAACCGACGGCTCACGGCCTTCCTGCGAAGGCTCCAGAGTCCCCGGTGAAGTCCTCATCGCCAGTCATCGGCGCTTCAATGCCCCTGCGGCGCACCCAGGATATTATATCCATTACACCTCTATAATGCAACCGAAAGCGCGGGGCTGGCAAGACGGGTTTGTGCTGGTAAATGCCTTGTTTTCATCTCGCGGCGCTCTCGACCTTGCGCTTGCGTCTCCGGCAGTCGGGTTTGCGGTTTGTGGCCCCCGGATTTCAGCACGGTGGCAGTCTTCTTCAGCGGCCTGATCCTTGGGGTAATGGTCTCGCTCCGATGCAAAGCGGTTTAACGCTCGGGGGTTTGCCAATGATCCACCACGATACGGGCGATATCTTTTTCGTATCCGAAAAGGAAGTGGTCCGCTCCCTCGAGGATGCGCAGCTCCGCCCCCAGGCGCACGGACAGCTCCTGCAGCTTGGCGGGGTCGTTAAACTGGTCGTACGAGCCGCTGACGATGATACAATCCTCGGGGATGACGGCCTCTTCCTCCTCGAGGAAAGCGAAGAAATCAAAGCCGACCATGGGCGGGCTCACCAGCGCTATCCTCCGGGACAACCCGCTTTTGACCGCCCATCTCAGCCCCACCCATGCGCCGAAGGACCAGCCGGCGACGGCCAGGCCATCGGGGCTGACATCGCCCCTTTCCTCGAGAAACCGGTAGGCTCCTTCCACGTCCTCGATCTCGCATAAACCACCCGTGGACATACCGCTGCTCATCCCTACGCCCCGGAAATTGAAGCGCAGGCACGACCATCCGGCCTCGCCAAGGGCCCCGGCCATGATCTCCATCAGGGGCACGTACATAGATCCGCCGCCTATGGGATGGGGGTGGCAGAGGATGCAGGCGGGGGGTCGCTCCACTTCCGCGGGCAATTCGAGGATGCCCTCCAGCCTTATCTGCTCAATGCAGTCCGCGTAAAAACTTACCCTTTCCTCGCGCATGTAAGCTCCGTTGTCCATGCTTCCCGCCCGATGAGGACATCTTAAGGCAAACGCCGTACCTGCGCCACCTCCACACCGGGACGCACTGCCGCGGGCTTCGGGGCATCGGTCTTACGCCGCGGCTTTGGTGAGGTTCGGCGGACGGGTCGGACTTCGGGCTCATTTTATGATTTAATAATCTTCGGACGAAAAACGGCCTCTATACTCATGTCGGGCGGTTTTGTGAAAGGAAGAGCATGGATTACGATGTCATAGTCATAGGTGGAGGATATGCCGGACTCTCGGTAGGGGCTTTGCTGGCTCACAAGGGCTACGAGGTTCTTCTACTCGAGAAAGCGAAATCCCTCGGTGGAAGGGCCGGCTATATGGAGAAAGACGGTTATACCGTCGAATATGGGCTGCATGCCAACCGCTTTGCTTCGGATGGCGCTGCGGCGGCGGTTTTCCACCGTATCGGCGGCAAGCTCGATTTCATCGCCTCCGGCGAGCCCGAGCTGTGGCGGGAAGGAGAGTTCCAGCCACTGCCGAACAGCGTGGGCAAGATCTTCAAGTCCCCCATGCTCCCCTTGAAGGCCAAGCTCAGCGCCGCACGTTACCTGGGCAAACTTGTGATCGGCAACCCCGCTAAAAAGTATCAGCTCTCCCTCGAGGAAATGACCGCGGGATGCAAATCGCAGGAGACCTTGGAGATACTGCGCGTCATATCCGGGATCGGCATAATAGCGCCCGACCCTCACTATGCTTCCGCCGGCGAGCTTGCGGCGTTCCTGAAGAAAGCCCTGCGCTCCAAGGTCAAGGTCGGATATCCAAGGGGAGGTACCCGCAGCATCATCGCAGGGCTGAGCGACGAACTCGAGAAAAAGGGCCGGGTGATGACCGGCGCGAAGGTAACCCGCCTCATGCTCAAGAAAGGCATGGTCAACCAGGTCAAAACGGACAACGCCGTCTACACCGCCGATGTCGTGATAAGTGCCATACCCGTACAGGGAGTCACCGAACTTTTCGGAGGAAAAGACCTGCCCATCAAGTTTGTAAAAAAGGCGCGCGAACTGGTCCCGACCGCGGGGATCTCCATGGATATAGCCCTCAAGGAGCCGATCAGCGACAGGTGCGGCCTGCTCGTGACCTCCGACCCGCTGAGCATGGGCCACTTCACCTCCAACATCGACCCCGGCATGGCGCCGGAGGGCAGGCAACTCCTCTCGTGGTATTACCCCTTGCCCCTGCCCTGGATCAAGAACGCCGAGAAGATGGAGCGCGAGGAGCAGCGCCTGCGCGACCTGCTGGAGGAGATGTTCCCGGGCATCTGGAAGGCGCTGGATTGGGAGCGTACCATGCGCATGACCATGGTGGACGGCTTTCTACCCCGACCCGGCCAGACCCGGGAAGACCGGCCCGGTTTTACCATACCTTCCGTAGATAATTTCTTTCTCTGCGGAGATACCACCCGTGCGGAAGGCACGGGTGGCGATACCGCCTTCAACTCGGCCATCCACGTCTCCGGCCTCGCCTGTGATTACCTCGAGGAGCTGACAGAGGAGGAGGACTGAGAAAGGAAAGAGCGATGCAAAGGCACCCCGCCCTGGCCAATTCGGAAGACAGCGTACTGGTGGTCATCGATCCACAGGAGAAGCTGGTCAAGATGATCCACAACCGCGAGGAGGTGGTTGCGGCTATAAAGCGATTGGTCGCATTCGCATCCATCTTCGACATCCCGGTGGTGCTCACGGAGCACTATCCCCAGGGACTGGGCTATAGCATTGACGAGGTGAGGGAAGCCCTCCCCTCCTACGCTCCCATAACCAAGCGCATCTTCAGTTGTTTCGGCGTTTCAGAATTCGCCGAGGCGCTTGCCGCGGTCGGGAGAAGACGGCTGCTGGTGGTCGGTATCGAGACCCATATATGCGTCTGCCAGACGGTACACGACGCGCTTCACTATGGATATGTCGTACAGGTCGTGGCCGACGGTACGGGCGCGCGCAAGCTCTACGACCACGAAACCGCCCTGGCAAGGATGCGTCAGGAGGGCGCCGTGGTAACGACCTCCGAATCCCTGATATATGAGGTTATCCGCAGGGCCGACGGCGAAGAGTTCAAGAAGGTTCTCGAACTGGTCAAATGATCAATAACCGTTGGAAATACGTGGTTTCCAGTGCATGCGTCGGCCTGGCCTTGATGGGCCTGGGGTGGGGGCTGTCCAACTTCTACATCTTGATGTTCGGGGCGGTTATCCTGGCTTCCTCGCTGGCATGGCTTTCCATACCCATGCCCACGATCTTATAAGGTTTATCAGGCGGAGAGGCAGCATGAAAGAAGAAGTCGATACGGCCGACCTTCCCATGGATTCATATCCCGATCTGATATTGACGGGAGAGAGGACCCTGCCGGGAGTGCGCGAGGAGAACTACTGGTTCCAGCGACATCTCGTGGCATACGATTACGTCCTGTCGCTGGCGGCGGGAAAACGGGTGCTGGACCTGGGCAGCGGCGAGGGATACGGTACCTGCCTGCTCTCCGAACGCGCCGCGGAAGCGGTGGGCGTGGACCTTGCACCCGAGGCTATCTACCATGCCCGCAGGAAATACCGGCGCACCAACCTGCGTTTCGTGTACTCGGACATCTACGACACGGGCCTGGGAGATGAATCATTCGACCTGGTCTGTTCCCTGCAGGTAATAGAGCACTTGCACGAGCCGGCCCGTTTCATGCGCGAGGCACGGCGGGTTCTGGCGCCGGGCGGCCTCTGTGTCATCACTACTCCCAACCGGCTGCTCATCTCGCCGGGTCGCGACGAGCCGCTTAACCCCTTCCATATCATCGAGTACGACTCTCGCCAGTTGCTCGATTTCATGCGGGGGTTTTTCGACCGCGTCGCTATGCTGGGTCTGTTCCATGCCCGCCTGCTGCGCCTGCACGACCTGGTAACCCGCCGTAACTTCTCCCAGTTCTGCCTGGAGATACCGCCAGTTCTGGAGCGCTTTTTCTACCGGCCCGCCTTCGTCCCGCGCATCGGGAAACGCGACTTCCGCCTGTGCACATCGGGCCTGGAGAACGCACTCGACTTCATCGCCACCGGCGTCAAGGCTCCGGCCGCGAGAGAACCCGGGGAGGCATAACATGCCATCCGGGATCGTCCTCCTCCTCCATTCCCATATGCCTTACGTGCGCCGCAACGGCACCTGGCCCGTAGGTGAGGAATGGCTCCTCGAAGCCTGGGCCGAGAGCTATCTGCCCATATGGAGGATCATCGCCGAATTGACGTCCGGAAAGCTGCCGGGGAAGCTCGCCCTCACCATGACCCCGGTTCTGGCCGAGCAGCTAAGCGACGGGTATCTGGAGGAAAGGCTTGCCGGTTACCTCAAGAACAAGATAGACCATACCCGCCAGGAGATGGAGCGCCTGGGGAGCATGGGCGACGGCCCGAGGCGCCGCCTGGCATCCTTTTTCGGCGACTTTTACCGCGGACTGTTGCGCGACTTCGAGGAACGCTTTCGGGGCAGGATGATGAAGACGCTCGCGCAGGGCATGGACGCCGGGGCGGTAGAGGTTCTTGCCAGCGCGGCGACCCATGCCCATCTTCCCACCCTGAGCTCCGACCGCAGCCGCATGGCCCAGATCGAGATCGGGCTGGAGAGCTACCGGCGCTGCTTCGGACGAGACCCGAGGGGGTTCTGGCTTCCCGAGTGCGCTTACACACCAGAGATGGACGCCGTACTGGCAGCCTTCTCTCCTCCCATCTCTTATGTCGTGCTGGATTTCTGGGCGACGGACAGCCCCCCCGGCCAGGCCCCGACCTGGCAGCCCCAGAGGCTGGGTACGACTCCGATCCTCGCCCTCATTAGGGACGAGGTTGCCCACGACCTGGTCTGGACCATGTGGGGATATCCCGCTGGAGGCGATTACCGGGAGTACAACAAACGCGATCACGAAGGGCACGGCTTTCAGTACTGGAGGATAACCTCAGGGTTTACCCCCCTGGACGAGAAGGACCTTTACTATCCCGACAGAGCGGTTTCTCTGGCCGAGTCGGACGCGGAGGATTTCGCGGTAAGGCTGCGGCAGCGCATGCAGGAGCTCGCCCCCCTCCTGGAGGAAAAAGACGTTCCCCCGCTGATACTGGCGGCCTATGACACGGAGCTCATGGGCCACTGGTGGCGCGAGGGACCGGCCTGGCTTCGCGCGGCCCTCAAGCTCCTCGCCCGGGAAACCATGCTGCCCGGCGATGTCGCAGGGGCCTTCGCGGCCCGGGATGTCCCCGTCATATCCCCCGAGGTGACCGCGTGGAGCGTGGACGGGAGCTTCTCGGTCTGGATTAACCAGGACACCGAGGACATCTGGGAACGGACCCACCTGAGCGAGGAGGATTTCGCGAGGCGCGTCATGCCCGCGACTGTAACCGGAGAGAAAAGACAGGCCCTGATCCAGGCCGCCCGCGAGTTACTGCTCCTGGAAGCGAGCGACTGGAGCTTCCTCATCAGCCGAAGAACGGCGGGCGACTACGCCCGGGACCGCTTCGCTTCCCACCTCGCCAGGTACGCTGAAATAACCGCCATGCTCGACGAGGGAGAAATCGACGCGGAAACCCTCTCCAGTATCGAGTATAAGGACAATATATTCCCCTGGCTCGATCTGGGTTACTGGAAGTGAGTGAATGCTTTCATCCGGGCATAATATCGTCCGAATGTACGCGTGCAGATCTTTGAGGTCTGTTGCTTAATCAGTAGCGGTTTATTAGAATATTCGTGCTTGTTGTAACCCTGCGGGGATCGCATCGATACAGACCGGCGGCGGCCATTACGGAGCCGCGTGTTGCTGAAAACGGGGTAGCTGATGAACGTCGTTATACTTTCCTGGGAATACCCGCCTCGCATCATCGGAGGCCTGGGTACTCACGTACACCAGCTGGCGGTCAACCTGGCCCGCCTGGGCGTCAACATCCACGTGATTACGAAAGATGCTCCGGACGCGCCCGACTTCGAGATAACCGACGGCGTGCAGATCCACCGCGTACCCCTATATCCACCGGAGATCTCCCAGGACGAATGGGTGCCCTGGACCCTGCAGTTCAACGTAGCCCTGCTGGAACGTGCGATCTCCATCATCAACGAGCGCATCGGCAAGGTTCACGTGCTGCACGCCCACGACTGGCTGGTGGCCCACGCGGCCATCGCGTTGAAACATGCCTACCGTATCCCTCTAGTAGCAACCGTCCACGCCACGGAATACGGCCGCCATCAGGGTTACATCCCGGAAGGCATGTCCAGGACAATCCATCAGATCGAATGGTGGCTTACCTTCGAGAGCGTGCGCACCATCGCGTGCAGCAATTACATGCGCGACGAGATCGCGCGCATATTCGAGCTCCCGGAAGACAAGATCACCGTGATCCCTAACGGCATAGAATACGAACAGTTCCGCAGCGACACCGACACGGAGCGCATACGCCGGCAGTTCGTCGAGCCCGACTCGCGCATGATCTTCTTCGTGGGACGACTCGTATACGAAAAAGGCGTGCAGACGGTCATAGAAGCCATGCCCGGGGTCCTGCAGGAATTCCCGGATCTGCGCTTTCTGGTGGCGGGCACCGGCCCTCACTTCAGGGCGCTCCAGGTAATGATAGACGAGTTCGGCCTGGGCGATAAGATCCGGCTGCTGGGTTTCGTGGACAACGAGAAGCTGGCCATGTTCTACAAGTGCGCCGATATCACCGTGGTCCCCAGCATCTACGAGCCCTTCGGCATGGTCGTTCTCGAAGCCATGGTAGCCGGCTGCCCCGTGATCGTCGCGGACACCGGGGGCCTCAAAGAGATCGTGGTACACGAGGAGACCGGCCTCTGTTTCAAGCCGGGCAACCCGGAATCGCTCGCCGCCGCCATGATCAGCGTGCTGCGGGATGAAGGGCTGGCGCAGCGGCTGACCAGCGACGCCCAGAAATTCATCGGCGAGAAGTACAATTGGGGGCGCATCGCCCGTCACACCATGGACGTCTACCACCGCTCAATCAAGGAGTACGAATACCGGCCGCGCGTTCTCAGTGTCTGCCCCCCCATCCCGCAACGTGCCGAAGGCATATAGTCCCATATGGACCCCGAACTGGAGAACAGCCTCGACCGTATATTCCATCCCGCATCCGCCGCCATCGTGGGCGTGTCGGAGCGCATGGACAATCCCGGAACCCTTTTTCTGCGTGCGTTTATCGATATGGGGTTCGACGGAGGCCTCTATCCCATCAATCCCCGCCACGAGGAGATACTCGGCCTGCGTTGCTATCCCGATATAGGCTCGCTCCCCGGCGGCCTCGACCTGGTGATACTCGCGGTGCCCCCAGCATCCGTGCCGGAACTGGTGCGCGAGTGCGCCGCCTCCGGAGTGGGCGGCTGCATCATCAACACCGCCGGGTTCTCTGAGACGGGACGTGCCGAAGGTGCGCGCCTGGAGAAGGAGATAATGAAAAACCTGCGCGGGAGCGGACTGAGGCTGGTGGGTCCGAACTGCATGGGCATCTTCTCCTCGCGCGGAAAGATCGCCCTTTTCGCCGGCATGTTCCCCTCCGAGGGGGGCCGCGCCGGCATGATCTCGCAGAGCGGCTCGCTGTCGAGCATCTCCTACGTCACCGGTCTCGAGCGGGGGATCATGTTCGACAAGATCGTCTCCAGCGGCAACGAGCTTGACCTCAACTGCGCCGATTACCTCGCGTACATGGCAGAAGACCCACAGATCGATATCACCCTCGCCTACCTGGAGGAAGTGCGCGACGCACGGCGTTTCCTGGACACCGCCATGGCCATGAGGGGAAGAAAACCCCTGATAGTATTGAAATCGGGTGTGACCTCGTCCGGGAGCAAGGCCGCCGCGAGCCACACTGCGGCCCTGGGGGGCAGCGCGGAGGTGTTCGATGGTGCGGCCCGCCAAGCGGGCATCATCCAGGTAAGCGACCTCTCCCAGATGCTTGACTGCACGACGGCACTCTATCACCTGCCCCCCTGCCCGGGACGTAGGGTGGCCATCGTCAGCGCCCCCGGGGGGCTGGCGGTGAACTGCGCCGACGCGGTCGAGTGGCACGGCCTCGAGCTGGCGTCCCTCTCGCAAGAGACGAGAGACGAGCTTGCGGCTTTCCTGCCCGCGGAGGGGACTTCTTTCTCCAATCCCGTGGACCTCGGTTTCGGCGCCGTCATCCCGGGCAATTACCTCAAGGCCCTCAGCATCCTGGACAGAGACCCAGCGGTGGACATCCTGC
Organism: uncultured Actinomycetota bacterium; assembly: GCA_964529285.1. GTDB lineage: Bacteria > Actinomycetota > Geothermincolia > Geothermincolales > RBG-13-55-18 > SURF-21. Next base: position 33,260 of record CAZGWK010000028.1, read on the forward strand.
TGACCGTCGGCTCGGCGCCCGCCTCGCGCGACGGCGACGTCGGCCTCATCGGCGCTATCACCGGGGAGATGCTGGAGGCCCGCTCCTCGATCTCGAAACCGCTGATCTCGGTGCTTTTCCCCAGCGCCTTCACCGCCCCCCACATCGCCAGGTTGCACGCCGCGGGCATCCCCGCCTATCTCACCCCCACTGCCGCCTGCTTCGCCCTGCGGGCATACCACGCATTCCACTCCGCCGCCCGGTGATGCGGCCTGAAGCCGCAGGGCAGCAGCTTTGATCTCTCCCCGGGAGAAACATCGCCGCCAGAGCCGTGGAGTCAATCCATATCTCCATGGATCTTCTCCCGCAGCTGGCGCGCTGCTTCATGCGGAGCGAGTACGTTGAGAAACATTCCGGTGGCCATCTCGAAGCCGGCGGTGACGATGATGCGGGGGATCATCTCCACGTGCCAGTGGTAGTAGGCGCGGTCTTTGCCGTCGCAGGGCGCTGTGTGTATCCAGAGATTGTACGGGGGATTTCCGAGCAACCCGGACAAGCCCGCGAGAGTGCGGGTGAGAACTTCCGCCATGCCGCCGATCTCATCCTCCGCAGTGGCGGCAAAATCATGTTTATGCCGGAGGGGCGCGAAACGCAACTCGAAGGGCGCCCGCGCCGCATAGGGCACGTAAGCCGACCACTCTTCGTTCTCGCATACCACCCTTCCGTCCTCCCGCGCCTCGCGCAAAGCCGCACAAGCCGCACATCCCCTCCCGTGACGGCGGCGGGCTTCCCGCAGTTCGTCCTGGATCGCCCTGGTCACCATGGGCAGTACGAAGACCTGGGTGTGGGGATGGTCCAGGGAAGCGCCAGCCTCCCTGCGGTGGTTGATGATGACCTGTACCTGCTTGACCTCGGGCTGCGCCGCATGATGTTTATAGCGCTGCAGCCAGGCATGTATCAAACGCCCGGCTTCCCTTGCATCCATATCGCCCAGAGAAAGGTCGTGGACCGGTGAGTTCACGATCACCTCGTGGTCGCCGCGGGCCGGACGGCCGACCAGGCAGCCGCGCCTCCACCCGCGTTTTCCCGCCTCAGGCATGAGGGCCGGATAGAGGTTGGGGACCACCCTCACCTTCCAGCCGGGGGAATCGGGAGGCCCCTGTTTCCGATCCGCCCAGACCTCCGGAGGGGTCAGGGATTCGTTGCCGGGGCAGAAGGGGCAGAGCGGCTCTCCGCTTACCTGTCCGGGCAAGGCCCCGGGACGCCGCGAGCGGCCCACCGCCAGGATCGACCACGCGCCCGTTACCGGGTCGCGCCTCAACTCCGGCATGGGAAACTCTTGATCTGCGTCGCCTGCGCCCATGAAGCTTTCCTTTCTTCAGCCCTGCCCGGAAGTATCTCCTCTCCGCCCTGGCTCCCCGCCGGTATCACACATCATCTTCAAGTCCGCTCTTCCCCGCACCATCCGCCTCTGGGTCAGTCCCGAGCGGGCGCGGCCTCCATCCCAATACCCTGGCGGGAACGCCCCCCACCACCGCATAGGGCGGCACGTCGCGGTTCACCAGGCTCATGGCCCCGATGACGGAACCCCACCCCACGGTCACTCCCCGCAGTATCGATACCTTCTCCCCAATCCAGATATTCCCCTCCAGGCGGACGGGCTTCTTGGATATCCCCTGCGAGCGGATGGCGATGACGGGGTCCCAGTAATTATGGTCGAAGTCGACTATGTATACCGAGTCCGCGAACAGGCACTCGGGCCCTATATAAACCCCCGTGTAGCAATTGACGGTATTATCGGTACCGAAAATGGTGTTGTCCCCTATGTACAGCTCGCCCTCGTGACAGCGCAGCGCGTTGTGGGAACCGATCCACACCCAGCGCCCGATACGTATTGTGGCGCCCTTTTTTACGACCATCTCGTAGCGGCGTGGCAGAAAGACGAACCCTTCCGTCATGACCCTCGGGTGCAGGAACTTCAAACGCAGGAAGCGGTACAGCCAGAGCCAGTAGCGGGGGCCGTACATGCGCTTTTCCCGCACGAAGCGCCAGGTGCGCACGAGCCAGGTCCAGGTGTACGGCCTCGCCGCAACGCCGCTTTGCAGGTCGGCCCCCTTTTCCACCTCTTCGGGGGCCTCTGCCATATCTTTATTCATGGTCATTTTTCCAGATACACGATGAGGTTGTAGAACCAGCCGCGGGGGAGGTACGGATAGAGCCTGATGTCCCAGTTCCGTACCCGCTTGTAGGTGTTGTACGCCCCCCAGCGCCAGCGATCGCTGATGTTATCCTCGCTTACGCTTCCCTCTACGGTGCGTATCATCCATCCGATGAAGCTGGAGATGAGTTCCTCGGACTCGAAGCGCACCTTGGAAAAGCCCGCCTTCTCTGCAATGGCGCACAGCTCACGGGGACGGAAATTGTGGATATCCACCATGAACTCGAGCTCCTGCAACTCGTGATCCTCGGGGGAGGAAGACGCATCGTAGGAGCGCAGCTCGATCTTCTTCTTGCCCAGCCTGCCGCCGAGACGCGCGTACCACTTCAGCGTGAACGTGGCTATGGCCTTGGCCACTCTGGCCAGCTGGTGACCTGTCACGGTGGGCTCGCCTGCGACTACACATCTTCCCCCCGGCTTCAACACGCGCCTTATCTCCCGGAACGACCCGTCGAGGTCCGGCAGATGATGCAGCACGGCATGGCCGATGACAAGGTCGAATGAATCGTCATCGTAGGGGAGAGTCTCCGCGTCGGCCTGCTGGAGATGGACCTTTATACCCAGGTTTTCCGCATTAGCTTTGCAGACATCGAGCATGCCCTGGGAGATATCGCATCCCCAGGCCTCGCCGAGCACTCCCGCCAGCCCCAGGTTCAGCATGGCGTAGCCCGTTCCACAGCCTATCTCCATGATACGCACATCGCGTGGGAAGGGGCCGCCGAGGCCGAGTTCGAACTTTGAGAGCACGAACCCCGCCATGTCGTCATCGAAGCGGATCGCCCACTTCTTGTCGTAATCGCTGCTGGTCTCATCGTGAAATACCAGGTTTGCTTCTTTGATATCCATAGCAATGATTATATGCATGTGATGGGGACGAGGAAAGGCCATATATATTGAAAGCCTGTCTTCAAGCCTGACTCCCGTGGCTACTATCATTTAATATATAGGGAAGAACTAACGGTCCAGGCTGGAAAGAAACCTGTCATGACGGACGAGAAGAGCGAGGGACGCGGCTCTGCGAGAGCTGCGAGACGGCGCGAGTTCAACGGGGCCCTGTTGCGGCGCTGGTGGGCCCCGGGAGATATCGTTATAGTGCTGGCGGTGGTCGCCTTGAGCTCGTTCCTCATAACGCAGAGCGTTATCGGAGCCGCCGACGGCGCCGATCTCGAGATAAGGGTGACCGCGAATGGCGAAGAGATCCTGGTCCGACCGTTGAGCGAGGACAGCGGAGAGCTGGCGGTGCGAGGTTATGCAGGCGAAAGCTACCTGGAGATAAGCGGCGGCAGGGTACGCATGATAGACTCCGCCTGCCCGGATAAGCTGTGCGTGAAAACAGGGTGGATATCCCGTCCGGGCGAGAGCATAGTGTGCCTTCCAAACCGGGTAGTGATCGAGATAACGGGCGGCGAGGGGGGACCGGATGTGGTCAACCGCTAAGCGCGCCGCCAGGAGATCCCCTTACCCGCCAGCGGACAGGCGCGCCTATCTCGTCAGCCGGATGGGGTTGCTGGTCGCCCTGGGCCTGGTGCTGCAGATAATCGAGGGTACTATCCCGCCGATACTCCCTTTGCCGGGTGCCAAGCTGGGCCTGGCGAACCTGGCCACGGTGATCGCCCTGGTGGTCCTGGGGCCCTGGGAAGCCCTCGGCGTCAATGTACTGCGCTGCCTGCTTGGGGGGCTCCTGCGCGGCAGCTTCATCGGGCTCACCTTGAGCCTCACGGGGGGAACCGCGGCAACCCTGGTCATGATCGCCCTGTACGGCCTCGCTCCCCGCCCCTTGAGTCTTACCGGCATCAGCATAGCGGGAGCCGTCACCCACAACGCCGTACAGCTCTGGGTCGCCATGCTGCTGGTGGGGTTCTCCGGCCTGAAACACTACCTGCCTTACCTGCTCCTCATCGCCTTGCCCACGGGATTCCTTATCGGTATTGCCGCACGCCGGCTGGCCCTCGCCATCGAGCGCACCGTCCCCGAGGAGGTGAGGTGACCTGGAGGCACGCAGCCCCGCGGCGCCGGCCGTCATATGTGAGGATGTATCCTTTGCCTATCCGGGCTGGGAGGACTTGCCTGCCCTCGAGGGCATCTCCCTGGAGATAGCCCAGGGGGAATTCGTAGCGCTGGCAGGCCTTAACGGCTCGGGCAAATCCACCCTGTGCCGCCTTTTCAATGCGCTCATGCTCCCCACGCGGGGGAGAGTGATCTCGTGCGGACTGGATACCTCCCTCTCCCGAAACCTCCGCGATGTACGCAGGTCGGTGGGGCTGATCATGCAGAACCCCGACAACCAGATAGTGGGCCCCACGGTGGAGGATGACGTAGCTTTCGGCCTCGAGAATCTCGGCCTGCCCGCAGGCGAGATACACCGGAGGGTCGAGGACGCGATGGAGGCCCTGCGCCTCACCGCGCTGCGCGACCGCGAGCCGCATCTTCTCTCCCTGGGGGAGAAAAAGCGCTTGTCGGTAGCTGGGGTGATAGCCATATCCCCGCGCATCCTGGTCTCGGACGAGTCCACCTCCATGCTCGATCCCCCCACGCGGACGGAGACCATGGCGATTTTCAGGCGGCTGTGTGATGAGAGCGGCATAACTATCGTCCACGCTACCCACCGGCCCGAAGAGATCCTGGCAGCTGACCGCGTGGTATTGCTGGGGGGCGGACACCTGTTTTTCACGGGATCGCCGCATGAACTCTTCGCGGAAGCGGGTCTGGCCGGGGCGCATGGCCTGTACCCCACAGCCCTCTATCTCCTGACGCGCGAACTCGAGCGTCTCGGTTGCCCGCTCCCCGATGTAGCCCTCGAGGCGAAGGAGGTGGCGGCTAGACTATGGGCATCGCGCTGAGTGGGATAAGTTTCACCTACCTGCCTGGAACCCCCATGGCGCGTGAGGTACTGTCCTCCGTCGATCTGAGGTTGAACGGCGGCGAGATACTCTGCCTCGCGGGAAGGACAGGTGCCGGCAAGTCCACCCTCGTCAATATCATGGCCGGCCTGGCGGAAGCCGGCGGCGGAGAGATACTCCTGGACGGCGAAAGCCTGCATGGCCGGGCCGGAATACGCGCATTGAGAAATGCCGTAGGGGTCTTGCTGCAATCATCGGAGATGCAACTCTTTGCCGAGACCGTAGAGAAGGATGTGGCCTTCGGCCCCCATAACCAGGGCAAATCCGGGGAAGAACTGAGACGGCGGGTGATCGAGTCGCTTGCGGCGATAGGCCTGGATGCGCAGGTCTACTCCGCCAGGCCTCCTCTCAGCCTGAGCGAAGGGGAGATGCGGCGAGTAGCATTGGCGGGGGTCCTGGCAATGCGGCCACGCTACCTTATCCTGGACGAACCGACCTCGGGCCTGGACCACCCCGGACGCAGCCAGCTCTATGCCGCTCTGAGCGATCTGCGCGGAAAAGGCGTCGGGATACTCATAGTGACTCACGATTGGGACGAGGTTGAGCTCCTGGCGGACCGTGTCGCCGTCCTGTCGCGAGGGCATATCCTGATGGAGGGAGAGAAGGAACGCGTTCTTACCGCAGTCGACGAGATCGCGTCTGCCGGATTGAAGCCGCCGCCCCTGTTGGCGGTGGTGGCGGAACTACGCCGCATGGGCCTGGACCTCCCGCTCTCCCTTCTATCGCCCGGCGAAACCGCCGCCGTCATCGCCGCCGCCCTGCAGGAGGCGGAGGCATGAGGGATCTCAACACTATAAGGCTGGGCCAGCATTATCCCATCGATTCACCCGTTCACGGTCTTGACGCGCGCGTGAAGATCGTCTGCACGCTGTCTCTTATCGTCGGGGCTTTCGTCGCCGCCGATGCCGTGGGGGTGACGGTTCTCTTCCTCTTCACCCTGGTAGTGATATACGCGGCGAAACTCCCGCCCCTGCAGGTCCTCGCGGCCTTGCGGTCCGTGTTCATCCTGCTGTTGATCACCGCCCTGGCCCAGCTCTTTTTTTCACCGGGAAGGGTGTTGTGGGAATTTGGGCCGGTGGCGATAACCAACACCGGAGTCCAGAACGGCATACTTTACTCGTTGCGCCTGGCCATGGCCGTCATCCTCATGTGCGTGCTTACCATGACCACCAACGCCGTCGAACTGTTGACGGGGCTGGAGAGCCTGATGTCCCCGCTGCGACTGGTCGGCTTCCCGGTGCAGGAAACGGCGATGATCCTTACCACGGCCCTGCGTTTCCTTCCGGTTCTGCTGAGCCGATCCAGGGAGATAGCGCGCATGCAGGAAGCGCGCGGCGCCGACTTTTCCAGCGGGCGCCTGCTGCGCCGTGCGCGCTCGCTTCTCCCCCTCTTCGTGCCGCTGTTCACCGGATGTTTCAGGGACGCGGAGGAACTCGGCACGGCCCTGGCCTCCCGCGGATACCGGGGCGGGAGGGGACGCACCCGTTACAGGACCTCGCGCTTCGGACTCGGCGATATTGCTGCGCTCGCCTTTGTAACGGCGATCATACTGCTGGCCATATGGTTACCTGTCTAGGGTC
>CAZGWK010000029.1:0-17065 GCA_964529285.1 uncultured Actinomycetota bacterium
CAGATTTGAAATGTCCCATGTCCGGGGCTGACCCCACAATCGGGACATCGAATCTGGATAGTGGAGTCAGATTTTGATGGGGAGCGAGCTGAAAAAAGTCAACATTTGAGACCTGACCCCAAATAGTTGCGCTGTTATTCGGCGGCGGGGGTGAGGAGATAGGAGATGGTGGCCGGTTCGGCTTCTGACCATTCAACCCGCGCCCGCCGTCCCTCTGCCATCTCGTAGAAAGCGGCGAGCCTGCCGGCGATAAGGTAAGCGTCGATGGGGTTGACGACCCATACCCTCAGGGTGCTGCCGGGCATATATTCCAACTCTCTGGCCAGGCCCCATCCGTACAGCGGCAGCAGGGAGAGCATGTCCTGCAGGATTTCCCGGCGCCGGTTTTCGTCGCTTTCGAAAGCGATGCCGAGGTCCTCGAGCATCCTCAAGGTATAGTCGCGCTTGGCTTCGATGATGATCGGGACCACCTCTTCGCCCAGCTCACGTATGAGCTCCCGGTTGACCAGCCGCGGAGTATATCCGTCGAGGTTGATCATGCGTATACCGCGGCGCCGGTCGGTGATGATGCCCTCTTCCTCGTTCCATTCCATGTGGCTCAATTCCATGGGCAGCCCGCAGCGCGGGCAGCAAGGCAGGTGAAAATCGCCTTCTTTCAGGTGCTCGTATTCGACCTCGAGGCGTTCCGATAACTCCGGTTTTTCCGGCTCCACCTCCACCTCCAGGAGATAGGAGCTGTTCTCTTTTTTCCAGAAGGAATGGTATGGTTTTCTTTCCAGTGCTTCGAACGCCCCCACCACCACCGCGGCCATGAGATCCAGGTCGAAGGGGTTATGCATGCGCGCCAGGCCGTACTTGCCCGAATGGTAGGCGACCGTTCTGGAGTTGGCGGTTCCCGTCGCCCAGGCCAGGTTGTTGAAGTAATGCACCGCCGCCCTACGGAAGACGGGTATGCGCGCTGCAAGGCGCAGCAGGGGGGCTTTGAGGAAGGCCTCGACGGTGATGCGCACGGAGTTGCGCTCCGCCTCGTAGAATATACGGTTTACGGGAAAGCCGAGGCCGTCCGAGATACGGCTTCTCAGCTCGGGAAGGAAGTCGGCCTCCATGAAGACCTGCCGTATGCGGGGTACGCGTGTGTTGACGATAGTGCCGTTTGTCATCCAGCGGTGTATTTGCCCTATGCGCTTGGGAATGCCGCATACCTTGCAGCGGCGATATTTCACGTCTCCTCCCGCTCGTTCGTTTCCGTTATTTGTCGGCCCCACCGTGATCTTATTATTCCCCCTCCCGGCGATATATATGCGGATTACCGGAGAACACGGCGCGGTTATCCAGGTTTATCGCCCTTGTAGTGTATAACGCAAGCAAGCTGCCTTTGATTACACTATCCCATGAGATTGGCTACGTAGATGGCGCTTCCGGAAGCCTGCTCCGTTCCTACGCCGCGCGCGCCGGCGTCCGTTCCCACCAGCCACAGGTCCTTCACCGGCGTCCATGGGTCGGGCTTGTGCGCGCCCGTCTGGCCCACGCATTGCGCCAGGCCGATGCATTCTCCCGTGGGCTTTCCGGTGATGGCGGCGGTATGGGCAATGTGGGTACGCATCTTCCACTCGATATGCGGCGCGATCTGCGGGAAGATCTCGAGCAGCCTCTCCTCGGCGCGGTCCAGGATCTTCTCGCACCGTGCCACGTTCTCCTTGTTCACCTCGATGGGCGCGGGCACGCCGCAGATGATCAACTGCTTTCCCGGAGGCGCCGCGTAGGGGTCCCATTCCGAGGGAAGGGGCGTGAAGAGGAAAGGGTCCTCGGGTACCCCGCCTTTGTATATATAATCGAACATGTGGTCCGGGTTGACCGCCGGGATGTTAAAGAAGCTGGGAGCCGGGAGATCCACCACCCTCCTGTCCAGTCCGTACTTGGTGGTTATGAAGGCACAGGAGTACTCTAGCCCCTTTACCCAGGATACGTACTCGGCCGGGAAATGCTCCTCGCCGGCCATCTCCAAGGTGCGCTTGATGCCGGCGTTGGAGATGACCACGTCCGCTGCTATCTCCTCCCCGCCGACGGTAACCACTCCGCGGGCTTTCCCGTCCCGCACGAGGACACGTGCCACCTCGCAGCCGGTGCGCAGCTCCCCACCGTCGCGCTCGAAGGCGCGCAGAAACGCGCCGGGAATCTCCCGCGAGCCCCCGCGGGGTACGCCCAGGGTGTTCTTGCGGAAGGCGTGGGCAAAACACCACAGGAACTCGCCCGCGCTCACCTTTTCGTAGGGGACCACGGTGAGGAGCATGGATAGCGCCGCTATGCCCTGCAAGGGGGTCCAGTCGTCGGTGATGCGGTGCATGAATTCCTGCATGGTTATCTCGTCGAGCTCCGCGAAGTAGGATGGGTTCAGGCGGGCGATCTTCGCCACCGCCCGCAGTGTCTCCAGGGGGGAATTGCGCCTGGAGGCGCGGTAGACATCGCGATCCAGTTCCTTGCTCGTGCCTCCAGTGACCAGAGCGGAGACGCGGTCCATGGCCATGCGCATGTTGGCGGGGAGATTTGAGAGGGCCCCGCGGGGATCGATCAGGCTCTGATAGAGATTGATGCTGTACTTACCGCCCAGGAGCAGGTTCTCGCTGGGATTGGCCGTGAGCCATTCAAGATCGCCCCCCACCAGGCGGTTGATATCGCCGTGCTGCCCGGAGGCGCCCATGGAGAACATGTGTACCCCCGAGTCCACCACGTAGCCGTCCCGCGCAAAGGACCAGCATTTCCCGGCGTAGAAATCGTTGCGTTCCAGCAAGGTGACCTGATATCCGCGCGCCTGCAGCAGCGCTGCCACACCGGATCCCCCCGGCCCGGAACCGATGACCACGACCTTCTTTGTATTCTGCGCCAACATGCACACCTCCGTTTTACGATTCATCTTTTGGGGTCAGACCTGACCCCTATGTCGGGTTGAGACATCTCATGCCGGGTATCCCTTCCACCATGATGCGTTGCACCAGCTTCAGGCGGGCGAAGTTCTGGAAGACGATACGGAAACCCAGTACGCTCGCGGGCAGCGGTTGCATCTCCTTCAGGCGCGTGAGCACGTAGGCCGTGGGAAATGCGGAAACGCACTTAGTGAACTCTCGCCAACCGCGCTCCTTGTCCTCCACGGCCGTGGCCGCGATCTTACCGGAGACCAGCGCCCCCTGCAGGCCGAAGAAAGCCACCGGGTCCATGGCCCCCGCCAGCGTGCCGGCGAGTATCTTGCTGCCGACGAAGATGCGCGGATTCTTGATGGTGGCGGCGGGCACGGGAAAGGTGAATTCGCTGAACTCGGGCACCTCGAAACCGTCGAATTCGGCCACGTGCTCCGCGAAGCGGTCGCGGGACGAAAGGGATATGGGTTCCCTGCGGTTGAAGAGATGCACGTAGCGGATGCCCCGAAAAGCGGAGGTATAGCCGTAGTCGCTGGTATATGTGTCGTGGAACATGTGCACGTAATTCAGGTCGGGGTCGCAAGTCCCCTTATAAGTGAAATGGTATGAGGTGAGGTAGGGGACCCTGAGGGCATCGAAACCCTCGAAATGCAGTCCGGTAGCCACGATGGTGTTGGGGGGAAGCTGGGCCATGTCTTCCTGGGATATCACGGGAGTGCCGAAACGGAACTCGACCCCGGCCTCGCTCGCCAGTTCGTAGAGGTAGCTGTCCAGGCTCGTCGACCTCGGGCCGCGCTCGAAGAAATACGAATTGATGAGGGATGGATCGATGGGCAGCGCCTTGCCTCCAGCGATCTCCGTCATCTCGCGGATGGGCTCTATGCCCGGGGTTATCTCGAAACCCAGATAGGAATGGAGCGCCTCCAGCTTGAGGGGACTGCCTTGCCCGGAGGGATGGTACAGGGGAGACCCCCCTATGCGTTCTTCCCGCTCCAGGACGACCACGTCATGCCCCCTCCTTGCGAGGTTGATGGCAGCGGTCATTCCGGCCAATCCGCCTCCGACTATAGTCACCTCGGCCATTTCGGTCCTCCTCGTCCCTGTTTTCCGACTGGGTATCGAAAACTAATTATAGCCTATCTACCAGGAAATATACTATTGATCTTCCGTCCCGTTCTTCTTGACACCCGCACCCGCCGGCCATATAATAATACCGTCATAGTGACTGACCAGTCGTTCATACTAACATATATAATAAAATCGGATGTATGTAAACAGGGTTTAAGGGCGGCGTCTGAAGAGAGGCCCTTCCTTCACGCGGATAGGCCCACGGTTAAACGGCAAGGAGGTAGGTCGATGGCAGCGGCGGGCATGGTCCGGGAACTCGCGGAGTTCGTGGGCAAAGAAAACGTCAAGACGGGCGCCGCGGCGCTCGCGGGTTATTTCGCCGATGCGGTAGCCGATACCGGCCTGGTGCTGGTGAGGCCGGCCGACGAGTACGAGCTGGCGGAGGTCGCGGACGCGGCCTGCAAGGCGAAGGTACCCATGTTCTCGGTGCGCAGGGAAAAGATGGAAGCGTCGATCGCCTCCCGGGACGGGCTGCTCATCGACCTGGCACGCATGGACGGCATAAAGGAGATGGACCGGCGCAATCTCATGGGACACATATTCGCCGGTGTCACCTTCGAGCAGCTCCAGGAGGAATGCCGCAAGCATGACTGCAAGCTGCTCACGCCGGCCAATGCGACTTCACGCTCCGTACTCCGTTCCTACCTCGACCGGGATATCGTCAACGGCAACGCGGTATACCGCTTCCCCAACCTCTCCATCTTCCATGCCGTCCTCTCGGACGGACGCACCTGGGTTTCCGGCTCGCAGCAGATGACCTCCGAGGGCATCGCCGACTTCCGCGAGGACCAGGGCCCCCAGTTCTCACTCTTCTTCGGGGCCTCGGAGGACATCTTCGGGATACCCTATTACGCGATCATATACCTTTACCCCTTGCGGGAAGCTCGCCGGGTGCTGCTTTTCGGGTTCGACGCTCCGGAGCCGGCCGCGCAGCTGGCGTACAAGGTCAACCGCGACGAGCACTGCTTCGAGTGCATCACCGCTAATTCCCGTTACCTCTCGGTATTGCTCGCTTCAAATGCGGACGCGGCCGAGGAGCTGCGCGCGAAGCTGCCCCCGTGGGTGACGGCGATCAGCCTCGAGCACCGCTCCGAACTGGTGGACCTGTGGGAGAAATACGTACGCGAGGACGCCGCCGCCGCGGGCGCCAGCCCCCTGGACGGCGAACTCAGCGAGATGATGGACAAGAGATTCCAGGAGCCCTGGTACCTCTTCGACCGCGATTACGTGAAGGGGCGCACGAGCTGCATTGAACATTACGACTACTACGGCCGCGCGCCCGGGCTGCTCGCCGCGGTGCGGGATGCGGCGAAAGCGGCGGGTTATGCCCCCGAGGAGGTCGGCCAGGTGATGATCCCCGTTTATTTCGGGGGCTCCTGCTACTGCGAGAGCGACGTCTACTTCGATCCCTCCAGCGAGGAGGAGGCCTCCAGGGCGGCGGATATCTACAGGTCGTCCTACACCAGGCTCCTCGACGAAGGAAGCTTCGTGGACCGCCCCAACGGCGAGGTGGCCAGGATGGTCTTCGCGCGCGTGAACGAGGGCAACATAAAGGTGCTCAAGGCATTCAAGAACATAGTCGACCCCGCGGGCCTCATGAACCCCGATCAGCTCCTGGAGGGGGTGTAGACGATGGAAAAAAGGATAACCGCAGCAAGGGAAGTGCTGCACGAGCTGCAGCAGGACTACTACATCTGCACCAAGTGCAAGATCTGCCAGGGGGTGCACGTGCAGTTCTGCCCGGAGGCGCGCTTCTGGCGCAACTGCCCGTCCGGTTCGCACTTCCGCTGGGACGCGTATTATGCTTCCGGCAAGATGGAGATCGCCCGCGGCCTGCACGTCAACGAGATCGAGCCCACGGATTCCATGCGTCACATCCTGTATACGTGCATGCTGTGCTCTTCCTGCCAGGAGCAGTGCTACGAGGTGAAACAGCTCCACCCCACCCGCGTCTTCGAGCTCATGCGCGAGAAGGCGGTGCGCGAAGGGTGGGGCCCCATGCCCGAGCACGCGGCGCTCGCGGAGAGCCTCGAGGCCAACGACAACCCCTTCGGGGCGAGCAAGAAGAAGCGCGGTGACTGGGCAAAGGGCCTGGCCCTCAAGAACCTGCCCGAGGAGAAGGCGGAAGTCCTCTTCTACGCCGGCGATGCCTACAGCAGCGATCCCGACCTCGAGCATGCCGTGCGCGCCGCGGCACAGGTACTCCTGGAGGCGGGGCTGGACGTGGGCACGCTGGGGGCGTCGGAGATAAGTGACGGATCCCTCATGCTCATACTGGGAGACCGCGACTTCTTCGAGACATACGCTTACCAGAACATCGAGACCTTCAACTCCCTGGGAGTCAAGACCATCGTCACTCCCGATACCCACGCCGCCTGGGTGTTCAAGGAGGAGTACGAGAAAGGCCTCGATCCCGATATCAAGGTCTTCCAGATCAGCCAGCTTCTCTCCAGGCTGCTCAAGAAGGGCCAACTGGCCCCGCAGAAGGAGGTGGCCGTCAAGGCCGTCTACCACGATCCCTGCAAGCTGGGCAGGCGCTTTGATATCTACAACGCGCCGCGCCGGGTGCTCGAGGCCATACCCGGCCTGGAGCTGCTGGAGTTCCCACGCTCCACCTTCAACTCCCTCTGCTGCGGCGGAGGGGGAGGGGTGCGCTATGCCTTCCCGGACTACGCCATGGCCACGGCCAGGGAGAGACTTCTCGAGGCGGAATGGACCGGGGCTGAGGCCATCGTCACCAGCTGTCCCTACTGCGTGCAGATGTTCAATCAGGCGGTGGCGGCGGCGGGGAGCGAGATGAAGGTCTACGACCTGGCCGAGCTCTTACTCGCGTCGCTGGGCAAGGAGGTGTAGGGTATGTGGACTAAAGACATCGCCAAGGATATCAAGGACAGAAGGGTATCCGGCATCGTATTCCAGCACGAGGTGGACCCGAAGCACAACAGACCGGAGGACGTGGCCCGGGCCAAGGAGATGCTCACGGAAAAGCTGGGCCCCGAATGGGTAACCGACGACCCCGTGGTCCTCATCGGCTATTCGCGCGACCAGGGCCCCCTGCCAGCATCCTACCCGCACCTGGTGGTCATGCCCGAGACGACCGAGGACGTGGCGGAGGTGTACCGTGTCGCCAACGAGTGCAAGGTGGACGTCATCCCCATGGGCACCGGGCTCACCACCATGGGGCTGCATATACCCCTCTACGGCGGGATCATCATGGACCTGCGGCGCATGGACAAGGTGCTGGAGGTGGACGGGGAGAACATGTACATGATCATCCAGCCCGGCGTGAACTACCTGGTGGCCCAGGTCGAGGCCCAGAAGGTGAACTGCAGGGTGCTCAACCCCTCCACCGCGGCGACGGCCGGGGTGATATCCAACCATGCCTTCTGCAACATCAACACCCTGGCCTCGAAATACGGCTTCGGCATCGACAACATCGTCGACATGACCATGGTCATGCCGGACGGGACCATATTGAAGACCGGCCCTTCTTCGTACGGTGCGGTCAAGGCCCACGTACCCGGCCCCGGCCCGGACATGGCCTCGCTCTTCCGCTACGCCTTCGGGCAGCTGGGCACGGTGACCGAGATGACCCTGCGCATCTATCCGGAGGCCGAGCATATATACCAGATATTCCCAGCATACGAGCCGGACGATCTCGAGTGCGTCATCAACGTGCTCTACAAGGTGGCCAACGAGAACCTCACCCTGGAGCTGGCCCACATGCAGAACTCCTTCTTCGGCATCTTCGTCGGCGCCACCAACGCCATGGCCTCGTCAGTCGCGGAGACCTTCCCGCGCAATAACCTCTTCACCATCTTCGCCGGCACCACCATGGAGGAGGCCGTGCTCAAGGCGGAGATCATCCAGAGGGTGATCTCCGAGGTCGACCCGGAATGGGAGTTCCTGCCGGTAGAGGCCATCGAGGACCTGGTTGGGGACCTGCGCAGCGTGAATCTCGAGCGCTGGCAGAAATATTTCAACGTCACGGTGCGCGTGATGCGGGTGCGCGGCTCCTTCCTCATCGGGGCGCTCATCGGCCACCTGGACAACTTCCTGGAGGCGGAGCGCAAGATGCGCGTGGAGACCACCAACCAGGCGGGGCATACCGAGGACCCCCTCCCGCCCGACGACGCCTCGACCTACCTGCAGCCCTATCACATGGGGCGTTCGGCGTACATGGAGTACGATCTCTATTCCAACCAGGGCGACAAGGACGACAACATGCGCATGTTCATGACCTATATGCGCGCCATGATGGCGGGCATCCTGGGCGAAGGCCTGGTGCTCGCCTGCGGAGCCATCCCGCTCAACAAGGGCATGGCCTTACCGCTGCCCGAGGGCATGCCCACTCTCGACGATCTCCTGACGCTGGCCATGCCCAATGCCGCCGCGTTCATGGATGCCATGGTGGCTTTCAAGATGGCGGTCGACCCGAACAACATCGCGGCCCGCAGGTGGGATTACGACACCGGGCTGTGCAAGAAACTGAGCTTATAGAGGGGCGGGACGGTACGCGGCCGCTCAGGCATACGGCCGTGCGTATGATCCTCCCCACCCGGCGCATGCAGAGAGGAATAACGCGCCGCAAGAGAAGGAATTTTTCTACCGGGCGGAGAGAGCCCGGCAGCGCCGGCAATCGCGTCGGCAGGGAGCGGAGGAGGTGATAGGATAGCGGATTGACGGGACCCGGGAAGCGGGGATATGCGGACCGTTGCGGCGCGCGGACACGCCGCGGGGACGATACCCGTCCCGGGAAAGCCGGAAAACGGCTATTCTGGGTTCAAGATGTCGCCCGCGGACCACGCGTCCGCGGGTGGCCTCCATCCGTGAGGGGGTATCCATGCGGGAAGTCACCATCGTGGGCGCGGGCCTGGCCGGCCTGGTAGCGGCGATCAACTGCGCCCGTGCGGGCCACAGCGTCAAGGTACTGGAGAGATTCGAGCACATAGGTGGCGATCCCTATATCCGTCCGGCTGTTGACGTGACCCCCATGGACCCGCAGAGGCTGGGACGCTTCATCGGAGTCGAGCTCGCGCCTCCTTACGTGACGCCGACGGAGGAGTTTCCCGTCTACGTCTACGGCAAACCCCACGTCATCCCCGGCCGGCAGCTCTACCTGCACTCCGTGGAGAGAGGGCAGCGCTCCACCTCGCTGGACTCGCTGCTCTACGAGGCTGCGCTGCAGGCGGGAGCGGAGTTCGAGTTCGGGGTCTCCTGCGAGGCCCAGGGGGATTTCACCCAGCTTCCCCCGGGCACCATCGTGGCCACCGGATTGCACGTCGAACCGTTCCTTGCCCTCAACCGGCCGTACGTGGACGTCTACGGTTTCATCGGTAAAATGCGCTACGAGGGACCGCCACGCATCATGGGATTCTTCGACCGCTATACCAGGTACTACAACTACTGCGCCAACGTGAACGGCGTTGCCTTTGCCCTGGCCTTCGACGCCAGGCCGGTATCCGGCACCCTGCGCGATACCTGGGACCGCCAGCTGCGGGAGTGGGAAGGCATTGCATTCGAACAGTGGCTGCCCAACGAGGGGGTGGTGGCGACGAAGAAGATCGGCGACCCCTGCCTGTACGCCGGCGACAAGATCCTGGCGGGTACCCTGGCAGGTATGCAGGACCCCTTCTTTCTATTCGGGGTGCAGAGTTCCCTGGTATCGGGAAAGATCGCGGCCATTGCGGTGGACGACAAGGAGAGGGCCTGGAGGCTGTTCCGCGACTTCACGTCCGCGCGTAAGTACTCCTGGATGTATAAAAAGTTTTTCGACCTGCAGCCACATTTTGCGCGCAACCTCGGCCTGAGGCTGGGTTTCGGGCTGTACCTGAAGCAGCGCCGCCTGCTGCAGCCGGCGATAGACGTCGCCCTCAGGTCCCTGCCCGGCTTCGGCAGATATTAGACGGGTTTAAACGTGGCGCCCGGCCGTTTGCGTCGCGCTTCGCCCGTTGCGTGGAGATGTAGATAGGGGGATGGATATGGTGAACAAGAAAGTGAACGTAGTCGGGGCGGGCCTGGCCGGCCTCTGCGCCGCCATCACCGCGCGCAAGCTCGGGTACGACGTTCACTGCGTCGACAAGTACAACCGGGCCGGCGGCATGCCGGGAGCGCATCCGTTCGTCGATTCTACCCCCTTTGACAGCGGGCTCATGTCACGCTTTCTGGGTGTGCCCGTCGGAGAGCCCCAGGTGCGTCCCTGCGAGAGGTTCACTATCTACCCCTTCGGCGAGAAGTTCGAGCTCAAGCCGGAGCAATCCATCATGCACAACGTGGAGAGGGGGCCGCGCCGGACGGCCATCGACCGCTACCTCCACGACGTCGCCCTGGACATGGGAGTGACCTTCGAGTGGGGCAACCCCATAGAGTGCCAGAAGGACCTGGCACAGTACCCGCCCGATACCATCGTGGCCACCGGCCCCTACCGCGAGGCCTTCGATGCACTCAACATCCCCTACGAGACCGCGTACGGTTACGTATTGAGCTCGCGCTACAAGCCCTTCGGGAAAAGCTCCGACGCATGCGGGGTCTCGGTCTACTTCGACAGCTATACCAAGGATTACTGCTACCTGCCCTACAGCAACGGGGTGGTGGCGGGCCTCTTCTTCGCCCGCCGGCCGGTGGGGGAGGAGCGGCGCGGTATCTGGGAGCGGCAGCTCAAGGAAACTGAGGGCATCGAGTTCAAGACCTGGTGGGCGGAAAGAGGTTACTTCGCCTCCCGCTATCCCAACCAGCCGCGCCTCTTCTGCGGGGACAGGATACTGGCGGGAACCCTGGCGGGAGCCCAGGACCCCGGTACCTATTTCGGCTGCCACGGGGCCATGGTATCGGGAAAGATCGCCGCCATAGCCCTGGAGGACAAGGCGACGGCCCAGAAGATGTTCGAGCACTGCAACCGCAGCTTCAACCGTATGTGGTTCATACGCCGGGTGGCCATCAATTATGCTCCCGAGATCACGCGCGGCATAATGCTCAAGAGGCTTATTCGCGACGTGTCCGAGGTGGACCTCCTGGGCAAGATCCAGGGCAGGAGCCTGGCCAACATGATACCGGGCTACGCGCTGTTGAAGAGCATGGACAGATATTCCAGATATATAGGCATCTAGGAGGACGATATGGTCAGGAACAAGGGTCCGGTATACGTGGTGGGAGCGGGGCTGGCAGGGCTCACCGCCGCCATAAACCTGGCGCGGGAGGGCCACGAGGTCATCGTGCTGGAGAAGGGTAAGCGCGTGGGTGGCCTGGCCGTATACAATCCTTCGCCCCACGGCACCCCCATGGACGCCGACGCCATGTCCCGCTACATCGGCATCGACCTCAAGCCGGGCATGGTGCGCATGACCGGCGGCATACTCGGGGTCTACGGGAAAAGGTTCAAGTTGAAATTCCCCCCCAACGTACAGTCGTGGATGATCGAGCGCGGTCCGCGCGCATCGTCGATAGACCACTACCTCTACCGCATCGCCGTGGAGGAGGGAGTGAAGTTCGAGTTCGACCAGCCCGTCATCACCGACAAGCAGGTGCACGACCTGCCGCGGGGGAGCATAATGGCCACCGGGCTGCACGCAGACGGTTTCGAGGCCGCCAACGTCCCCTATCAATCCCTTTACGGATATTTCGCCAAGTGCCGCGTGCCGTGGCCGGAGGCCAGGGTCTCCTTCTGTTTCGACGATTACAGTCCCGACTACGCCTTTACCTGTTCGGTCAACGGGATCGCCTTCGCCCTCATCTTCAATCGCGAGCGGCCGGTGGCTAAGTGGGAGATGGAGAAGTTCGCCGAGCAGGCCACCCTCGAGGACGGATACCCCTTCAAGAGGTTCTATCCCCTGGGGGGAGGGGCCAAGGGAGGGGCGGCGGCGGCGCCGATACGCCATTTCAGCAATCCCCGGCTCTTTCAGGGAGACCTGATCCTGGCGGGCACCCTGGCCGGCATGATGGATCCCGTGCTCTTCTTCGGCATGCACGGGGCTTTCCTCTCCGGCAAGATCGCGGCGCGTGCCTACAGCGACCCGGCTGGGGCCTACGACGAATTCCGCCGCCTCAACTGGACCTTCTACCCGCTGCTGGCCGCCAAGCGCATCATCAACCGCAGCCCGCAGGACCTAATGGTGAAGTACCCCATGTGGGCCACGCTGCCCTTCATGCCCCTGTTCCACCGCTTCCTGCTGCGCCGCGCCTTCATGGCCAACGTCACCGGCTACGGAAGGATCTAGGGGTCAAATCTTTATTTTTGAATTTATAGGAAGATAATGCTAAATGAAGAAAATAATGGTTTAGAATTCAAGAATAAAGATTTGACCCCATAAAGAGGAGGAGTTATGAAGGTCATCGTCATCGGTGCGGGTCCAGCGGGACTGGCCGCCACTTACGAGCTGCGCAAGAAGGGCGTGGACGTCCTCTGCCTGGAGGAGAAGGACGCGGCGGGAGGCCGCGCCCGCGGCTATCAGAAGGAGGGTTACCAGTTCGACCTGGGGGCGCAGTTCTCCGCCGACCTGTGCACCACCACCTTCCGGCTCTGCCGCGAGCTGGGCATGGAGGACGCCATCCAGAGTTTCGACTTCATGGGCGCCATGTGGAGGAACGGCAAGCTCTACCCCATCCCGGCCACCATCAATCCCCGGGAGGCGGTCAAGCACTGGCGCGACATGCTGAGGTTCCGCGGCCTTCCCTGGAGGGGATACCCGCAGATGGCCAGGGCCGCCTTCCACATGGCCAGGCGCCGCCGCGACTTCGACTTCGATTCCATGGACCCAGAGCCCGTCCTGGACCTAAGCGACATCAGCATCGAGGAATACGCTCTGCGCTACGGCGGACAGGTCGCCCTGGACTACGTCTTCCAGCCCATGACCGCTTCCCTCACCCTGGGCGAACCCGACCAGGTGGGGGCGGCGCATATCCTGGCGCTGCTCATGGGACTGATGCCGGGTCTCAAGTTCCTCAAGAAAGGCATCGGTTCACTGCCGGCCGCCCTCTACGAGGAATGCAAGGACTCCATCCGCCTCTCCACCCCCGTGAACAAGGTGGTCCTCGACGGCGGGAAGGCGAAGGGAGTGGAGACGCCGCAAGGATTCCTGGACGCCGACGCGGTCATCTGCACCACCACCGCCCCCAAAGCCATGCGGTTGATCCCCGACCTCCCGGATAACCTGCGCAAGCCCCTGGAAAAGGTCACCTACAGCTCGTGCATCCACTTCATTTTCGCTCTCACCGAAAGGCTCTTACCCGAGGGTTGGTATGCCGTGACCTTCTCCCGCAACGAGGGCTCCATGCAGCCGGGCTTCGCCGACGCAGGCGGTAAATCCCCCTACTTCGCTCCCCCCGGCGCGGGGCTGGTGCACAGCCTGACTTGGGGCCGCCGCGCGAAGGAGCTCAACGAGCTGCCCCTGGATGAGCTGAAGCGCATGATGATCAAAGACCTGCAGATGATCGTCCCCGCCATGCCCGACGAGCCCTACATCACCGAGGCGGTGCGCTGGGACGAGGCCATATGCCTGGACCCGCCCGGGCAGGCCAGGGCCATCCATAACATGCGCAGGAACAACTACCGCGATGTGGAGGGCCTTTACCTCGCCGGTTCCTACATGTACCTCATCTCTTGCGTGGAGGGCGCGTTGCGCAGCGGCATCGACGCCGCCGGCGAAGCCCTGCGCTGATACCTCTCTTTTCGAGCAGGCGCTCGACGCGGAATCGCATGCCGACTGGGAGATATCCGAAGAGGAAGACCTCGAGGTCGAGGTCTTTCCCGGGGACATGATTTGACTTCGGCGGCGCAGTCCACCTTCACCATGCCGGATGATCGCTACCTGGTATTTATCATACTCAGACCTCGATACCACCCACTCCGTCTGCGGGGTTAAAGAAAGAAAAGGTGATACTCGATAAGGAATATGTCGAGTGTTAATATCCTTTTCACCGCTACCGGGGCGGGAACAAAGAGGGCCGGCGAGAACAGGTGGTGGTATCAGCATGACTTTCTCAAATAATACCTCGAAGAACCTTTCCCTTCTGGCCTTCGTCTTCCTGTTAGGTCTTTTCATGGCCGTTTCGGGTTGGGAATATCTCCCGTTCCAGGGGACGCAAAGGGCGGAAGCCGACCCCGCGCAAACGAATATGGACGCATGGGTGACCGATGGGGCAGTTCATAGTGTTCTGCCCGCTGGAAACGTCACCTACATCGGAGGGAGTTTCGACTACGTGGGCCCCAACGCCGGCAGCGGAGTGCCTATCGACACCGTTTCCGGCATCCCGGTCGACCCCTATCCAAGGGTTAATGGGAAGGTTAATGCGGTCGTGCCCGACGGCGCGGGGGGTTGGTACATCGGGGGCGATTTCACCCGGGCGGGAGGCGTTGACCGCAACCGCCTCGCCCACGTGCAGGCCGACGGGAGCGTTTCCTCCTTCGATCCCGACGCAAACGATACCGTCTCCACCCTCGTGCTCTCCGGCACCACTCTCTACGCTGGAGGTTGGTTCACGAGTGTCGGGGGTCAGCCCCGCAATCGCATCGCCGCCCTCGACACCGCTACCGGAAACGCCAACGCCTGGGACCCCAACGCGGACGATAGCGTGTGTGCACTGACACTTGACGGCACCACACTCTACGCCGGCGGTGCCTTTACCTCCATCGGGGGGCAGTCCCGCAACCGCATCGCCGCCATCGATACCACAACCGGCAACGCCACGGCCTTCGACCCCGGTGCGAGCAGCTCGGTCTTCGCCCTCGCTATCTCAGGCAGCACCCTCTACGCGGGAGGACTGTTCACCACCATCGGGGGACAGTCCCGCAACCGCGTCGCAGCCATAGATACCACCACCGGCAACGCCACGGCCTGGGATCCCGACGCGGACGACCGGGTGCTGTCCCTGGCACTGGACGGCTCCACGCTCTATACGGGTGGAGGCTTCACCACCATCGGGGGAGGTTTCTGCCCGTCTTTCGCCATCTTCCCAGGCGTGTACACCGTCACCGCCGCGGTAGCGGGAGGCAACGGACAGGTGGACCCGGTCACCCAGCAGGTGGACCACGGCTCCGACGCCGTGATCGACATCACGCCCGACCCCGGCTATCACACGGAAGCGGTCACCGACAACGGCGTCCCGGTGCTGCCCACCCCCAGCGACTCCTATACCGTGAGCAACGTCACCGCCGACCACGACGTGCAGGTGACCTTCGCGCCCGACGCCGGCCCCACCAGCACCTGGTACCTGGCCGAGGGCTACACGGGAGGGGATTTCGACACCTGGGTGCTGGTGCAGAACCCCGGAGCGGAGGACACGGACGTGACCCTCACCTTCCAGTTGCCCCCCGGCTCCAGCGTGGAGCCTTACTCCTTTACGCTGCCCGCCGGCACACGTAGATCCATACACCTCGACGAGGTGCCCGGACTGGAGGACACAGACGTCTCCACCAAGGTGACGGCAGGCAAGCAGGTGGTGGCCGAGCGCGCTATGTATTTCAACTACGGGGGAGACAGGGCCGGTGGACACGATTCCATCGGAGTGACCACGCCCTCCGATACATGGTACCTGGCCGAGGGATACACGGGAGGGGATTTCGACACCTGGGTGCTGGTGCAGAACCCCGGAACCGCCGATGCCGAGGTTACCCTGGATTTCCAGCTCCCCCCCGGCCACAGCGCTGAGCCTTATACTTTCATACTGCCCGCCGGCACCCGCAAGTCCATCCAACTGGACGAGCTGCCGGGGCTGGAGGACACCGACGTCTCCACCAAGGTGACCTCCAGTGGCGGATACGGGCACGGCATGCCGGTGGTGGCCGAACGCGCCATGTATTTTGATTACCAGGGGAGCAGGGCCGGAGGACACGACTCCGTAGGGGTAACGGCCCCCGCCGACACCTGGTACCTCGCCGAGGGATACACGGGAGGGGAGTTCGACACCTGGGTGCTGGTGCAGAACCCGGGCACGGAGGACACTGACGTGACCCTCACCTTCCAGCTCCCGCCCGGCAGTGAAGCAGACCCCTACTCCTTCATACTGCCCGCCGGCACCCGCAAGTCCATCCAACTGGACGAGCTGCCGGGGCTTGCGGATACCGACGTCTCCACCAAGGTCAGCGCGGACCAGCCCGTGGTGGCCGAACGCGCCATGTACTTCAACTACCAGGGGGACAGGGCCGGAGGGCACGATTCCATAGGATACAGCCCTTAACAGAAGATATATGGCATAACGGGGATCCCCCTCGCGGGGCTTGCGTTGCGGGAGGAGGATCCTTTCTGTGCCGGCTTGGACTTTCAGTGCGCAGATAAAATGGCGCCAGGTCCGGACCTCCGGCATATAACCGCACCACCTTGGCGACCCGTCCTCCACGCTTGCATGCAGGACAGGGCACGATATAGCGGACAGCGCAGGCGGTATATAATGGAGTGGATTGGTGACGAAGCAGGGTAATTGTCTTGGTTCAAGGGGAGATAAGGAGGCTTACCGCTAATGAATATTGCTTCTAAACGCACGGGTACAATCACGGCTATCTCGTTTGCCGCCTGCGCTATCTTTGCGCTGGTACTGTCCGTCTCCCAGCTCCCAGCCCATTCGCAGCCGGCTGGCATGGCGGCGACAGCGCCGGAGACCCCCGCCGATACTTGGATTGCGAACGCAACCGTTTACGATATAGAGGCAAGCGGGAATACGCTATACCTTGGCGGCGATTTCGATTACATCGGCCCCAACACGGGCTGCGGCGTACCCGTAAATGCCGACACGGGACAGGCCGGCAGGTTCGCCAGGGTGAACGGCAACGTGCGCTGTGCGGCCCCCGACGCAGCCGGAGGATGGTATGTCGGGGGCGAATTCACCAGCGTGGGCGGCGCCTCCAGGAACCGCGTCGCCCACATCATGGCGGACGGGTCCCTGGACCCCGCCTGGAATCCAGATGCCGACGGTACCGTTTACGCCATAGCGGTCAGCGGCTCCACCGTCTAAGCCGCAGGCGCCTTTACCGGCATCGGAGGCCAGACCCGCAGCTATATCGCCGCCCTCAACAACACTAACGGGAACGCAACCGC
>CAZGWK010000029.1:17165-38907 GCA_964529285.1 uncultured Actinomycetota bacterium
ACCGCATGGGATCCCAACGCAAGCGGATTGAACGTAAGAGCCATAGCCGTTGACGGTTCGACGGTATACGTCGGGGGAGATTTCTTCAATATAGGCGGGCAGCCCCGCGACAACCTGGCAGCCCTGGACGCCACAACAGCCAACGCCACTCCCTGGGACCCCGGCGCCGACGAACTGGTGTGGTCCTTGGAGATAACGGACGGGACGGTATACGCGGCGGGGGGCTTCGAGAACGTCGGAGGCCAGCCCAGGAATCACGTAGCAGCTATCGAGGCCGCCAGCGGCAGCGTCACCGCCTGGGACCCCAACGCGGAGGAGCACTCTTACTTAGTCTCGCGGAGCGGCGACCAGATCTACATAGGGGGGAGGTTCCTCAGCATAGGCGGGGAGGAACGGGCCGGTATAGCCGCCCTCGATAGCGTGACCGGAGTCTTGAAACCCTGGGACGCCAGGTGCGACGGCGGGGTCATGGATATCGAGATCGACGGCAACACGCTGTATGCTGCAGGGTGGTTCGGTAATATAGGCGGCGCTTCCAGGACCGCCATCGCCGCTCTGGACGCTTCCACCGGCGATGCCACGGCCTGGAACCCGGACCCCGATGACGCCGTATACGACGTCGAGTTGAAAGGAGACATCGTCTATGCAGCCGGCGATTTCGCCTCCATCGGGGGACAGCCCAGGAATTTCATAGCGGCACTGGATAAGGGCAGCGGAGATGCCGCGGCCTGGGACCCCAACGCGAACAACACGGTTCTGGAACTGGAAGTGAAAGACAATACGGTCTATGCCGGAGGAGACTTCACGAACGTAGGCGGCCAGCCGCGCAGCCATATCGCCGCCCTGGACGCTTCCACCGGCGGCGCCACCGCCTGGAACCCCACCGCCAACGACCGTGTTTACGATATCGCCCTGGACGGCCCCACCATATATGCCGGGGGCGATTTTACCTACATCGGCGGAGTTGGCAGGGACTACGTGGCGGCACTCGACGATATCACCGGCGCCGACAGTGGTTGGGATGCCCGGGCAGACGGCTCGGTCTACTCCATCGTACCCAGTGACGGCCTCGTATACTTAGGAGGAGAATATACCTCCATGGGGGGACAGGCACGCAACAACCTGGCAGCCGTGGACGCCGCCACGGGGAACGCAACATCCTGGAACCCCGGTGCGGAGAACGATGTCTATACTTTGACCATGGACGGCTCGGTGCTCTACGCCGGCGGCATCTTCAGCCATATGGGGGTCGGACCGCAGCCCTATTTCGCCCAGTTCGGGTACCCGTCCTGGTACATGGCCGAGGGCGCCACCCTGGGGGGCTTCGAGACCTGGGTGCTGGTACAGAACCCCGGTGCAGCCCCGGTGCGCGTGGACTTCACCCTCAACACCGACGCGGGAGAGGTGAAGCCGCCCGTACTGCAGGGCATTGAGATACCGGCGGGCTCCCGCGTCTCCTTCAACATGGGCCTCTTCGCACAGACCTTCAACCTCTCCACCAGGGTGCAGGCCACCGGCGGCAACGTCATCTGCGAGCGCGCCATGTACTGGACCCCGGAGGGAGGCATCTACCGCGAGCTGGGGCACGACTCCATCGCTTACTAGGACGTAAAACGCGAGGGACCAGGCTTGCTCAAAGCCCGGTCTTTCTTTCGCGGATTAAGCGTATCTTCACAATCCCTCCAACGTAGATTAATGACAGGAGAGCATAGTAGTTCTCGTGCGTTGAGCGATGATCACGTATAAAACGATCTACTGTTGTGAGAGGTATGTCCCAACGGCGCCATCGAGTATTTTTAAACTTGCGCGCCTGGGGTCGAGCCCGGCGAGAACATGAGATACAAGGAACGCCCCGGTTAACCGCCATATGATACATATCATCTCTAACCTCTCCATACGGCGAACAAAAGCGCTACTAAATGCGTATTAAACAACAAAAGCGGCGATCTCTACAGGCAGCGGCGTTGATGCAGCTCAAGGACAGGTTAGAGCGCGGATGGCATAATCGCCACAAGGAGGTAATATTTTGCAGGAGCTGGACAGAAGGAAGTTCATCGGCAAGGCGGGCACCATCGCCGCCGGCCTGGGAGCGCTCTACCTCGCGGCAACCATTCCGGGTTGCGGGGAAAACGCCAGCGATACCTGTCCCGTGGAAGAGGGCCCGCAGGCGGCCCCAGAGGAGCTGCCGGCCCCCGTGGAGAACCAGCAGCCGCCCTCCGGGCTGGTGGTGGTGAGGGGTACGGACCCGGCCGTCATGCTGCGCAAGGGCCTGGAGGCCTGGGGCGGCCTGGAAGCGCTCGACCTCGCCGGAAAGAAGGTCCTCATCAAGGTGAACGCCGCGTTCGCCCGCCCGCCCGAGGAAGCGACCACGACCAATCCGGAGCTGTTGGCGGAGGCGGTGCGCAGCTTCCTGGCGGCGGGCGCATCCGGGGTTACCGTCTTCGACCACATACTTCAGGACCTGGTGGACCAGACGCTGGAGGCGAACGGCATCGGGCCGGCGGCCCGCGCGGCGGGCGCGGAGCTCGCGGTCTACGCCGTGCGCAAGCCGGGAAATGCGCGCATAGTGCAGATACCCGGGGCCACTGCCCTCCCTTCGGCGGGCATACTCGAGGAGATCTTCGCGGCTGACGTCATCGTCAACATGCCCAAGGTCAAGCACCACAGCGGCGCGAAGCTTTCCATGGCCATGAAGAACTTCATCGGCATAACCCAGAATATGGGCAACTTCCACAACATAGAGCTGCACAGGGCGATCGCGGAGATCAACACTGTGGTCAAGCCGGCCTTGGTGATCTCGGACGCGACCAACATCCTCCTGGACCGCGGCCCCGGCGGCCCGGGCACGGTCTCCGAGCCGGGGCAGGTAATCATCGCGACCGATTCCGTGGCCGCCGACTCGTACTGCTGCGGACTCTTCGGCGTTGCGCCATCGGATATAGGCTACCTTGTCTACGGCGAGCAGCTGGGAGTGGGGACCACGGACTTCTCCTCCCTGGGCGTGCAGGAGGTGAGCGCGTGAGCAAGGGCGCGAGGCGGGCCGTCCACTGGGTGCGCAGGGCCGTGCAACTGGCCTTTATCGCGCTCTTTGTCGTCATGGCCTGGGGCGCAACCTACCCTCCCTCCGCCGCGCTGAACGAGAACATGTTTATGCGCGTCGACCCGCTGGCGGGGATTACAGCAGTGTGGGAGAGCGGGCTCTGGCTCTACCTGCTCCCCGCGTGGATCCTCCTGGGACTGACCCTGGTGAGCGGTCGCTTCTTCTGCGGCTGGATCTGCCCCCTGGGCTCCGGCCTGGGGATGCTCCCCTCCCTGGGGAAGATGCGAGCCGGGAAGCTTTCCCGCCTGCGCCCCAAGGATATATCCGGTCGTACGATCGGCGAGAACGACCTGCGGCTGCGCTTCAAATACGTTTTCCTGGCGGTCCTGTTGCTGCTTTTCGCGCTGGGGATAAACGCGATCTGGATCTTCGACCCGCTTACGATCGCCAACCGCGCGGTGGTCTTCGTCCTCGCGGGCAGCGTGCCCTTCCTGATCATCGCCCTGGTGCTCCTGGCGGTTCTGGTGGGCCCGCGCTTCTGGTGCCAGGAGATGTGCCCTTTCGGCGCCTGCCTCTCACTAGTGGGCATGGCGGGGTCGCGCCTTCCGGCCGCGGCCACTCCCCTGGCGCTGGTAAAGGACGAAGGAGCCTGCACCCACTGCGGCAGGTGCGCCGCCGCCTGCCCCTTCGGCATAGTGGAGGTTGCGGACAGCGAGAAGACGGGGCGGCTGGCCATCGCGGACTGCGCGCTATGCGGCGAGTGCGTGGCCGTCTGCCCGGAGGCCGGAGCCCTATCCCTGCGCGTGATGGGGGCGCCAGTGCTGGTCTCGGGTAGGAAGCAAGAAGGCAAGGAGGCCCTGGAGGAGGCGGTAGTATGCGAGACCTGAAGATCGGCAGGAGGGACTTCCTGGCCCTGGGCTTTACCGGTTCCGCGGCCCTGCTGGCCTACGGCCTGGTGCGCGAGAAGGACGGAACGGTATTACTGCGCCCCCCCGGCGCGCAGGACGAAATCGACTTCACCACCCGCTGCATGCGCTGCGGCGAATGCGTGCGCGCCTGCCTGACCCAGTGCCTGGAGCCCGCGTCCAAGGATTTCGGGACGTCCAAGCTGTGGACGCCGCGTTTCAATCCCGCCCTTGCAAAGTGCGAGTTCGAGCTGTGCGGCCGCGCCTGCGCCGAGGTATGCCCGGTCGGGGCCATCCGCAAGCCTGCCGACGACGAAGTGCGCATAGGCAACGCAGCGGTCAACCGCGCCAAGTGCATCGCCTGGAACGAGGGCAAGGACTGCCTGGTCTGCTACGAGCGCTGCTCCTACGGCGCCATCAAGATCGACTCCCGCGGCAGGCCCAGGGTGGCAGCCGACAAGTGCACGGGATGCGGCGCCTGCCAGAACACCTGCGTCACCTGCCCCGACCCCGCCATCGTGGTCTACCCTCCCGGCACCCCCTAAACCTGGGGTCAGCCCTCCATTTTCAACATCGGGGGTCAGGCCTCCACATGCCTTTAACTGGTAGAATAGAAATGATCGTGACCGAGAAATGAGCGCGGCTTTTCGAAAGGAGCGTCATGGATGCCCAGTCCATCATAGACGAGTGCCTGGAGCTGTGGAGAGACCCCTACCCGCACATGGCGCGGCTGCGCGGGGAAGGCGAGAAGCCCATGGCCGTTTTCTGTTCCTACACGCCGGAGGAGATAATCCATGCCGCGGGGTTCACGCCCGTCCGCCTCATGGGCGCGGTACGCACTATCACCGATGCCGACGCCCACCTGCAGGCCTACTGCTGCTCTCTGGCCCGCACGGACCTGGACATGGCCCTGGCCGGCGAACTCGACTTCCTGGAGGGTGCAGTGTTCGTCCAGACCTGCGACACCATGATGCGCCTCTCGGACATCTGGCGCCGCAACACCGACTTCCCGTTCCACGGCGACCTGGTGCTCCCCATACGCATGGGCGAGGATACCTCCCTGCCCTTCCTGGTGGAGGAGGTGCACCGCTTCCGCCAATTTGTGGAGGAGTACATCGGCGAGGCCATCTGGGACGATGCCCTGGAGGAGAGCATCCATATCTATAACCGCAACCGGCGCCTGGCGGACCGGTTATACAAGCTGCGCATCACCAGCCCCGGAGCCATCGACGGGCTCTCCGCCAGCGCCTGCCTGGCGGCCGGCTTCTGGATGAGACGCGAGAAGCACAACGAGATCCTGCACGAGCTGCTGGAGCAGCTTGATACGGGCAGGGAGCCGGGCGTGGAGAAGACGCAACTGCTGGTGAGCGGCAGTATATGCACAACCCCCGACCTCGTGGAACTGGTGCAGGAACTGGGCGCGGACGTGGTGGACGACGACCTGTGCAGCGGCCACCGTTATTTCGACAACTACGTGGACGAAGCGGACACTCCCGAGGAGGCACTGGCACGCCGCATGTGGGGGAGGGTCAACTGCCCCGCCAAGCAACAGTCCATCGAGGACCGCATAGAGCATCTCCTGAGGCAGGTGCAGGACAGCGGCGCGGTCGGGGTCATCTTCTACCTGCAGTCCTTCTGCGAACCACACCTCTTCGACATACCTTACATCCGGGAGCGCCTGCAGGAGGAGCTGGAAGTGCCCTCGCTGGTCCTGGAGGGGGAGCTGCAGTCCTTCTCGCGCGGCCAGCTGCGCACGCGCCTGCAGGCCTTCATAGAGACGATAACCGGCGTTTGATATGGGGTCACATCTTTAATATTGAATTACCAGCCATAAATTACCATAAATTTCATAAATAAAGATTTGACCCCCAAGAAGGAGGATGGATATGAGCGGGAACGGCAAGGAGCTCACGGAGCAGCAGAAGGCGGACAAGGAGCGGCGCAAGATAAAGACCGGCGCGGCCATGCGCGACCTTATGACCAAGTATTACATGGAGGCCAAGGGGGCCGAGGGCACGGACCGGCACATCGCCTGGATCACCAGCGGCGGCCCCGTCGAACCCCTCATCGCCTTCGACGTCATCCCCGTGTATCCCGAGAACCACGGCGCTATGTGCGGCGCCTCCCACATGAACGTGGAGCTGTGCGAAGTGGCCGAGGGCAGGGGGTTCTCCCGCGACCTCTGCTCATACGCCCGCGGGGACATCGGCAGCGCCATGACCAAGGGAGGGCCCATCGGCGGCCTGCCTCGTCCCACCTTCCTGGTGGCGTGCAACAACATCTGCAACACCGTCTTCAAGTGGTACGAGGAACTGGCGCGCTTCTTCGACGTGCCCCTGTTCATCTTCGACACCCCCTTCGTGCGCGGGGAACTCGCCCAGCACCATGCAGATTACTCGGTGCGGCAGATGGAGGAATACATCGCCTTCCTGGAAAAGATCACCGGGATAACCTACGACGAGCAGCACTTTGTCGACGTCGCCGCCAAGTCGCTCTTCGCTTCCGCCCTGTGGAAGGAGGTGCTTGCCTGCAACGAGCACAAGCCCGCCCCCATGACCTGTTTCGACGCCTTCATCCTCATGGCCCCCATCGTCACCCTGCGGGGGACGCAGGAGGTGGTGGACTTCTACCAGGGTCTGCTGGACGAGATGAAGCAGCGCATCGAGGAGGGGATCGGCATCCTACCGTCGGAGAAGTACCGGGTCTTATGGGATAATATACCAGTATGGTACGAGATGCGCAACCTGGGAAAGCTGTTCATGGAGCTGGAGACCTGCCTGGTCGCCGACACCTACACCAGCGCTTGGACCTTCGAGGGCGCCGACGCCGAGAATCCTCTGGAGAGCATGGGCAGGATCTACACCGAGGTCTACCTGAACATCAACCTGGAGAGGATGGCAGACAAGATCGAGGACCTGGCGAGCCGCTTCAGCGTGGACGGTATGGTAATGCACTCCAACCGCAGCTGCAAACCGTACTCGCTGGGCCAGTACGACCTGGCCAGGGAGTTCACCAGGCGCACCGGCAAGCCGGCCCTGGTGATAGAGGCCGACCACACCGATTCGCGCTGGTACGACCGCTCCCAGACAGAGAACCGCATCCGCGACTTCGTGGAGAACCTCCTGGGCGAGAGCTTGACGGTTTGATTCCGAGAACCTGCTATCCCGCCAAGCACGGGAAAAGCCATGCTAGGTAACCAAGATATTGCAGGGATCACCGGCCTCTCCGACGGGGAAGCCGCCCGGCGCCTTGAAGTGGAAGGCCCCAACAGCCTCCCCTCCGGTAAGAAGCGCTCCATTTTCCGCATCGCCTTCGACATCGCCAGGGAGCCCATGTTCCTGCTTCTGGTCGGAGCCGGGATAATCTACCTCGTACTCGGAGACCTGCAGGAGGCGCTCGTCCTCATGAGCTTCGTCCTCCTGGTCATGGGCATCACCTTCTTCCAGGAACAGAGGACGGAGCACGCCCTGGATGCGCTGCGGGACCTCTCCAGCCCCCGCGCCCTGGTCATACGCGGCGGCCGCCAGGTACGCATCGCCGGAGTGGACGTGGTGCGCGGCGACGTACTCATCCTCGCCGAGGGCGATCGGGTGCCCGCCGATGCCGTGCTGCTCGCCTGTTCCAACCTCACCGTGGACGAGTCCCTGCTCACCGGCGAAGCGGTCCCCGTGCGCAAGCTGCCCTGCGACGGGCCCCTCGAGCTGGGGAAGCCGGGGGGAGACGACCTGCCCTCTGTGTTCGCCGGAACCCTGGTGGTAAAGGGCCACGGCGTCGCCCAGGTCATGGCCACCGCTGCCGACACGGAGATGGGAAAGATCGGCACCGCCCTGGAGGAGATCGAGCCCGAGCCCACCCTTCTGCAGCGTGAGACGCGCCGCGTGGTGCTCAACATCGCCCTCCTGGCGCTCTTCCTGTGCGTCCTGGTCTTCGCGGTCTACGGCGCGACCCGCGACGACTGGCTGGAGGGACTGCTCGTGGGCATCACCCTGGCCATGGCCATGCTGCCCGAGGAGTTCCCAGTGGTCCTGGTCGTCTTCCTCACCCTGGGGGCCTGGCGCATCTCCCGGTATCAGGTCCTCACCCGCAACATGCCCGCGGTGGAGACGCTTGGCTCCGCCACCGTCCTCTGTGTGGACAAAACGGGCACCCTCACCCTCAATCGTATGACGGTGGCCAAGGTGATGTCCGGCGGTGTTACCTGCGACGTTCAGGAGGAGGGTTCTCGATGTCTGCTGGAGGAGTTCCATGAACTGGTAGAGTTCAGCGTCCTGGCCTCCCAGAGGGACCCCTTCGACCCCGTGGAGACGGCCATAGCCCGACTGGGCGACGGAGCGCTCGGCAATACCGAGCACCTTCACGACGACTGGGAGCTGGAGAGGGAGTACCCGCTTTCGCCCGAGCTCCTGGCCCTCTCCCACGTATGGAGGTCTCCGGACGGAAACGAGTACATCATCGCCGCGAAGGGCGCTCCGGAGGCCATCGCGGACCTCTGCCATCTCGATGAAGCGCGCAAGGAGGAGCTGTTGTCGCAGGTAGAGGCGCTGGCCGATGAGGGGCTGCGCGTTCTGGGCGTAGCCAAGTCATCCTTTACCATGGAATATCTTCCCAAGGACCAGCACGACTTCGCCTTCGAGTTCCTGGGTCTGGTGGGATTGGAGGACCCCGTACGTCCCGGAGTCAGGGACTCGGTGCGGGAATGTTACCGGGCTGGGATCCGGGTGATCATGATCACCGGGGATTATCCGGGGACGGCACGGCATATAGCACGGGAGATAAGCCTGCAGCCAGCCGCCGAGGTCATCACCGGACCGGAACTGGACGGCATGGACGATGAAGAGCTGCAGGACCGTATCGAACGGGTAAACATCTTCGCGCGCGTGGTGCCGGAGCAGAAGCTGCGCATCGTCAAGGCCCTCAAGGCCAACGGCGAGGTGGTGGCCATGACCGGGGACGGCGTAAACGACGCGCCTGCCCTCAAGGCGGCCAGCATCGGAGTGGCCTTGGGGGGCAGGGGCACGGACGTGGCGCGTGAATCGGCATCCCTGGTGCTGCTGGACGACGACTTCTCTTCCATCGAGACGGCGGTGAGGATGGGGCGCAGGATCTACGACAACCTGAAGAAGGCCATGTCCTATATAATCGCCGTCCACGTGCCCATAGCCGGAATGTCAATCATCCCCGTGCTCTTCAAACTGCCCCTGGTTTTCTCCCCTATACTCATCGCCTTCCTGGAGATCATCATCGACCCCGCCTGCTCCCTTGCCTTTGAGGCCGAGCCAGCGGAGGGGGATATAATGGAACGCCCGCCCCGCCGCCCGGACCAGCGCATTTTCAACAAGAGGAACGTGATCATCAGCCTGCTGCAGGGCTTGAGCGTGCTCCTCATCGTGGCGGTCGTGTTCTCCATCGCCCATATGAAGAGTATGGATGAGATGGAGATCCGGGCCCTTACCTTCACCACCCTGGTCGTCGCAAACCTGGGGCTTATCCTGACCAACCGCTCCTGGGAGCACACCATATGGCATACGCGCCGTAAGCCCAATCCCGCACTGTGGTGGATAGTAGGGGGAACCCTGGTCCTGCTGGGCGTCGTGCTCTACGTACCTTTCGTACGGGACCTCTTCCAGCTCGCTATTCTCAGCGCCGCGGACATAGGGATATGCCTGGGGGCCGGGCTCCTCTCGGTTATCTGGTTCGAGGCCCTTAAATTCTTCACCCACCGCAAGTACCACCCCCACACCTGATCGTAGGCACGGTGTCAAGCCTAGCAACGGTTTCATAATGGGGGCTGACCCCACAATCGGGACATGCACACCCGCGCCTGGAAATACGATAAAATAATTGACTGTGCAACCGCAGGGAAAGGTATGCGATGAAGCAAGAAAGTGACCGCGCCGCCGCTGGCGTAAGCGTGATCCGGCTCACGCAAGAACTCAAGGAACAAGCGGTAGACGTCCTCGTCCAGGCCTTCAAGACAGAGGCGACGACCGTCTACCATCTGGATACGCAGCGGCCGTCGACTCAGTGCCGTATGGCAACGCTCGACGCCATCTTCCTGCAGTTGTATCTCGAAGCAGGCCGCCCGGTGGTGGGGGCCATGAAGGACGGTCGCGTGGCGGGCGTGGGCATGGTGCGCGATCCCCGCATTTCCATATCCTGGAGGCGCGCGGCGGCTTTGATCGTCCCCGAACTGTTTCAACTACTGGCGCTTTTCTCGCGCCGACCCTTGCGAGCCTTGCGCTTACTGGTAGCGGCGAAACACCCCAAGGGCATACCCGAGCCACACTTCACCTTCGAGGTGTTGGGAGTACATCCAGACTACCAGGGAGAAGGCGCGGGCAAGGCGCTGATGCGCGAGGTGCAGGCTGCGCTTAAACACGAGCCCTCCGTTTCAGGCATCTACCTCAACACCGGCAGCGAGAGGAACCAGGCTTTTTACGAGAGCCTGGGTTACGATACCCTCCGCATCGTCGACCTGAAGGCCGTGAAGGTCTACCACATGTTCTGGCCGAACCCCACCTTCAGCTAATCCATGGGACAGAAATGTCCCGAAAATGGGGTCAGCCCCGGAAATGGGACAATCCACCGGCTTCGTCACGACCCCATTCCGAGAACGCAATGGAGAGAAAAGGGGTTTGTGCAACAGGCTCCTGACCCCTTAAAAGGGAATAATTAATGCGAGGGGCTCGCCTCCGGAGATTACCACGAGGTTTATCCCCCAAAGCTGCCCGGCCTCGCTGATCAAGTGGTCGAGGATATGCCAGGGCAAGGGGCGCCGGCGTATTCGACCGTGTCGTGAACACCATGCGCCTCCTTGGAGATGCGGGCGTCCCGGTGGGTATTTCCGCCACCGCCATCCGCCATAACAGCGAGGAGCTTCCTTCCGAGCCATCCGGGAATGGCAGAGAGAATACGCATGCGGCAGCAACGATGCCGGGGAGGCGGGCAACTGGCTCGCGCCCTGCCCTGTACGCGACCACCGCCACATCTTCCGCCGCTGGATTGACGAATACGGTCCCGAACCTCAGGACGAGGATACCGGCTTGAGTTTTGCGCAACGCGGCCTGCACGAGGAACTGCTCTCCTACGGCGCCGAGATGCGGGATCTTTCCTTTCCTATCTGGAAGTCCCTCTATCTTTCCTAGGCAAGTTGAGACCATGGCGATGAATCTACTGCCATATTATGGGTGACTTTTCAAGAATAAAGATTTGACCCCCAACAAAATGACCCCCAAAATAGCGGCAAGGTATTGAAGCATATCCTGCGCAAGGACTACGAATAGGAAAGCGCGTTTCAGGAGGTGGAAAGATGAAACGACTGTTCGCAGCGGTCGTCCTGCCCGCGATGGTCATCTTCGCCTTGCTGGCTGCCGGCGGCTGCGCCAGTACCCCTTGCGACGGCAACGGCGGCGACGGCGGCGATCTCCTGCGGAACCTGTCCCTGGAGCAGAAGGTGGGGCAGCTCTTCCTCTTCGGTTTCGAGGGTACCGCCGTGACCCCGGAGGTCGAGCAGTGGTTCCGGGAGGTGCATCCCGGGGGAGTGATCCTCTTCGGGAAGAACATCGCGGATGCGGCACAGCTGCAGCAGCTCACCGCCGACCTCCAGGCCCTCGCCGCTGCGGACACCGGGCTCCCCCTCTTTATTGCCATAGACCAGGAGGGCGGAGAGATCGTCCGTATCGACTGGCTGGATGACGGTGTCTCCCAGTCCCAGATTGCCGACCCGGCACAGGCCTACCAGGCCGGGGTGGAGCGGGGCCGGGAGCTGAAGGGGCTCGGCGTCAACCTGAACCTGGCGCCGGTGCTGGACATGGGCGCTGCAGGCGATTTCCTCACCAGGTACGGCCGCACCTTTCCCGGAACCCCGCAGGAAGTGGGCGAGCTGGGGAAGAGCGAGATCGCGGGCCAGAGCGACGGCCGCATCCTGTCCGCCGCCAAACATTTCCCCGGCTACGGCGGTATAGAATACGACCCAGAGAACGACAGGCTGGCGAGCGTATCCTCCGTGCCCGAGATCTCGCAGTTCGAGGTCGCGGCGGAGGCGAGCCCCGCGTTTATCATGACCGCGAACGTCATCTACACAGAGCTCGACCCCGATCGCCCTTTTTCGCTCTCGCCTGCGGGCATCGCATTCCTCGAGAAAAGCGTGGCCGGAGATTACCTCATCGTCAGCGATGACCTGGCCAGCAAAGTACTCAAGGAGGCATATACCCTGGCCGGGACGGTGGTCCAGGCGGCTAAGGCAGGCGTCGAGGTGCTGTTGGTGTCGGGGCACGAGGCGGGAGACACCCGGGCCGCGGCCGCAGCGGTGGTGAAGGCGGTGAGAGACGGGGAGCTCCCGCGGAGCGAGATCGACGAGCGCGTCGAGAGGATCGCGGACGTGAAGAGGAGCATCGCACCGGGCGAGTGAAAACCGGCCGTAAGCTGCAGACTTGCCCCGCGCGCCCGCCTGCTTCTACAATGGCAGGGATCGTCATCCATAAATCGCATATCGGGTCGCTGCCTTGCTGCGGGGGAAGGGCTTGCCGGCGCCGGCGGCGAAAGCAGAGCAAAAGGTTTGGCGTAGGCCATTAAGGTAATCTTGAATGATGGTGAGGAAGAAAATGAACGAAACATGTGCCGTGATCAGCCTCTCCCGTTCCAGCTACGACGGGCTCGTATTCGACCTGGACGGCGTGGTCACGCAGACGGCGAAACTGCATGCCGCGGCCTGGAAGGAGATGTTCGACCTCTTCCTGAAGAAAAGGGCCGCGGGAGGCCCGTACGAGCCTTTCAGTATAAAGGATGATTACCGTAAGTACGTGGACGGAAAGCCCCGTTATCTGGGTGTGAAGAGCTTTATCGAAGCCCGGGGGATAGACATCCCCTACGGTACTCCCGATGATTCACCGCAAACGGATACCGTATGCGGGCTCGGCAACCGTAAGGACCAGCTTTTCCTGCGCAAGATGAAGACCCAGGGAGTGGAGGTCTACGATTCGTCCGTGGAACTCATCAGGAACCTACGCTACCGCGGCTACCGTATAGCGATCGCCTCCTCCAGCAAGAACTGCGGGGAAGTGCTGGATGCCGCGGGCATCCCCGAGCTCTTCGACGCGAAGGTGGACGGCATCGACATCGAGAGCCTGGACCTCAAGGGAAAACCCGACCCCGACATGTTCCTCGAGGCCGCGAGCAGGCTGGGGGTAGAGCCCGCGAGGTGCGTCGTGCTCGAGGACGCCATCTCCGGGGTGCAGGCAGGCCGGGCGGGCGGTTTCGGCCTGGTCATCGGGGTCAACCGGCAGGACCAGGCGCAGGAGCTTCTGGATTCTGGGGCGGACTTCGTAGTCGATGACCTGGCGGAGATAGACGTCGAGGTCCAGATACGCGAGCTCACCAGCGCCCTCGAGAGTTTCGACGAGATCGAGGACAGGATAGGGGAGAGGCGCGTGGCGGTGTTCCTCGATTACGACGGCACCCTCTCTCCCATAGTGTCCCGGCCCGAGGACGCGGTGCTCTCGCCCGATATGCGCGAGACCCTCCTGGAGCTGGCCTCGCAGTGTTCGGTGGCCCTGGTGAGCGGGAGGGGACTGGACGACGTGAAGGCGCTGGTGGGCATAGAGGACATCTATTATGCGGGGAGCCACGGTTTCGAGATGGCAGGCCCCAACGGCTTTGCGAAGGAAAACGAGGAGGCGGCTTCGTTCCTGGACGATCTCGACGAGGCGCAAGCCTATCTCGAGGAGCGCCTGGCCGGCATCCCGGGCTCACAGGTCGAACGCAAGAGGTTCACCATCGCCATCCACTACCGTAACGTGAGCGACGAGGATCTGCAGGCGCTCGAGGAAGCCGTGGAGAGCGCTCACTACCGCTACCCTCGCTTCCGCAGGACCGAGGGGAAGAAGGTCTACGAGCTGCAGCCCGACATCGACTGGCACAAGGGCAGGGCCATAGAGTGGTTCATGGACGCGCTGGACCTGGCGGAGCCGGATTACGTGCCCTTCTACGTGGGCGACGATATCACGGACGAGGACGCCTTCGAAGCGCTGAGAGCGCGAGGGATAACCGTCGTGGTGGGGGAAGGCACGCGCTGCACCAGGGCGCAGTACAGGCTGGAGGACACGGGCGAGGTAAGGGAGTTCATCGCCAGGCTCACCAGGTTACTGGAGGAGGACAACACCTGGTGGATGGTGTACGACGGATACGATCCCCAGGAGGAGGGGCTCAGGGAATCGCTGTGCACGCTGGGAAACGGCTATTTCGCCACGCGGGGGGCGACCCCCGAGTCGCAGGCCGACGGCGTGCATTATCCCGGCACTTACCTGGCCGGCGGCTACAACCGCCTGGAGACGGAGATCGCGGGCAGGGTGATCGAAAACGAGGATCTGGTAAATATACCTAACTGGCTGGGCCTCGATCTGCGCATAGACGGCGGGGAGTGGTTCGAACCCTCGCGGGTGGAGATCCTCTCCTACACCCAGGAGCTGCACATGAGGTCCGGGGTGCTCCACCGCCGCGTGCAATGGCGCGACGAGGCGGGAAGGGAGACCAGGCTGCACAGCCGCCGCTTCGTGAGCATGGCGGACATGCACCTGGCCGCCATGGAGGTCGTCGTCGTTCCCCTGAACTGGTCGGGTAAGCTGGAGATCCGTTCGTCCCTGGACGGCACCGTGAGCAACAGCGGCGTGGAACGCTACCGCAACCTCAACAGCCTGCACCTGGAGCCGGTGAAGACAGAGCGCATCAACGAGGATACCATCCTTTTGAAAGTGCGCACGAACCAGTCGAAGATAGGCATCGCCGAGGTCGCCCGCACCGAGGTATTCAGCAGGGACGAACCGATGACCGCGGAACGGAGCACGGTGGAGGAACCGGGTTACATCTCCCAGACCCTCCAGCTCGAGGTAGTGGAGGGGTCGCACGTGGTGATCGAGAAGACGGTGGCGCTGTATACGTCCCGGGACAACGCCATATCCGAAGCCGCGGTGGAGGCCAGGAAGGCGGCGGAGGCGGCCGACAGGTTTTCGGGGCTGCTCAAATCGCACTCCCTCGCCTGGAGGCACCTGTGGCGCAGGTTCGAGGTAACCCTGCAGCTGTACCGGAAGCAGGAGCAGCACTACGTGCAGAGGATCCTGCGCCTGTACCGCTTCCATCTCCTGCAGACCGCGTGCATGCATTCCTTGGATATCGACGTGGGCATGCCCTCGAGGGGATGGCACGGCGAGGCTTACCGCGGGCACATCTTCTGGGACGAACTGATCATCTTCCCCTTCCTCAACTACCGTACCCCGCAGATAACGCGCAGCCTGCTCATGTACCGCTACCGGCGGCTGGGGGAGGCGAGGAAGGCCGCGCGCAGGCTCCGTTACAAGGGGGCCATGTTCCCGTGGCAGAGCGGGAGCGACGGCAGGGAGGAGACGCAGGAGGTACACCTGAACCCCAGGTCGGGAAACTGGCTGCCGGACAACTCCCACCTGCAGCGCCATATAAACGCGGCCATCGTCTATAACGTGTGGCAGTACTATCAGGTCACCGGGGACCTGGAGTTCCTCTCGTGGTACGGCGCCGAGATGATCATGGAGATAAGCCGCTTCTGGGCCTCGCTGGCCGAATACGACCCGGAGCTGGACCGCTACGAGATCAAGGGGATCATGGGCCCCGACGAGTATCACGACGCCTACCCGGATGCCGAGAGCCCGGGTCTGAACAACAATTTCTATACCAATATCATGGTGGTCTACGTAATGAACCGGGCGCTCGACCTCATCGAGATCCTCCCCTTCGAATACACGCAGGAATTGTGCGAGAAGATGGAGATCGAGGATGCGGAGATAGCGCGGTGGAGGGAGATAAGCAGCAAGATGAAACTGGTTTTCCACTCGGACGGCATCCCCAGCCAGTTCGAGGGTTACGAGGACTTGCTGGAGTTCGACTGGGACGGCTACCGCAAGAAATACGGGAACATACAGCGGCTGGACCGCATACTGGAGGCCGAGGATGATACTCCCAACCGCTACAAGGCATCCAAGCAGGCGGACGTGCTCATGCTCTTCTACCTCTTTTCCGCCGAGGAGCTGGGCTCTCTCATCGAGCAGCTCGGCTACGATTTCGATCCGGACATGATACCCAGGACCATCGAATACTACCTGCAGAGAACATCCAACGGCTCGTCGTTGAGCTGGATCATACATTCCTGGGTTGCGACCCGCCGGGACCGCAGCCACTCCTGGGAGTTGTTCAACGTGGCCCTGCTCACGGACTTCGCCGACGTGCAGGGAGGCACCACGCCGGAAGGCATACACCTGGGTGCCATGGCCGGCTGCGTGGACATGGTCGGCCGCGGTTATACCGGACTGGAATGCCGCGGCGACATCCTGCGTTTCAACCCCGCTTTCCCCGAGGAGATGAACGGGCTGAACATGCTTATCCGTTATCGCGGGCAGTGGCTGGACGTGAATATCTCCGAGGGGGCCCTGAGAGTTGAAGCGCTTTCGGGGGGCGCCGGGACGATAAAGATAGAGGTCGACAGCAGGGTGGTCGAGCTGCGGGAGGGCGAGACGGCGGAGGTCCTGCTCTACTAGAAAAACCGGGGGGGGCGGCTGTCTCGAGCGGCCAATGGCCCGTCCCCTCGTACGACCGGCTCGCAGCGGCTCGAGCGAGCAGGCTGCGCACGTGAGCTATTATTCCTCGCCGTCCCGCGAAACCTTATATGTTATAGTGTTATATATAGGTCGTCTTAGGTTTGCATGGAAGTTTTCATCGCGCGGCCCAAGCCTCTAAAGCCTGGGTCTTTTAATTTGTCGGGAATGCAAGACCGCGGAAGGGAGAATGGTATGAAGGTGGGTCCGAACAAGACCGTTGCATTTGACTATCGGCTCTACGAGGAGGGCGGCGAGCTCATCGAGAGCAGCCCCGAGGGCGAGCCGTTGAGTTTCGTCTTCGGGGAGGGAAACATCATCCCGGGACTGGAGCGCGAGCTCGAGGGCATGGAGCCGGGAGAGAGCAAAGAGGTTTCCGTAAAACCCGAGGAAGCTTACGGTGTGCGGGACCCCGGGCTGGTGCAGCAGGTCCCCAAGGACCGTTTCGCCGAGGGGTCTTCTCTCGAGGTCGGAATGTCCTACGTGGGAAGGACCGAGGGGGGACAGGTTATCAATTTCCTCATAACGGCAATGGACGAGGAAAACGTGGAGATAGACCTGAACCATCCCCTGGCGGGGGTAAACCTGCGCTTCGAGGTGACCATCCAGGACGTGCAGGAAGGCGAAGTTTAGAGGCCGTGCGGTTTATCGTATCATCGCAGGGAAGGAAAGATATTGCATAACGAGGGTTCCACGCGCAGCGGCGACAGGCCGGACAGGCCGGACAGGCCGGACAGGCCAAACAGGCCAGACAGGCCGGATAGGCCGGATAGGCCGGACAGGTTTGGGCGGAAAAAAGACCCCAGGCTGGAGGGCCTTATCTCGGACTGGAAAAAAGGAGAAAAGGATAAATGGAGGGGACACGGGAAGAAGGACGGAAAGAAGAAAAGGTAGCCCGCGACCCCCGATAAGGCAACTCACCCGCTATACCCCATGGCCATGATCGGTCCTGTTTGCGTTTTCTTGGCGAAGCGGTGATAGGAGGAGGTGCTGGAGATGGCGGATATCCCCGAATACGAGCAGTACCCGGTCAGCGAGGAAGAGATGGGCAAGCGCTACCGCAACTGGACGGAGGCGCTGGCCCGGCAGGTGGTCACCCTGTACCGCGTCGGGAAGGAAGTGGGGGGCGAGGCCTTCGTGGAGCGGCTCAAGGAGGAGTATTACAAGGGGGGCAAGAAGGGGGCCCAGATGTGGATGGCCCTCTCGGACAGCAAGCCGGAAGACTTCGAGGACTGCCTCGGCCTGCCCAAGGTTCACGATAAGATCGACGACACGTATGCCAATTTCTGGGATGGTTATATAGAGAACACGCCGCAAGCATTCGAGAAGGAATTGAAGACCTGCCCAGTGGCGCGCATCTGGGCGCGGGAGCCGGACCTGTGCGAGGTTATGCTGGGTGCCTCCCTGGAAGGGATGCTGGAGGAGCTGAACCCCAGGTTCAAGACGGAGGGTTTCTCGAAGCTGCTCACCAAGGGAGACGCGGTCTGCCGTTTCCGCATCGAACTGGAGGATTGAACGGTGGCGGACGGCCCGTCTCGAGAAGAGATACTTGACCGGGTCGAGCGCGCGGCGGGCGACTACCTGGAGGCCTACGGCAGCTGCGCCCAGGGAACCCTGCGGGCCCTGCAGGAGGAATTCGCGCTGGGGAACGCGGAGGTTTTGAAGGCCGCGACCGCCATGCCGGGCATAGCCCTGCGCGGCGAGACCTGCGGCGCGGTCATCGGTCCGGTCATGGCCCTGGGACTCGCCTTCGGCCGCGATAAGCCGGAGGACTACGAGGCTTTCCTGCGCACCTTGCGGGCGGCGCACTCTTTCTGCCGCCGCTTCGAGGAGGAGTTCGGGAGCTGCATGTGCGCCGGAGTGCAGGAACGCCTCTTCGGGCGCTACTACGACCTCACCGACCCCGTGCAGATGGAGGAGTTCGCCGCCGCCGGGGCCGTGCAAAAATGCCGCATCCCCGCCGGCAAGGCAGTGCGCATCGCCGCCCAGATCATCCTAGATGCCTGGGGTCAGCCCTCCATTTTCAACATTGAGGGTCAGGCCTCAACGCATATGACCTAGCGTTGCACCCTGCGCCGCACGATTGATATGCGTTGGCCTGGCCCCAGGCAAGAGGAACACGTTAGCGCGACAGCACTTCGCCCGCGAGTGCTTCGGCGTTATAGGTATCTTTCTCCAGCGCTACCTTGCCGTTCACCAGCACGTACTCGATGCCCGAGGGAAACTGCTGCGTGTCCTCGAAGGTCGAGTTGTCCCGGATGGTGGCGAAGTCGAATACGGTGATGTCCGCCGCAGCTCCCTCCCGCAGGACACCGCGGTCCTCCAGGTCGTAGCGCGAGGCCGCCATGCCAGTGCAGCGGTGCACGGCGTTCTCCAGGGTATAGAAGCCCAGCTCCTTCACGTAGTGATCGAAGATGCGCGGGAAGGTCCCGTAGGCGGTCTGCGGCGCCGCGCCTTTCTCGGGGAAGAGCACATCGGCCCCCACCGATAGCTGGGGATGGTCCTGCCCGTGCAGGAATACCTTTTCCGACCACGCCTTTGGCGGCATGCCCATGACGAAGACTACGGCACCCTCTTCCTCGATGGCCAGGTCGGCGAGGAAGTCGAAGTTGTCCTTGCCGGACTCCCCGGCCAGGTCCACCACCCGCTTTCCCTCCATGTAGCTGTTCTTCTCGCTGCCCACGGAGAGAATGGAGAGCATCTTATAGCTGAGACACCTGATGTAGTTGGTGGCCCAGGAGCCGGGCTCCCACTGCGGCCACTTGTCCTTTACCGTCTCCACGTCGTGCCGTATGCGGGCGCGCTCTGCGGGGTCGGCGAGGCGGCGCAGCAGCTCCTCGGTGCCGCCCATAAGGGCCCAGGGGGGATAGAGCTGGGTGACGGTGGTGTTGCCCATGACGTAGGGGATGAAGTCCAAGCCCACGTCCAGTCCCTCGTCGAGGGCGCGGTCCACGACCTTGTAACCCTTCTTGAGCTGGGCGTTCGGGAAGCCGGGGAGCGGGACGACCTTGTTCATCTTCTCCAGGGCGCCCACCACCTCGTAGAAGACGTCGCCCATGCGGCCCAGGTCCGGTATGGCCATGAAGTGGCTTACCTGCAGGGATGACCCGCTGCGCCTGGCTATCTCCACCGCTTCTTCCACTGCCTTGGCGTAGGTGGCGGTCAGGCTGCGTATATGGCTCACGTAACGGCCGCCGTATTCGCCCGCTACCCTGGCCAGTGCAACGAGCTCGTCGGTGTGGGCGTACATACCGGGGAAGTAGGTGAGCCCGGTGGAGAAACCGCGGCAGCCGTCCTCCATGTCCTTGCGCAGGAGCGCCTTCATCTTCGCCAGTTCATCGTTGGTACTGAAGCGGGCGCTGTCTCCCATTACCGCGATGCGCAGGGGGCCGTGCGCCGACAGCGGAACGAAGTTGATGGGAAGGCCGCGTCCGCTAAGCCAGGCGTTGAACTCTCCGACCGTCTGCCACTGCTGCTGGAAATCCTTGGATATGCCCATGGTCTGCAGGGTGGAGTGGAAGAGCTCGCCGTTCTCCGGCAGCCACGGCGCGACCGACCAGCCGCAGTTCGAGACCACGCTGGTGGTGATGCCCTGGCGGATGTAGGGCTCGAAGAGCTCCCTGTAATCGTCGCGTATCACGTAGAGGTCGTTGTGGGTGTGGATGTCGATGAACCCCGGCGAGACCACCTTGCCGGAAGCGTCTATGACCTGCTGCGCCCCCGCCTCCGGCAGGTCGCCTATCTCGACGACCCTGCCGCCCGCGACCGCCACGTCCGCCACCCTGGCGGCGGCGCCCGTACCGTCTATCACCTTACCTCGTTTGATCAGGACATCAAACATCGTTACCCCTCCAAGGTCGAACCGAGACCGACTGCCAGTACCACCATTCTACCAGGCAGAGGGGTCTGCCACCGCAGACTAAGCGGTGGTAGTCCTTGGTGACTGAGGTATGAGGCGAGGCTTGACCCCATGCCTTGCGAGCGGAGTGCGAGAAGCGAATGCAATAAATGTCACTGCGAGGCGCCGCAGGCGTCGTGGCAACCCCTAAGCGCAAAGCGCAGGTCACCTCCACAGTGCATTTACGTACGATGCCCCAGGCCGGCCGCCGGGCGCTAACCGCATGACCCCTCGGGCTGTAATTCAGCCTGCTTGGCGGATGCAAGCTGAACGGGTGTCAGGATAATGTACGGTCTCAACCTGAAACTTAATCCAACCAGAGACTCTCCCGGAAGGCCCCGTAAAG
Source organism: uncultured Actinomycetota bacterium (assembly GCA_964529285.1). GTDB lineage: Bacteria > Actinomycetota > Geothermincolia > Geothermincolales > RBG-13-55-18 > SURF-21. The sequence goes on from CAZGWK010000029.1 coordinate 37,972, forward strand.
CCGGCCCGCACGCCATAAAAGGCCATTTAGACAGGCGTTTTCCGCAACGCTGCAACTCCGTGCCGCATCATGCAGCAGTCACTGCTGCCACCGAATAGAGGCACGCAACCGAAACAACGCAAGCGCAGATGTCATCAAAGATTTTCAGGCGGTGCTATCATCTTACCGCTGGAATGTGAAAGAATTCGGGGGCACATGCGCGACATGGCCTCGTATCGAGGAGGGGGAATATGCCTTATACCTACGGAACCAAGGAATGGGACGAGACTTTCACTGCCCTCATGGAGGACCTACTCTATGCGGAGAGGGAACCCTACATCATGGGGACGCCCGCCTGGATCGCCACCTACGAAAACCTCATACAGAACGATGCGGACTACAAGAAACTCGCTGAGGGCTGGGAGGGTTCGGTGGTCATCCATATAATCGCGGAACCATCGGCGGGCCTCGACGAAGACATGTACCTGCTCATCGACCTGTGGCACGGCGACTGCCGGGCGGTACGGCTGGTTCCGCATGATGCAGGAGAGGCGGGTGACTTCGTATTGACCGCCGCCTACGGCCGCTGGAAGCAGGTCATGACCAAGGAGCTCGACGTGGTCAAGGGGCTGATGCAGGGGAAGATAAAGCTCAAGGGGCACCTGCCCACCATAGTGCGCTACAACAAGGCGGCCGTGCGTCTGGTGGACCTGGTCGCTACAATACCGACCATATTCCTGGACGAGATGACACCCGAGGAGATAGAGGCCTTCAAGCCCTGGGTTGAGTTCCTGAAAGAGGAATACGGCGTCTAACCAGGCCTGGGGTCAGCCCTCCATTATCAACAACCAGGGTCGGGCCTCGCCTCGTGCCTGGGGGTAAGCTCATGTCGGGTTGCGGTGGTAAGGGGGTTGTGCTTCATGATCTACGCCCCAAAGGTCAACATTTGAGACCTGA
>CAZGWK010000030.1:0-38641 GCA_964529285.1 uncultured Actinomycetota bacterium
TGCTTGGCATATCCCGGGAACCCAGCTCGTACTAAGGCCTGGGGTCAGCCCTCCACACTGGGGGTCAGCCCCGGACATGGGACATTTCTGCCGAGGGGGTCCCGCCGATGGGGTCAGCCCCGGACATGGGACATTTGTAGAGGTAAACACGATAAACACGCAGGGATAGATCCGTAAGGGTAAAGGTCAGGCCGAAAGCCGGGCCTGACCCCCAGGCTTGCTTGCCTTACGCAAGCACCACCGCCGAAGGCGCTCCGTCTTCCGAGGCGGAGCGTGCCTGGTCTTTAGTGCGAGCTGATCGGTGACATTACCCTCCTGGCACATACCGCATTAAAGACCTGGCACGCATACGATCGCATGAAGAGGGGAATGCCCATCAAGGTTTTTCCTGCTTCTGGATCTCCTGATCGCGCAGCTCGCGCCGCAGTATCTTGCCCACCACGCTCTTGGGGAGTTCGGCTACGAACTCTATGGTCTTGGGGACCTTGTACGGGGCCATGTTCTCCCTGCAGTAGGCGATGACCTCCTCCTCCGTCAAGGTCTCGCCCTCCTTTATGACGATAAAGGCCTTCAGGGTCTCGCCGCGGTACTCGTCCGGCACTCCCACGGCGCAGGCCTCGAGGATCTTGGGGTGGTCGAAGAGGACGTTGTCGATCTCCACCGGATAGATATTGTAGCCCGCCGCGATGATCATGTCCTTCTTGCGGTCCACCACCGAGAGGTAACCGTCCTCGTCGAAGAACCCTATGTCGCTCGTGTAGACCCAACCGTCCCTCAATGCCTCCTTCGTCTCCTCGGGTTTCTTGTAGTAGCCCATCATGTTCTGGGGGCCCTTGATGATGATCTCGCCCACCTCGCCCCGGGGAAGCTCCGTCTCCCCCCTCTCCAGGTCCACTATCCTGATATCCGTGTCCGGTACGGGTATGCCCACCGTCCCGGGCTTTATCTCGCCGCCCCAGGGGGTGACGGTGGCTATGGGGGCGGTCTCCGTCTGCCCGTATACCTCCAGGATGGTAGCGCCGGTGAGCTCTTTCAAGTCGCGGATGGTGTCCGCGGCCAGGGGAGCGGCGCCGGAGAAGAAGCCCTTGATGAATGAGAGGTCCATGTCGCGGAACTCGGGCTCGGCCAGGAGCCCCACGAAGATGGTGGGTACGCCGGGCAGGTAATCGGGCTTGTCCCGCTTGAGGATCTCGATGACTCCCTTGGGGTCCGGGCGGGGTATCATGCAGTGCTCCCAGGCCTGCCAGCAGAAGAAGTTCTGACAGGCGGTGAAGCCCGCGGCGTGGAAGACGGGGAAGGTGCCCACCAGAGATATCCCGCCCCTGTCCAGATCCGGGAACCAGGCCGCGAACTGCTGTGTGTTCACGCTGATGTTCTCGTGGCTGAGCATGACGCCCTTGCTCACCCCGGTGGTGCCGCCGGTATAGATGATGGTGGAGAGCTCCTCCCAATTACCCTTCTCCTCCACGGGACCTGATGGGTACTTGGCTATGAGGTCCTCGAAACGCAGCACCTTGCCTGAGGGCTCGATCTTCTTATACATTGCCTTGCGCACCAGGGGGAAGAGCTGCTTCTTGGGGAACGGCAGGTAGGTGTTGATCTGGCATCCTATCACCTTCTCCACCCTGGTCTCGGGCATGATCTTCTCGATGCGCGGGACCAGGAGGGTAAGGGTTATGGCGATCTTCGAGTCCGAGTCGTCGAGCTGGTACTGCAGCTCCCTTTCGGTATAAAGCGGGTTGTTGAGCACCACCACCGCGCCGATACGGAAGGCGGCCATGTTGGCGATTATGACCTGGGGGATGTTGGGGAGGATGGAGGCGACCTTGTCCCCCTCCTTGACCCCCAGGTCCGAAAGCGCCCGCGCGAAGCGGTTGACCATCCCATCCAGCTGTTTGTAGGTGATCTTCTTCCCCATGTAGTTGAGGGCGACCTGGTCGGGGAAGTCCCTCGCCGAGCGGGCGAGGCCCTCCGATACGGTAAGCCTCTCGTAATCGATGCTCCAGGGGACCCCCTCGACGTATGACTTGTGCCAGAGCTTCTCCTCCATGACGCTTACCTCCTATCACACGGAACGGACGGACTGACGCTAGCGAGCGCGGCCCCGGCGGGGCTTTCATACGGCCGGAACCTCGCGGGGGTTGGTGGGGGTGGAGCTGAGACGGCCTGGTTAAAAATTACTGCGATCCCTGCATTTTTTATATATTAAGCAGCCCCTTACTTCAAGTCGGTTTTAGCGGCCGCGCTTTCGGATCAGGCCTGAAAAGTACCTGGATAATCCCATTGCAAGCAAAGCGACGTCTGACGCCGGAACGCATGCGTGCGCACCCGGACCCGCAGGTGTCCGATTTGCTGAAATCGGGCCCCGGGTGCCGCGTTATATCTAAGGGGTAAAGATGCCGAAATGAACAGGAGAAGAAAGGCCGCGGGCGAAGCGCCGGGCGACAGTTTCTGGCAACGAAAGGTGGGACCATGACCTGCAGGAGCACTACTCTTATACTTATTCTTGCGATTCTGGCCGTTCTGACCGCGCCGCTCGTCTGCACGGGCTCGCCTTCCCCGCCGGGGATCGAGTCCGAAGCTTGCGAGAACGGAGAGGTGGGGGTTGCGGCGGACGACCCCACCCCTCCCGCGAACCCCGTAAAACTCGTCTTCATCCACCATTCCTGTGGCTCGAACTGGCTCTCTGATTCGAACGGCGGCTTGGGCATAGCCCTGCGCGACGCCAATTATTTCGCCAGCGACACCAACTACGACTGGGGTACCGACAGTATCGGCAGCAGCACGGATATCGGCCACTGGTACGACTGGTTCAGGGGAGCCAGCAGCTCCACCTACACCGCGGAGCTTTATGCGGAGAGCGGCCAGAACAGCTCTTACTCGCGCCTGGCTTCCGATCCCGGCGGCGAGAACGAGATCGTCATGTTCAAGTCCTGCTATCCGAACTCCGCCCTCAAGGGAAGCCCCGGGGACCCGGTTCCTCCCATAGGGAGTAACCCCCTCAAGGGACAGAGCAGCGGCTCCTCCAGCCACACCGTGGCCAACGCCAAGGGCATCTATATAGACCTGCTGGAGTATTTCGAGACGCGGCTGGACAAGCTGTTCGTGGTCATCGCGGCGCCACCCCTGCGTTCCTCCACCTATGCCGATAACGCACGCGCATTCAACAACTGGCTTGCAAGCGACTGGCTGGACGGCTACTCCCACAACAACGTCTTCGTCTTCGATTTCTACAACGTGCTCACCAGCAACGGAGGCAGCGATTACGCCAGCGACCTCAACTGGGAGACGGGTAATCACCACCGCTGGCTGAACGGTGCCATACAGCACAAGACCGACGGCGGCGGCAACACCCTGGCCTATCCGACCGGGGACGACCATCCCAATTACGTGGGCAACCAGAAGGCCACGGGCGAGTTCATCAACCTTCTCAACGCTGCATACAACCGTTTCGTGAGCGGCGGCGCAGACGCACCTTCCATCACCTCCGTGAGCCCGTCTTCCGGTGCGGCCGGAACATGGGTCACCATCGACGGCGCTGATTTCGGGGACAACCGGGGATCGTCTTACGTCTCCTTCGCATCGGCGCAGGCTGACGATTACACGCAGTGGACCGATACGCGTATCAGGTGTTCGGTCCCCGCCGATGCGCTTTCCGGGGATCTGACCGTCGTGACCGAAGGCGGCACATCGAATGTTTTCAATTTCGTCGTGACCCTCCCCTCGGTGGAGAGCACCTTCTACTTCGCGGAGGGATATACGGGGAGCGGTTTCCAGGAGTGGCTGTGCCTGCTTAATCGGGATCCTGGCACCTCCATCGCTCAAGTGACCTATCTCTACGCGGACGGCAGCGCTCCCTTCACCAAGGATTACCTCCTTGCGGGCGACAGCCGGACGACGGTCAACGTCAACGAGGAGGTGGGAGCGGACCGGGACGTGTCGGTGAAGCTCGCATCCGACGGCGTTATCCTGGCGGAGCGCCCCATGTATTTCGATTACCGGGGCATGTGGAGCGGCGGACACGATGTCGTCGGCGCCGCGGCTCCCGCAGGCGACTGGTACTTCGCCGAGGGTTATACCGGCCAGGGTTTCGATGAATGGATATGCGTGCTCAACCCGGGAGACGAAGATGCCACCCTGACCTTCCGCTTCCAGACCCAGGAGGCGGGAGAACAGGGGAGGACGGGATACGAGGTACCGGCCCGTTCGCGCCGTACCTTCAAGGTAAATGAGGTACTCGGGGCCGATTACCAGGCTTCCCTCGCCGTGGAGTCTACAAGGCCCGTCGTGGTGGAACGCCCCATGTACTTCGCTTACATGGGGACCGGTGCCTACCACTGGGAGGGCGGCCACTGCGTAATGGGAGCGACAGCCCTCTCCCATGAGTATTACTTCGCCGAGGGTACCACGCGGCCGGGTTTCGAGGCGTGGATCACCCTGCAGAACCCCAACGCCTACGCGATAACCGTGGATGCCGACTATCAGCTGGGGGCGGGCCAGGGGGACCCGTTGCAGTACGCATACGAGGTGGCGGCCGGGTTCAGGCGTACCGTGTTCCTCCCCGACGAGGTAGGCTGGAACAAGGACGTTGCGGTCAAACTCTCCTCGGACGACGGCTTCCTGGCGGAGCGACCCATGTACTTCGACTACAGCTGTGGGGGACTCGAGGTCCAGGGAGGCCACTGTGTCATCGGAGCGGACCTTCCAGCCTCGGAATGGCTCTTCGCGGAGGGTTACACCGGCGGGGCTTTCCAGGAGTGGCTGTGCCTGCAGAACCCGTCTGACGGTGTGGCCGAGGTCGAGATCACATACTACACACAGGAGCAGGGCGCACTTCCCACCCGCCGAGTCGATGTCCCCGGACGCACCAGGTTTACACTCCTGGTCAACCAGGATGCCGGCCCTGGTTACCAGCTCTCCACGCGCGTGCGGGTTACCTCGGGACCGGATATCGTAGTGGAGAGGCCCATGTATTTCGTTTACGGCCCGGGTTGGGACGGCGGGCACGACGTAGTGGGTTTTTCCGGGCCGGCTCCGGGGTAGCGGCCCTCGCTCGCCCTCGCAGGCCGCATCGCGCATTTATCATCTAAAATCCCGAAGGTCTAACGGCTGGCTTTGCTTGATAATGCATTAGAGCAGCACTTATGGCGATATGGCTACCTCATGAGGAGAAAACCCAATGAGTGAAGGCGGAAACGGGCGCCTGAGGCTTGATTTCGATGAAGGTGGGGGTCTCATCACCAGTTCTTCGCTGCCAGGCTACCGAAGCATGAAGATATTGGACAGTGATGCCGAATCTTCTTATGGAGGACCTAAAATGACCTTGAAGGACATCACAGACCTCCAGCCTGGGGATCACCTCTGCTGCATCTACCAGACGGAGGAAGAGCACCGCTCTCTTATAACGCCCTACATAAAACTCGGTCTCGAGGGCAGGGACAAGGTAATCTACATCGTCGACGCGCATACGGCCGAGGAGCTCCTCGGCTATCTCGAGGACGAGGGCCTGGAGAGCGAATCATACCTGAACAGCGGGCAGTTGGCGATATTTTCCGTCGACGAAGCGTACATGAAGGGCGGTGCGTTCGATCCCGACGGCATGATAGAGCTTCTGCGCTCCGAGACCGAAAAGGCGCTCTCGGAGGGATACAACTCCCTGCGGGTCACTGGCGAGATGAGCTGGGCCCTGAAGGGGTTCCCGGGCTCGGAGAAGATCATCGAATACGAAGCCAAGCTCAACCGCTTCTTCCCCGGCAGCCGCTGCATGGCCATATGCCAGTACGACCGCAGGCGATTCGGCGCGGAGGTCCTTCTCGACGTGCTGACCACCCATCCCATGGCCGTCATAGGGACCGAGATCTACGACAACTTCTACTACATACCCCCCGACCTTTTCCTGGATGAGGGAGTCGCCGTCGCCATGCTGGACAGGTGGTGCGACAACCTGGCCGCCCGGCGAGAATCGGAGCAGGCCCTGCGCGAGAGCGAGGAACGCTTCAGAGCTATCGTTGAGAACGCGCCATTCGGCTACTACCGCCTGGGAAAGGAAATGGTATGGGAATACGTGAACCCCGTCTGGGAACGCATGCACGGCCTTTCTTCCGAAGAGGTGGTTGGCAAGAATATCGAGAGCACCCAGCCAGCCGAAGAGGTGGAGCAGACAACGGAGCTCGTGGAACGGGCACTCGCGGGCGAATCCGTCACGGGGGAGTTCGGCCACGTCTGCGCCGGAGGGGATATCAGGTACCATCTCTTCAACATGCAGCCCTTAAGACGCGGCGGAGAGGTTGTGGCCGTCGAGGGGTTCATCACGGACATAACAGACCACAAACGCGCCGACCTGGCCCTGGTGGAATCGGAGAGGAGATACCGCAAGCTGGCGGATACGCTCCCCCAGGTGGTCTTCGAGGCGGACGGGAGCGGAAGGATAACCTACGTGAACGAGGTCACCCACGCCATATTCGGGTATAAGGACGAGGATATCGAGGAGGGCTTATACGCCCTCGATGTCTTCGCTCCGTCGGACCGCGAGCGGATCGCCGCCGCCATCAACAAGATGTTCGACGGCAGTTCCACGGGCGCCACCAGGGAATACCTGGCCAGGAGGAAGGACGGAAGCGTGTTTCCGTGCGTGGTCTACTCGACCCTCATCACCGATGAGGCCGGAAAGCCGGCGGGGATACGGGGGATCCTAACGGATATAAGCGAGCGTAAGTCGATGGAGGCGGACTTGAAGAGGATCAACCGGGAGCTGGAGGTTTACGCGGAGGTGGTGTCGCACGACCTGAGGGGGCCTATCTCAGTTATCAAGTCTGCTTCCGATACCCTGAACGGCCTGATCCGCAGGTGCGAAGACCCGGAGACGGCCGCCGCGGGCAGGAAAGTGGCCGACATCATCGCTAAGAGCTCAAGCAGCGCCAGCGCCCTCGTCGAGAACCTGCTGGCCCTGGCCAAGACGGGACAGGTGCCGCAAAAAGTGTCAGAAATCTACGTGCGGGAGATCGTGGAGAGGATATTGCGCGAGAAGGTGATCCCCCTGCGCGAAAAAGGCGTCAGCGTGAAAGTTTGCGAAGACCTGGGACGCCTGCGGGCAGACCCCACGCATCTCTATCAGATCTTCTCCAACCTCATAGGGAACGCGATAGCCTACTGCGACAATCCAACACCTGAGATCTTGATCGAGCATCGCGTCGGGGACAGCGTCCACGTCTACAAGGTGAGGGACAACGGCCGCGGCATCGCCAAGTCCGACCTGGAGGAGATATTCCTGCCGCTGCGGAAGGGGAAGGGGGGCGGAACGGGGATAGGCCTCTCGATCGTGGCCAAGCTGGTTTCGCTGTACGGGGGGCAGATCAGGGCCTACAACGACGGCGGGGCATGTTTCGAATTCTCCTTGAAAGACCCGTAATCCACCTGGGAAGGTCAACAGGAAGTTGATACGGCCGCGGCCTCATGGTGTTGCCCTCGTCCATGACCGAGATGCCCGTGGTGAGGTCGTCAGTGATGGCGCCGGCGTCTCGCTCCGCGCGCAATACGCGGGATAAACAGAGGAAACCACAACTACACTTGAGCGCTCGCTGCGACCGACCCGGTAGGTCCCCGGGCTGGTGGGGTTCTATATAGCGCAGACGGTGCTTTTGCGGCCCGGGCCCGGGTTGTTGCGATTACGCATTTACCCTGATTTGACTTAATATATTAGGGGTAATGAGCAGAGCAGGGACAGGATTGGAAATGCAAGCAGAGCATAGAGCGAGAAGGAACGGGCTCGGCCTCTATTGGCAGTTACTGGTAGGTGCAGGGGTTTTTGCCGCCCTTTTCCTCATCAGCCGCAACAACTATCTCCTGTTTCACGGCATCGCCGAGATCTTCAGCTCTCTGGTGGCCTTCACTATTTTCGTCCTGGCATGGCATACGCGCCGTTTTACGGATAACGATTACCTCCTCTTCCTCGGCATCGCATACCTTTTCGTCGGCACGCTCGACCTTATCCATATGCTCGCCTACACCGGTATGGGAGTTTTCGAGGGATACGGCACCGATCTCGCGACACAGTTGTGGATAGCCGCGCGCTATATCGAAGCCGTATCGCTGCTGCTGGCACCCTTTTTCCTCGCACGCAGGTTGAAGGCCTGGTGGGATATCGTTTTTTATACGGCGGTCTTCGCTTTCGTGCTGATCAGTATCTTCTACCTGGATATCTTTCCCACATGTTTCGTGGAGGGATCCGGGTTGACTCCATTTAAAAGGATCAGCGAATACGTGATATCCCTGATCCTGGTAGCTGCTATCGCCGTGCTCATCCGTAAGCGAGGGGAGTTCATTCCCAGGGTATTCTATCTGGTGGTCGCCTCAATCGCGATCACTATTGTCTCGGAATCATGTTTCACGCTTTACCAGGATCCATACGCGTTCTTCAATCTCCTGGGTCATTTCCTGAAAATAATATCCTTCTATCTCATCTATCTCGCGATCATAGAGACCGGCCTGGAAGAGCCCTACGAGCTGTTGTTCAAAGAGTTGAACGAGAAGGGAAAAAGAAAAAAGGCTATCCTGGACGCGACTGCGGATTCCCTTATCCTGCAAGACCTGCAAGGAAAGATACTGGTGATAAACGAGGTCGCTGCCCGCAGTCTGGGAAAGAGGGCGGACGAACTCGTCGGCGCCGACCTCTCCGATCTAACGCCCCCGTTCTTAGCGGAGCAGATGCAAGACATCGTCGAGGAGATACTGGGTGAAAGGGTCAGCATATGCAGAGAATACGAATCCCAAGGCATGTGGTATGAGAACACCTACTATCCCGCGCTGGATGAAGAGGGCGATGTGGGTATGGTGGCCATCTATTCCAGGGACATCACCGAGCGCAGGCGCATGGAGCAGGACTTGCGCGAGAGCGAGGAGAAATTCCGCAATATCGTGGAGCAGTCATCCGACGGCATAGTCCTGGTGGACAACAGCGGTGCGATCGTAGAGTGGAACAGTGCCCAGGAGGACATCCTGGGCCTGGGGAGGGACGAGGTATTGGGCAGCTACCTCTGGGACGTGCAATACCAGCTGGCCGTGCCCGAGCGTAGAACCCCCGAGGCATATGATAAATTAAAGGAATCTATCCTGGGTTCACTGCAAAAAGTCTATGCGTCCTGGTTCGGCGAGACAAGCGAGAGAGAGGTACAAACCCCGAACGGCGAGCGGCGCATAATACAGGCCGTGAACTTTCCCATATTATCCAGGGAAGGCATGATGGTGGGCAGCATTACCAGGGATACAACCAGGCGCGTTCGCATGGAGGAGGCGCTGTCCTTCGAACTGGAGTTGAACCAGGCCGTTGCGGAGATCTCCGCCACGCTGCTCGCCCAGGACTCAATCGATGACATATCCTACGACGTCCTGGAGAACGCCAAGCGGCTTACCGGGAGCCCGTTCGGCTACGTGGGTTATATCGAGACCGACACCGGATACATGGTCTCCCCCACCCTTACCAGGGATATATGGGAGGAGTGCGACATCGCGGAAAAGAGAGTAGTTTTCGAGGAATTCAAAGGCTTGTGGGGATGGGTTCTCGAGAACAAGGAACCGCTTCTGACCAACCTGCCCAGCGAGGACCCCAGGTCCACGGGAGTACCGCATGGCCATATTCCCATAGAACGCTTCATATCTGTCCCGGCTTTGCTGGGAGGGGCCCTGGTCGGCCAGATAGCCCTCGCCAACTCCAGCCGCGACTACGACGAGAGGGACATCAAGCTGTTGAACAGGCTGGCGGACCTCTATGCCATGGCCGTGCTGCGCATGTGGTCCGAGGAAGAACTCGACGAGTACCGCGAGCACCTCGAAGAGCTGGTGAAAGAGCGTACCCTGGAGTTGGAAAAAGCCAACCGGCAGCTGCAGCAGGAAGTCCTGGAGCGCAGGAGAAACCAGGAGGAACTGCGCATCACTGCCGAGAGGTTGCGCGCCCTCTCTGCGCACGTGGAATCGGTGCGCGAGGAGGAGAGACGCCGCCTCGCGAGGGAGGTGCACGACACCTTGGGGCAGGCCCTGACCGGACTCAAGATCAACCTTTCGCTCTTGGGCAGAAGGCTTTCGGGAGATAGCGAGCTGGAGGAGAGGGTAGGGTCCATGGCCAGCCTGGTGGATGCGACCATCAAGTCGGTGCGCGAGATAGCAACCGAATTGAGGCCGGGAGTATTGGACGACCTCGGGCTGGAGGCCGCCCTGGAGTGGCAGGTGAAAAGGTTCGGGGAAATGACGGGCCTGGAAGCGGTTTTCGTATCGGATGCCGGCGACAGCCAACTGGACAAGAGTCTTGCCGTCTCCCTCTTCCGCATAGCGCAAGAGGCTCTGACCAACACCGCCCGCCATGCCGAGGCCGGCCGGGTCGAAGTACGCCTGGCGGAGGAGCAGGGCGATGTCCTGCTGGAGATCAAGGACGACGGCCGGGGGATCGAGGAAGCCGAGGCGAGTGATCGGGGTGGATTGGGTATCCTGGGCATGAGGGAACGCGCCCATATGCTCGGGGGAGAAGTGGAGGTCAAAGGCAGCAGGGAGGCGGGAACCAGTGTGATCGTGAGGATTCCCTTAGACCCCGGTAGCGGACTGGACGCGGGCGAAGACGGAGGGGAGGGTGGCGGATGATAAAGGTCCTCATCGTGGACGACCATCCCGTGGTCAGGAAGGGCTTGATGCAGATCCTCAGCGAGGAGCCGGACGTTGAGGCCGCCGGCGAGGCCAAGTCCGCCGCTGAATTGCTGGATATGGTGAGGGAAGTGGAATGGGACGCCGTAGTACTGGATATCACGCTTCCGGACCGCAGCGGCCTCGAGGTACTCAAAGACGTCAAGACCATGCGCCCGCATCTACCCGTGCTCATCCTTTCCATGCACCCCGAAGACCAGTACGCTATGCGGGTGCTCAAGGCGGGAGCCGCCGGTTACGTGAATAAGGACAGCGCCTCGGAGGAGCTGGTAAAAGCCGTGAAGAAAGTGGTAGCGGGGGGCAGATACATAAGTCCTTCCATGGCCGAGAAACTCGCTGCCATAGTAGGAGGAGATTACGAAAGACCCCCGCACGAGAACCTCTCCGACCGCGAATTCCAGGTCTTGTGCCTTATAGCTTCAGGAAAAAAGCAGAAAGAGATCGCCGAGGAGCTCTGTCTCAGCGTTAAAACCGTGAGCACCTACCGGGCTCGCGTCCTCGAGAAGATGGGTATGCAGAGCAATGCAGAACTTACGTATTATGCGGTGAAGAACGGGCTCATCGCATAAGCCCCCTCAGTTCTTGTAGCTGTATTTACCGGAATCTATCCTTGTTGAAATGAGAAGACGTGTAGGATTCTTCCTACACGTTATACGTCCTTTCTCCGACAACGGAGAGAGAAGCGCGCCGATACCCCGATACCGCAGCTCAAAATATCCTATGGATAGACAGACAGGGGTCCGTAAAAGGCTGTGAAATGGAGAAAACAATGGAGCTGGACATACTTCTTTCCATGGCGGGAACGGCTTGTCCCCTGTGCAACTCTAAGAAGATAAGGGGAGGATTGTTCTGCTCCCGCTGCGGACGTTCCGGACGCCTGCACATCGATCCCGCCGGAATCAGGAAGTCGAGGAAGGAAGTATATATCCCCCGCCAGCTCCTACGTTGAGAATGCAGCCTCAAGCGGGCCCCTTTGATCTTTACTGGTGAACGCCCGCTACCAGACGGACATCTCCGGCGCCGCAGGTCAGGGGATAGAGCGGGCGAGGAGGGAAGCGATATGTATGACCCGGAAAGGGCGGGGAAAGGCGGCACTAGGTAAGAAAGCCCCCGTCAGGGTACTCGTAGTCGATGACCATGTCATAGTCCGCCAGGGCTTGAGGATGATCATGGATGAGGAGCCCGACATGGAAGTGGAGGGCGAGGCAGGCAGTGCGGAGGAGCTGATGCAGAAGATGGTGGAATCCGATTGGGATGTAGTTATATTGGATATCACCCTGCCCGACCGCAGCGGCCTCGAGGCGCTCAAGGATATCAAGGCCATGCACCCGGACCTGCCGGTGCTCATGCTCTCCATGCATCCAGAGGAACAATACGCGAACCAGGCGCTGAAGAGCGGCGCGTCCGCTTACCTGACCAAGGAAGGCGCAGCGCAGGAGGTCGTAAAGGCCATCAGGGAGGTAGTCGGAGGCGGTGTTTACGCAAGGAACCAAGCGCATGAACGGCTTTCCGGGAAGGGCGAGGATGCTTAAGGGCCTGCGGCGCCCGCGCGCCGCAGGTCGGACTCGAGTGGGTGTTGGAGTCACGGGCTGGTTGCCGCGCTGCCCTTAGGCGATCGCGCGAGGCGGGGATGCGCCGATAAACACGGAGGTAAGAGCTTATATGGAAAGAAAGGGTTTGAACACCGCGGAGATAGAGCTTCTGGAACGCATCAGGGAGGAAGATGACCCGGACGCCAAGGAGCGCTTCTTTGCACGATACCAGGACCTGCTGCACCGCTTTGCCCATAAGTATCATTCCGACCGCTTGCCTTACGAGGATGCCTACCAGCTCGCGGCATTAGGTTTGATGAAGGCCTTGAGGAGGTTTGATCCGACCAGGGGCGTCTCGTTCATAACCTTCGCTTATCCGACCATGGAGGGCGAGCTCAAGAAGCATTACCGGGACCACCTGGAGATAATACGATTGCCCCGACCGCTACGCGACCTGCGGCATCGTATAAACGTAGAGACGCGCAAGATCATGGAGGAGGAAGGCCGGGAGCCGGATATCAAGAAGCTCGCTCAGCGGCTTGAAGTAAGCGAAGAGCATATTATCGAAGCCCTGGCGGCACAACAATACACTTGCGTATTCTCGCTGGACAGCACCTGCGGGGAAGGCCAGGAAGATCCCCCCCTGAGCTTTTTTATCGGCTCTTGCGACCCGGCGTTCGAGCAGGTCGAGAAAGAAATGGTAATAGAGAACGCCCTGGCCAGACTGCCCCAACGCCACCGCCAGGTGATGGACTTACGTCTCAACGGTGGATGGACGCAGACCAGGATAGCCCGCGAACTGAAGATATCCCAGATGCACGTCTCGCGCATCATTCGAGAGTCCGTGGATATGCTACAGGACAGATGTCTGCAGGAAGAGCCCGCATAAGGGGTTTGCCCTACTCGACCACCTCGTATATCTCGCCGGTCTCCTTGTCCACGGCGTAGTAACCGTAGGGGACCTCGTTGAGGTCTGCATCGATCTCGTACAGGTAGACGACGTAGCTGGTGTTCTCGTCGCTGATATCGAATTGTGGCAGGTCAGCCCCCCAGTACCAGTCGCTTAACTGCGTATCCTCGAGGATGACGTTGAACGCTTCTATCCCGGAATCGATAGGAAGCACGATCTCCACGTAATAGTCATTCTCCCTCGGGTCCTCGTAACCGAGGTCCTCAAGATCCATGTCCTCGAAGTCGAGTTCATCGTAATCATAATCCTCGAGGCCGCTGAAGTCGAAGCCCATGCCGATGAGGAAGTCCTCTTCCAGGTACCATTCTCCGTCCACCCTGACCAGTTCGAATTCATCAAGGTCCGCGTTGGCTGCTTCCTCGGTTATCCTTTCTCCGTCTTCCGTATAGGACAGGGTACCTTCCGTTATGAGGACCTCCGCGGTGTCCCCGTCGATGGTGGTCTCCGTATCCCTGATGGTTACCTCCAGGTCCTCAGGGAATTCCGTGAAGAAATACTCGTCGAGCAGGTCTATATAGTCCTCTCCCAGGACGTCCTCGATCTCCTCTACAAAAGCGGGCTCCATGGTCCCGATAAGCATCCTGGCGTCCTGTTTCTCCAGGGACGCGAAGAAGGCCTCGACCGTATTCGCTGGACCCTCATCGACCCCGCCGCTGTCGTCCCCCTTGAAGACCACGAAGACGAGCACCAGTACCACCGCCGCTATGATCAACAGGCCGAGAATGCCAAGTATCCACGGCAGGGGTGATTTCTTCGCGGGGGGGCCGTACTGACCCGGGGGGAAACCGCTGCCCGTAGTCGGCGTACTCCCGGGCTGTGCGGGCGGCGGCGGCCCGCCCGGGGGTGTGGGTGGTGGGGGTGGGGGAGAAGCCGCCACGGTAGCGGCCGGTACGGCTGTCGCACCGCAGTAACCGCAGAACTCACTATCCGCCGGGATCTCTTTACCGCATTGGGAGCAGTTCATCTCATTACTCCTTTGATCGAGGTCCAGAAGTTTTGCCTCACCCGTATCGCGCGCAATTGACTGGCCTATATTATACTCTTTACGGGAGGCATGCTCCCCACCTGAGGACACTTTTTTAGGTTTTTCTTCAAATAGTGCCGGTGTACCCGTTTTTTGGGAATACTATTCTGGTAGTAGAGTATTTATGTACTCGGCTGGTCGTGGTGAGTAGACCTGGCTCGCAAGGTGGATGAAAGGGGAAATGCCATGGGGATCGCGGAAGATACGGCCTGGCTCGACGCCACCTCCCAGGCGGAGCTGGTGCGCGAGAAGGAAGTGAAGCCCATAGAGCTGCTGGAGGCGGCTATCGCGCGCATCGAAAGGCTTAATCCCGAGCTGAACGCGGTGATAACGCCCATGTACGACCTGGCCCGCGAGGCTGCCTCCCGGGAACTGCCCTCGGGTCCGTTTGCGGGGGTGCCTTTCCTGCTCAAGGACCTCATGGCCACCTATGCCGGTGTAACGACTTGCTGGGGTTCGTCGTTCGCGCGCGAATGTGTCTCGGACCGCGATAGCGAGCTCGTGACACGCATCAAGAAAGCCGGGCTTCTGATCCTGGGCAAGACCAATTGCCCCGAGTTCGGTATCCTGCCCACCACCGAGCCGCATCTCTTCGGACCCACGCGCAACCCCTGGGATACCGGGAAGACCACCGGCGGGTCCAGCGGCGGTTCGGCCGCGGCGGTAGCCTCCGGGATGGTTCCCATGGCGCACGCGAACGATGGTGGCGGTTCCATCCGCATACCCGCCTCCTGCTGCGGCCTCTTCGGACTCAAGCCCAACCGCGCACGAAATCCCATGGGGCCCGCTCTAGGCGATGCCATCAACGGCCTCGTGGTCGAGCATGCCGTTACCCGCACGGTGCGCGACAGCGCCGCCCTCCTCGATGCCACTTCAGGGCCCGATCTGGGAGACCCCTACTGGGCGCCGCCGCCGCAGCGTCCCTATTTGGAGGAGGTAGGCGCCGATCCCGGAAAACTGCGCATCGCATATACCTCCGAGGCCCAGGGGGCGACGGCGCATGAGGACTGCATGAAAGCCGTGGAGGACGCAGCCGCGCTCTGCGCCGAGCTGGGCCACGAAGTGGAGCAGAGGATGCTGGAGGTCGATGTCGAATCGCTCACGCCCCTGTTCATGACCCTGTGGTCTGCGGCGCAGGCATGGACCGCCGATGCCCTGGCTATGCTCACAGGCAAGACCCCCACGCAGGACCAGTTCGAGCCGCTTACCTGGGCCTTGATAGAGATGGGCAGGGGTTACAGTTCCTCCGACTATCTCATGGCCGTGACGGGGCTGCAGGGAGTCGCCCGCGACGTAGCCCGGCAGACCGCCGCATATGACCTGTGGCTCACGCCCACTCTTGCCGAGCCGCCCTTGCCCCTGGGGACGTTCGAGTCGCCGCCCGACAACCCCCTCTACGGCATTATTCGTGCGGCGGGGTTCGTGCCCTTCACGCCTATCTGCAACATCACCGGCCAGCCGGCCATGAACGTGCCCCTGTACTGGAACGATGATGGCCTGCCCATAGGGCTACATTTCATAGCGAATTTCGGGGACGAGGCGACTCTCTTCCGGCTGGCGGCGCAACTGGAGGAGGCGCGTCCCTGGGCTGACCGCCGCCCGCCGCTCAGCATCTGAAACCGTCTTATTCACGGCGCCTGGCGGTCTTGAAATGGGCCACCATCTCCTCCAGGTTCTTTGCGATCTCGGAGAGGCGCTCGGCCGTACCGGTCAGCTCAGTGGCGGCGGCGGTCTGTTCCTCGGAGGAGGCTCCTATCTCTTCGTAGGCACCCGCGGTGTTCTCTACCTGGTCTTTCATGGCCTTAAGCGACTCGGCCAGCCTTTCGCTCTCGTTCAATTCGCTGGAGGACGCCTCGGCGATGGAGGCCGCCATCCTGGCCATCTGATTGACGATATCCGAGATCGACAGGAGGGAGTGGTCGGTGCGTTCTACCGTCTCCATGCCGACGTACATGCCCATGGTACCTTTTTCCATGAGGTCCTTGGCCGTCTCCACGTCCTTCTGGATGACTATCACCAGGTCGTGTATGCGTTGTGCTGAACCGGCGGCCTCCTGGGCCAGCTTCTTGACCTCGTCCGCCACCACCGCGAACCCCTTGCCGAACTCGGGCACCCGCGCCGCCTCGATGGCGGCATTGAGCGCCAGCAGGTTGGTCTGGTCGGCGATGCGGGTGATGATCTCGACAATGGTGCCTATCTTCTGGGAGCTCTCTCCCAGCGACAGGATGGCATCCATCGATTCGTCCAGGATGGCTTTGAATTCGGCGATCTTTTCCACGGCGTCGCGGGCATATTCTCTCCCCTCCAGCACCAGCCTCTCCGCGTCCTGGCTTATCTCGTGGCTCTGGCTTGCCTTGGCGTGCGCGGTGGAGATGGTCTCCGCCACGCTGCCCATGATATCCTCGACGTTCCTTATCTGGTCCACCTCGTGCATTATCTGCTCTGAGAGGTCCTGTACGAGCGCGTTCAATTCCTCTATCGCGCCCATGATCTGTTCCGAAACGGCCACTATGCTCACCGCCCCTTCGCTCACCTCTCCGGAGGTGTCCCGCAGCTCTCCGCTGAGATGGCGCAGCGAAACCAGCATCTCGGAGTAGGAGCTTGATAGTTCGCCGATATCGTCCAGGGAATCGACCTGGACGTCCGCCGAGAGGTCTCCCGTCGCCACTACCCGGCAGGTCTTGACCAGGTTCTTCAGTGGGTCGGAGATATTGCGGGTCATGAGCAGGGTAAGGTAGGCGGCGACGCCGGCTCCGATAATGAGCAGGAGCAACATCGTCGGACTCAGGCGCCACAGGGCATGAAAGGATGCGTCCGAAAGGTTTACCCGGCGAAGTGTCCAGCCTCCGTTGAGAGAGAGTGGCGTGCTGGTGACCAGGTACTCCCTGCTGCCCGCTTGCTCAAAACGGCTTATGACGTCGGCGCTTTCTTCCTGCAGCGGGGCGGACAGTTCCTCCCAGGTTTCGTCTTTGATGCGGCCACTCGAGAACGCGAAGAACACCCTGCCCCGCTCGTCGAATACGGCCAGCCTTTCGTCTTCGCCCAGCTTCAATCCCTCCACTGCTTCCTGCAGTTCCCGCTCGGGCGCGCCTTCTGCGATGAGGGTATCCAGCCTGCCCGCCAGCAGTCGTATGTTATCGCGCCCCCTGCCCTCGATCTCCTGCTTGAGCATGTCGCTGGAGATGTACGAGGCCGCTATCCAGGTGATGCCGAGGGCGAGGACCAATATGGTCAGGGAAAACACCGCCAGGCGCCTGCCGATGCCCGCAGAGGCGTAGTAACCGAAACCCCGGCAGTCGCGCAGGAACGTCTGGAGCGCGGGACGCATCTCCCGGTGGGAGATGAAGAGGGTGACGAAGAAATCCGTCAGCGCCAGCAGTACTCCGAGGGAGATATAGGAAACGGAAGTGTAAGCGGTGAAATCTGCGAATCTACCGAATATCAGCACGCTCAGCGCCATGCTCAGAAAGATCCCCGATCCCACGAAAACGGCGTGTTCCGTACTGGATGCATCTATTTCCTTCTGTAGACGCAGGGACAGGGCGCGATCAGCCTCGGAGTCCGGGTCCCTGTCGTTCTCGTACCAGTCGGACAGCAGCCGCAAGAGGCGGCGCTGCCTGGACATGAACACGAGGGCGAAGATCAGGATCAGGGGTATGACGACGGCGGCAAGAGCGAGCAGAAAGACCAGGTATTGCCGGGAGGTGAACCTGAAGATGGTAAGCGAGAAGAGCGCCAGGATGACGATGGGTATGGTTATCGCCGAGAGCGCGGCCTTGAGCAGCAACCTGCGAGAAGCGCCGTGTAGCGCAGATTCCAGCTCTTTCATTCTCGTTTGCAATTAAACTCCCAAGTCAGAAGCTGTACTTCGTCGCTATGTCTAATCGACCTCATGCTTTGCGGGCTTGATATGGCAGGGTAGGGATGTGTGCGTGAGAATGAAAGCGCAATGTACCCGAGCCGGTTCAAAACCTGGCGACTCGGCTGCGCTCGGCACGGGCACCCCGGCTGTGCCTTCTCGCAACGCGCCTTTCTCGCGATAAAGGCTTACCTGCGCGATGCAAACCACCGGACGTTAACCTATAATCAGTAGCGTGATGTTAGAGGTAATAGATGGAGCGGGAGAGAGCGGGCGCTACCGGCGCATCAAGCAGGAACTCCTGGCTGAGCCCGTCTACCTGTGTCCGGAAAGGGCGCTTCTGGTCACCGAGTTCTGCAAGCGGCACGACGATCCCGGCGACCCCACGTTGGTGCGCAAGGCTAAGGCGCTTCGCTACATCCTCGCGAACAAATCCGTACATATATACCCGGACGAGCTCATCGTCGGCAATATGGGCTCCAGGCGCATCTCTGCCATAACGCAGCCGGAGCTCGCCGGGGTCTTCATGAGCGAGGAACTGCTGTGGATGGAGCGCAGAAAGACGACCCCGCTGCGTATAACCTGGCCCGATCGCCTCAAGATGCTGCTTAAGGTAATACCTTACTGGCTGTTCCGCAACATGAACTTCCGCGCCTTCAAGGACCGCAGGCATCTGCTGCGCTATATACGCGGGCAGCTGTGGCCGGTCTTCTATCTGATCAACGAAGCGGGGGGCATCGGGCACTTCCTGCCCGCATACGAGAAGATGATAGAGTTGGGCGTCAAGGGGTACCTGGAGTCGATGCGGGGACTGGAGGGGCCGCTCTACGACGCGGCGCGCATCGCCTGCGACGGCCTGCTGATATTTGCCGCGCGGCTGGCGGACGAAGCCGGCAAGCTGCAGAGCGAAGAGGCCGACCCCGTGCGTAAGTCAGAACTCGCGAACATAGCGAGGGTTTGCCGCAAGGTCCCTGCCGGCCCCGCCGAAACCCTGCAGGAAGCCCTGCAGTCTCTATGGCTGACCCATATGGCGGTGAACCTCGAGAGCCTGAACTCCGCCGTATCCTTCGGCCGCGTCGACCAGTACCTGCATCCCTATTACCGGGAGGACGTGAAGGCGGGCAGGCTCGACCGGGAAGGGGCCAGGGATCTTCTGCTCTCCTTCAGCGCAAAAGCCGCGGAGCATGTCTTCCTGCTCTCGGAGAGGATCAGCCAGTATCACGGCGGCTATCTCGTAGTACAGGCCGCTATAGTAGGCGGCACCGACCAGGAGGGAAACGATGCCACCAACGCGTTGACCTATCTCTTTCTGGATGTCATGGAGGAGGCCGGGCTGCGCGATCCAAATTACCAGGCGCGGGTACATGCCGGCTCACCCGATGAATACCTGTTGAGAGTCGCGGACGTTGCTCGCAGGGGAAACGGAGTGCCCGCCGTCTTCGCGGACGAGGCGGTCGTGGCCTCCCTCGTAGAACACGGCTATCCAGTGGAGGAGGCCCGCAATTACGGTATCGTGGGCTGCGTGGAACCGTCACTTCCGGGGGTAAGCTTTCTCTCCACCGATGCAGCATTGTTCAACCTGCCCGTCTGCCTCGAGCTGGCCTTGAACCGCGGCAGGCGTTTCGGCAGGCGTGCCCGGTCGGGTGCCGATACCCGGTCCCCGGCCACCTTCCGGGACATGGATGCGCTCAGCGAAGCTTTCCGCATGCAGGTGGAGTATATGGTGGACAGGATGGTGGGCGATTTCCGGGTCGTGGAGACCGGCAACCGCGACTACCATCCCACCCCTTTCTCCTCCATGCTGGTGGAGGGTTGCCTTGAAACCGGCCTGGATCTTACCGCGGGCGGGGCCAGATATAATTCCAGCGGCATCCAGGGAGTGGGGGTCGCCGACGTCGCAGATTCCCTGGCCGCCCTGGACATGTTGGTTTACTCTCGCGGGAAATATACCCTCGGCGAGATCATCGCTGCGCTCGAGGTCAACTTCGCCGGCCATGAGCGCCTCCAGGCGGAGCTCGCGTCCTCTCCAAAGTACGGCAATGATGATCCGCTGGCTGACGGATATGCCGATCTCGTGGTACGTATTTTCCACGCTGCCCTGTCGCGATACCTTAATACCAGAGGTGGCCCGTACGTTCCAGGTTTCTATTCCGTGACCTGTCACGTCGCCTTCGGGCGCTACGTGGGAGCCCTCCCGAGCGGGAGGTTTGCCGGCACACCTCTCGCTTCCAGCCTGGGCCCCGCCAACGGGTGCGACAGGCTGGGTCCCACTGCCTTGCTGCAGTCGGTGGCAAGGGTGGACTCGAGGATGATGCCCAATGGCTGTGCCGTTAACCTGCGCTTCGATCCCCGCGATCTCGCGGGAGAGAAAGGGCCCGAGTTGCTTGCGGCGCTGATGCGCGGGTATTTCGAACAGGGCGGGATGCAGGTGCAGTTCAACGTCATAGACCCGGATGTGCTGGAGGATGCACGTGGCAATCCCGGCAAGTACCCCGGGCTGGTAGTGAGGGTCGCGGGATACTGCGCCTATTTCGATGACCTCCCCGATGCGGCCAAGGACGAGGTAATCTCCCGCACCCTCCAATCCGTCTGAGCAACCCCGCACGACAGCCTGCACGCTCGGAGTAGGGCTCCAAATTTCCGAATGTGGAGGCCTGGCACGTGTACGTATAGGAGGTGGGAAACCGATCGTAATCTGGATTACGCTACCGGGGCGGTGAAAAAGAAGGTGGCGCCTTTTCCCGGCTCTGACGCGATCCATACTTTTCCGCCCCAGCCCTCCACCGCCCTCTTGACGGTGGAGAGACCTATGCCCAGACCGGGGGTCTTGAACGAGCTGGAACGCTTGAAGGGCTGAAAGGCATCCTCTCTGATGTCGGGGTCCAGCCCCGGACCGTTGTCGCGGACGTAGAAGGTCGCCAGTTCCTCATGCGGCTGCAGCGATGCGATCTCGAGGCGTGGCCTGCGGGTACCGCTAAGGTATTTGATCGCGTTATTGATGAGATTCGCCATAACCTGGCGGAGCTTGTACTGGTTTACCTTTAGAGTGGGGAACACCTCGCCCAGTATTATCTCTATGCCCTCTGTTTCTATCTCGACGGAATGCTCGAAGAGTACGTCGCTGATCACATCCAGCGGCTCTACCGGGCCGACCGTCCCTTCCGCTTTGCCAGCCTGGGCGTAACCGAGAAGTGATTCCGTGAGTTCGTCCATGCGCCTGGCGGCGATGATTATGCTCTTCAGGTATGCTTCGTTCTCCTCCTCCGTGTTGCCTTCAGCCCGCAGCAGCTGCGCGTATCCCTCGATGAGGGAGAGGGGGGTGCGCAGGTCGTGGGAGACGGAAGTCGCAAAGGAGTCCAGTTCCCGGTTGCTGGCCAGGAGCTCCTCCTCCATGAGCTTGCGTTCGGTGACGTCGCGTGAGTTTACGATAATGCCCCGTACCGAGGGGTCGTGCAGCAGGTTGGTGAGGATCGCCTCGTGCCAGTGATAGCTGCCGTCTTTATGCCGGAAGCGCCTCTGCCCGGTCAGGGTTGCTCCCGGGTTCTGCAGGATGTGCATGTAGTCCTTCCTCGCTTCTCCCACGTCATCGGGGTGCAGAAAATCGAGGATGCATTTGCCGTAAACATCACCCGGACCGTAACCGGTGATACGGGAGGCCGAGGGACTCCCCCACTTGAAGGAGAGGTTATCGTCGAGGACGGAGATCATGTCCGCCGCGTTGCGGATCAGCGACCTGTAGGACCGCTCCCAGGCCGCGATGGTGTCCTCGGACCGCTTTCTCTCCGTTACGTCCCGCAAGGTATGTATGACGCCCGCGATGACCGGGTCGTCGAGGAGGTTATTGGCCCTGGTCTCGACGATGCGCTCCAAGCCGTCGGCATTCTGGACCCTGAACTCCATCGACTCGGAAAGGCCCGGCCTGCGCAGCGATTCCTCGACGAACTCTACGACTTTTTGCCTGTCATCGGCGTGTATGGCAGCAAAGAACTGCACGGGATCTTGCCTCATGTATTCTTCCGGCTTGTATCCCAGCACGTGTTCCAGGGAAGGGCTTATGAAGGTCAACACGCCATCGCTATCGAGTACGATGATTATATCCAGGGTGTTCTCGACGAGCGTGCGCATGTAACTCTCGCGCTCCGAGAGGGCCCGCTCAACGTTTTTGCGGCCGGTGATGTCCCTGGCTGTGAGGACCATTCCGGAAACCACGGGGTTGTCTGTCAGGTTGATCCCTTGCGCCTCCATGCTGTGCCAGGAGCCGTCGGCGTGCCGGTAGCGGAACTCCATGAACACCGTACCCCCGGGTACCTTAAAACCTCGGTCTAATGCAAGCTGGAGGGATTGTATGTCGTCCGGGTGTATGAGGTCGAGGGCATACGTGCCGCTCAATTCCTCTTGGCGGTAGCCGGTTTCCCTTTCCACCGAAGGGCCGACGTATTCCAGGGTGCCGTCGGGTCTCAATACGGCCAGGATATCGTTCGAGTTCTCCAAAACCACGCCCAGGGCTTCCACGCCCTGCAGCAGGGCCTTCCTCACCCGCTGCAGCTCTGCGTGCGACCCCTCCAGCTCTGAGAGGCGCTTGCGCAGCCCATGCAGCTCCTCTAAAAGTTGCTCTTTCGTCTTCTCTTCATCTTGCATGTCCGGACTCTCGATTCCTCAGGCAGCGCTATCTCAAACGCATGAACCCTGTTACCCATCGGCTGAATACGAATACTATTCCTATATTTTACATCAATCACTCTTTTTCATCCGCATCCTGCCATGCTTTCCGCCGCTCTCGCGCACCAGATCACTCCTTTTCTTGAAAAGCTCACGCGTCTGGGGTTATAATCCCTTCGCACGAAGAAATGAGCGGTGTAAGAGCTCTCCGAGCCCGATCGCCTAAGGCAAAAAAGCTAGGGCGGTGGGCCGTCAGGGTGCGGATGGAAACGCCCGTGCCTCCCGTGTTTGGAAAGGAGAGGGTTTTGCCAGAGGCTGAGAGCTCGTCCTCTCCGGACGGGCTTCTTTCGGGTCGAGGGACCCCGAGGATCATCACGGTATCCGGTGCCAACAAGGACATCGGCAAGAGTTCACTTGCCGCATACCTGGCAGCACACTGCCGCAGATGCGCCGGCGTCAAGGTGACCGTACACGCGGAGAGCCCGCCCGGTGAGTCCGTTGTCCAGGAAGCGGATCCCCCGGCTGCGCCCGGCACGGATACGGCGAGGATGGTGGAGGCGGGTGCCTGGCCCGTGTTCTGGGTGCGTACCACCTTGAAGGACTTGGCGGACGATGTGAGGGAGACCTGGCCCCGCATCGATGCTCCCGTGGTGATCGTGGAAGGGAACAGCGTGCTCGACCACGTCGATCCCGATTTCGCGATTTTTATCATGAACCCCACCCTCGAAGATTTCAAGCCGTCCGCATGGAGCGCGATTGAAAAAGCTGACGCCGTGATAGTAAACGGTGGGGATAATCTGTCTGGATCGTATATCCTTGAACTGGAGAGAAAGGTAAGAAAGTTGAACTCCCTGGCCAAACTGGTGATGGTCTCGGAATTGGGCAGGGAGGCGGCCTGGGAGATAGTGCTGTCCCGAGCGTCGCGTAGAGTGGGAGGTGCACTGATGACCAACGAGATAGACGAAAAGGTCTTGGAGGCGGTGAAAGCGAAGGCGGAGGAGGGGCGCCTCTACTGTGCCGTGGCCTTGAAGCTGGCGCAGGAGCTGAACGTCCCTGCTAAGGAGGTAGGTAAAGCCGCCAATGCCTTGAATCTGAAGATCGCGAAATGTTCCCTGGGGTGTTTCTAGACCGCGGTTTTTTACGGGAATTAATGCGAGAGGCCAGACGTATTTCGCCGCCATGCTTGCGAAGCGTGTTGTGCTCTTCTGGCGGGCATGCCCGGCGGCGAGGTGTTCATTGAAAAGAGAAGTCCGGGAGATTACCTCCGAGCTCCGTTCCTAAAGCCGCAAGGCCATGGATATGAGCCGAAAGGGTATGGGGGGAAATCCTCATGCCTCCCGTGTTTGGAAAGGAGGTGGCGTTCTAAAGCCATGCTGTCCGCCTCCAGGCGGACTTCGTCGTATCTGGTAACGACCTCGTGTTGCGGGCTATCGTCAGGGGCGGTAACGCTCCTGAGTGGAACGAGGACGTGATAACAAGGAAGGGAGATGGGTTCGGGATGAAGAGACGGATGATATTTCTGTTGGGTCTGGCAGTGGCTCTGGCCCTGGTCGCCATGGTCACAGGGTGCGGGGAAAAAGGGACGGAACCCGTAGAGAGAACGGACCTCATCCTGGCTACCACCACCAGTACCCAGGACTCGGGATTACTGGATGAGTGGGTGCCCATGTTCGAGGACGAGTATCCCTACACCGTCGCGGTCATAGCGGTGGGGAGCGGCAAGGCGATGGAGATGGGCCGCGAGGGCGAGTGCGACGTCATGCTGGTCCACAGTCCCGCCGCCGAAGAAGAGGTGGTGGAGGAAGGCTACGCTGTCAACCGCGAGGCCGTGATGCATAACGACTTTATTATCGCCGGCCCCGCTTCCGATCCCGCTGGGATAGCGGACGTATCCTCCGCGGCTGAAGCATTCGCCATGATCGCGGAATCGCAGTCCACCTTCATCTCGCGAGGAGACGATTCCGGCACCCATACCAAGGAGTTGAAGATATGGGACGAGGCCGGAATAGAGCCCCAGGGCGAGTGGTACGTGGAGAGCGGCAAGGGCATGGGCGACACTTTGCGCATCGCTTCCGAGGAGATAGCCTATACCCTGAGCGACCGCGCCACCTATCTCAATCTCGAGAACGGCCTGGAACTCGATGTCCTCTTCGAAGGCGATGATATCCTCAACAACTACTACCACGTGATGGAGGTCAACCCGGAGAGATGGCCGGACGTGAATAACGAGGGAGCCAAGGCCTTCTCGGATTTCGTTACCGGAATCGAGGCCCAGGAATTCCTCAAAGAGTTCGGAGTGGAGGAATTCGGAGAGCCCCTGTTCTTTCCGGATGCCCTCTAGCAGCCGGCACTGAATGCTTGTCAATGTAATAGAATATCAATGTTACGGGGTCCCGGCACCAGGCCGGGGCCCCGCATCGGGACTTTCTCTTGCGGCGGAGGTGATGGCATCCATGGGTGATATCTGGAACGGTTTCGTTGAGGCGATAAAACTCATCTTCAGCTTCGATCCCTACGTTATGAAGATCACCCTCTTCACTCTATACGTGTGCGCCATTGCCACCGCGATAGGCATGTTCATGGGGGTCCCCCTGGGATCGGCGCTGGCGCTCTACCGCTTCAGGGGCAGAAAGCTGATCGTCACACTGGTCAACGCGGGAATGGGGCTTCCGCCGGTGGTGGTGGGCCTTTTCGTCTATCTATTCCTGAAGAGAAGGGGCCCCCTGGGCTTCATCGACTGGCTGTATACACCCTGGGCAATCATCCTGGCCGAGATCGTCCTTGCCACCCCCCTCATCGCCGGCATCACCATGGCCGCCCTTCAGAACGAGAACCCCAGGATCCGCTTGCAGGCCAAATCACTGGGGGCCAGCGAGACCAGGTCGGTATTGACCCTCCTGCGCGAGACCAGGCTTTCGCTGATGGCCGCGGTGATAGCGGGATTCGGAGGCATCATCTCGGAGGTGGGAGCGGCGATGATGGTGGGAGGGAACCTGCTGCGCAACGGGGAGCCCTACACGCGCACGCTCACTACCGCGACCGTGCTGGAAGTGAGCCGGGGCAACTCCACGCTGGCCATCGCCCTGGGAATAATCCTGCTCGCCATCACCGTCCTCCTGGTCTGGATCATGACCTCCATTCAGCAGGGCAGCCTGTTCAGCGAGCCGGTAAGGGTCGCCAGAGGCCTCTTCTCGCGTTTCCGGGGGGAGACCTCGTCGTGACGGCGTTCCTTTCCATCACAGGTCTGAAACACTACTACGGTGAGCGCAAGGTTCTGGACGTGGACAGCCTTGAGGTGGAGGAGGGAGAGATACTCGCCGTGGTGGGACCGAACGGGTCGGGCAAGAGCACGCTGCTGCGTATCATCAACATGCTGGAAAGGCCGACGGAGGGGGAGGTCACCTACTGGGACGGCAGCCGCCTTTCGGAGATGGACCGCCGGGAGAGGAGAGAGCTTTCCCGACAGATGGCCATGATCTTCCAGGAGCCCCTGCTCTTCAAGCGCAAGGTGCGCGCCAATATCGCCTACGGGCTGAAGCTGCGGGCCATGGAAGGCGACGCCAGGGAGAAAAAGGTGGACGAGATGCTGGAGAAGCTCGGCATCGCGGACCTGGCCGAGCGGGACGCGCTCACCCTCTCGGGCGGAGAGGCCCAGAAGGTGACCCTGGGCAGGGCCCTCGTGCTCAAGCCCCGCCTGCTGCTGCTGGATGAGCCCCTGGCTTCCCTCGACGTCCCCGCCAGAAAGGCTCTGCGGGAGGACATAACCAGGCTGGTCAAGGACATGGGGGTTACGGCCATCTATGTGTCCCACGATTATCACGAGGTTCTGGAGATAGCCGACTCTCTCGCCGTGTTTCTGGAAGGCCGGCTGCAGCAGGTTGGAAGGCCCGGCCACGTTTTCGGAAAGCCGGCCAGCGAGGAGGTGGCGGAGTTCCTGGGCGCCGAGAACCTGCTCGAGGGCGAGGTGGTGGATTGCATGGAGGGAACGGCGCGCATAGATGTAGGTGGGGTATCCGTGGAAGGTCTCTGCGAGCTTCCCCCCGGTTCGGCCGTGAAGGTGCTGATCCACCCCGAGGAAGTGGTGCTCCTTGCGGAAGCGGGAGACCCAGGCTCGGCACGCAACCGCTTGAATGCCGAGGTCGTAGGGATAAAGGATCTGGGGGGGCTGGTCAAGGTCGTTCTGGACTGCGGCTTTCCCCTCGTTTCGTATATCACAAAGGCATCACGGCAGGAGATGGGTATCGCCGAAGGACGCAGGCTGACCGCGGTGATAAAGGCGACGGCCGTACACGTCATGCCTTTTGTGGGGCGCGGGGAATAGGGATAGAATGTCTCCATGAACGTGCGACGTTACCGTGGATATTTTGCCCTGGCATTACTTGCCTTTCTCCTGCTGACGGTTCTATCGCCGGGTTGCGGGCAAGAAAGCGATTCCTTAATCCTGGCGGCAAGCAACGATCTCGAGGGCAGCGGGATACTGGAGGCATGGGCCGGTGATTTCCAGTCCATGTCTGGGATACGGGTGGAACTGGTGGCCGTCGCCGATAAGGTGGCCCTGGACATGGTGAGGCACGGCGAATGCGACGTCGCCCTCACCCATTACTACGAGGAGGAAGCGCGCCTGGAGCGGTTGGGATACGTGGAGGGGACGGCCGAAATCATGCGCGAGGATTACGTCCTGGTAGGGCCGCCGCAGGATCCGGCCGGCGTGCGGGAGGCCGAGGATATCGCGGACGCACTTAGGAGGATAGCCGACACCGGTCAGGCCTTTGTTTTACGCATCGACGGTTCCGCCACCGCTATCAAGTCGAGCACGCTGTGGGGTATTTCCGGCGTCAGCGAAACGGGAGAATGGTTGCTGCCGACCGAGGCGGGCGCGGAGAAAGCCTTGCGGGAGACCTCGCTGGAGGGCGCCTATACCCTTTCGGGCCGCAGCGTTTTCGAGAGGCTTGAAAGCGAAGTAGGCCTGGAGGTATTGTTCGAGGACGAGGAGGCGCTTACGGATCTCTATCGTGCCGCGACGGTAAGCACACTCGTCTATCCCGATACGAACCTTGACGGAGCGCAGGAGTTGCTCGCTTACCTGCTCTCGGAGGATGCAAGAGCTTTCTTAGAAATGGGGTCCTGGGAACCCCCGGCGGAGTAGGAGACGGGAGTATTTCGGAGGTAAAGCAGAATGTTGGCAGTGGAAGAGGCAAGGAAACACGTACTCGACTGCATGCAAAGGCTCGAGGAGTTAGAGGTCCCGCTGCTGGATGCACTGGGCCTTAACCTGGCCTGCGATGCCATGGCGGAGAACGATATACCGCCCTTCGACAATTCGGCCATGGACGGGTACGCGGTGCGTGCGGCCGACGTCGCGGGGGCCTCGCCCGGGAACCCGGTCGAGCTTGCCGTGCTGGGCGACCTTCCGGCCGGCTATACCGCCGATGCCTCGGTAGGGCCGGGGCAGGCGATACGCATAATGACCGGCGCACCCCTCCCGGAAGGCGCCGATACGGTGATACCGGTGGAGTCGACCCGTGCGGGAGACGCCCGTGTCGAGATACTGGAGGGTCTTCCCCTGGGTTCCCACGTACGCAAGGCCGGGGAAGACGTAAAGACCGGGGAGAAGGTTCTGGCGGCGGGAACCGCCATAGGGCCGGCGGAGCTGGGCATGCTCGCGAGCACGGGTTACGCGCGCGTGCGTTGCTTCAGGCGTGCGGTGGCGGGGATAATCTCAACCGGAGATGAGCTGGTAGGAGTGGACGAGGAACTGAAACCCGGGAAGATAAGGGATTCCAACAGCTACACCATGTACGGCATGGTGAGAGAGGCGGGGGCGGAGCCGCTGCGTCTCGGAGTGGTCAGGGACGATGCAGCCTTGCTGGAGCGGACGATAATGGACAACGCCGAACGCGTGGACCTCTTCATCACCAGCGGGGGGGTTTCGGTGGGGGACTACGACATGGTCAAGGACGTCCTGGGAAAACTGGGCGAGATGAACTTCTGGAAGGTGGCCATGCGGCCGGGCAACCCCCAGGCCTTCGGGCACGTCGGCGGCAAGCCCCTCTTCGGACTGCCGGGCAACCCGGTATCGGTGATGGTCTCCTTCGAGCAGTTCGTACGGCCGGCCCTGCTGAAGATGATGGGACGTGCGCTGATATTCCGCCCCGAGGTCGTTGCCGTCCTGGATACTCCCGTCGGGAGAAAAACGGGCAGGATGGAGTTCGTGCGGGTGATATTGGAATGGCGGGACGGCCGCTACCACGCGCGGGTAACCGGTCCCCAGGGAAGCGGCATACTCAAATCAATGGTGCTGGGCAACGCGCTGGCAATACTGCCCGAGGATGTGGGCCGCCTGGAGGTCGGAGCGGAGGTCATCGTCCAACTCCTCACTTGATGCATTCCTCGTAAACGAAGCAGCAGCCTCTTTATCCTCCACTGCCTTGCCAATCCTAAAAATAGATAGTAGAATAATATCCACTGGTCATAATCACTAACCAATAAGTGGGGAGGAATCATGCCGGATTATGACGTTGTGGTTATCGGCGGAGGCATCGGCGGCCTCTCGGCGGCGGCGCTTTGCCAGAAGGCGGGCATGAAAACCCTGGTACTCGAGCAATCCGAGCGTATAGGAGGGTGCTGTTCCACCTACGAGGTCGAGGGCTTTCATTTCGACGTCGGCGCGAGTGTCGTGGAGGTCACCAGGGCCTTCGAGGAGCTCTTCAAGCGCCTGGATATGGACCGCGAGAAGTATATCCCGCTTATCCCGGTCGATCCCATCTACGACTACTGCGACAACACCCGGGGGGTGCGTTTCGCCTACCCCACCTCCGTGGAGGATACCGCGCGGGTAATCGCTGAGTTCTCACCCGAGGATGCCAAGGCGTTCCTCGCGTTCGCGGAGGACTATACCCCGAAGATAAAGGGGCTGGTGGACAACTTCTTCTACGCTCCGTCAATAGGTTTTCTGGATACCATCAAGTTGATCGTCAAGTACCCGCAGATGCTCTCGGTCCTGCCTATGTTCGTGCAGACCCATCAGAAGATCGTTGCCAAGTATTTCAAGAACGACGATGTCCTCGCATCCATGGCCTTCCAGTCCTTCTATGCCGGCATGCCCCCGGACATGTGCGCCGGTCTCTACGCCATCGTGGGGCTGCTGGAGCACGAGGGAATATACTACCCCGAGGGAGGGATGATCCGCATACCAGCGGGCATCCAGCAGGCCTTCGAGGACCTGGGGGGAGAGACGAGATTCGACTCCAGGGTGGTACGCATCATGGTGGAGGGCCGCACCGCAAAGGGGGTGGAGCTCTGGGACGGCACGCAGATAACGGCTGGCAACGTAGTGGGGGCCATCAATGCCAGGAAGTTATACGAGGACATGGTGGGAAGGGAACACATCCCCTGGCATGTCTGGAGGGGCGTGCAGTCGCTGGTACTATCCATGCCCTGTCCCATGATCTACCTCGGCGTGGATTACGAGCCTCCACTCAGGGCCCACCACACCCTCACCCTGACCGGTCCCCAGGTGATGAACGACTACTGGAGCGATCATTATCTCAAGGGCAAGCTATACGAAGTGGACGGCAGGCCAGAGGTGATGGGACTCATCTCATGGGCTTCGAAGATAGATCCTTCCCTGGCGCCGCCCGGCAGGCACGTGCTCACCCACATGGGCCTGGCGCCCTACAACCTCGCCGGCAATGATTGGGACCGCTGCAAGGAAAAGTATATCGACGATGCCATAGCCACCATCGAGCGCTACATAATACCCGATCTTTCCGAGCACGTTGTCTACCGGGACATGGCTACGCCCAAGGACCTGGAGCGCATGCTCCTGCACCCCGGTGGCGCGGTATACGGGATCCAGACGGACATCAGCCACATGGCCGTCTTCCGCCCCGCCAACCGTTCAAAGTGCATAGACAACCTCTACCTTGCGGGCGCCTCCACCCATCCCGGTGGCGGTGTACCGGCCGTGGTCGCGGGCGGGATAATAACCGGCGGACTCGTGGCGGAGGACAACGCGTAAAGGACATATGGAGATGAGCCTGAAGACAAAGTTGCTGATGGCAGTGGGCATCGCGGGCGGCGTGGCCGCATATCTGGCCGCGACCACCGAACCGTCGGACTGGCGCTATGCAAAGCTGCTGGCCACCAACCTGCCCAAGATGCCTTTTCGTTACTTCGTATAGGTATATCGGTGCAATAGAAAGCGCTGCTTTCCGTGGGGCACAACGATCGCGCGAGCGGCGGTCGGTCATAGATCGGGTCTACAGCCAGGGGGGAGATATCCGTGGGCTCTGAGATGGAAGCTTTTTTCAATCCCTCCAGCGTAGCCGTGGCAGGGGCCTCGAGTTCGGCCATGAAACTCGGCAACGTCACCCTGGCAAACCTGCTGCGCTTCGGTTACGGGGGCAAGGTCTTCGCCATACACCCCCAGGCCGGAGAGATCATGGGCGTACCGGCCTACCCTTCCCTGTGCGATGTAGGGGAAAGCGTCGACCTTGCAGTAGGCATCCTGCCGCGTGAGTTCATGCTGGAATTCATCCTCGACTGTGCGGCCGGAGGAGTGAAGAACGTCATCGTATGCGCAGCGGGGTACTCGGACGCCGGACCAGAGGGCAGGGAGCTGCAGCGCCGGCTGGTGGAAGTGGTGCGCGACCGCGGCATGCGCATGATGGGCCCCAACAGCGTAGGCACCATATCCACGGAGTCCGGCTTCGTCACTTCCTTCATGTCCCTGCAGCCCATAGAGGCGGGACCGTTATCGATCGTGGCACAGACCGGCCTCTTCGCAGGCGGCTTCGCGCTGTGGATAAGCTCAACGCAGCTATTCGGTCTTTCCAAGGTGGCCTGCCTGGGGAACAAGGCGGACGTAGACGAGGTGGACATGCTGGATTACCTGGGGAAGGACGAGCATACGGGCGTGATCGCCATGTATTCGGAGGGTATAAGGAGGGGGAGGGAGTTCCAGGAGCTGGCCTCGCGCGTCTCCTGCATAAAGCCCATCCTTTTGCTGAAGGGGGGACGTAGCGACCTGGGGATGAGCATGGCAGCCAGCCATACCGGCTCCCTGGCCGGGGATGATGCCGTTCTGCGCGGAGCCCTGGCCCAGGCGGGAGTGATCCCCGTGAGCGGTATAGAGGAGCTTTTCGACAGCGCCAAGGCCCTGTCTTACTGCCCGCTGCCGGCAGGTCCGAACCTGGGGATCGTTTCCATAACCGGTGCGGGAACGGTCTTGACGGCGGATGCCTGCCACCGCAGGGGATTGGTCTTGCCGCCGCCGTCTCCGGATACCATACGGGAAGTGAGATCAGGGTTGCCCGCATGGGCGCAGATCGTGAACCCCATGGACATCTGGACCGCGACCCTGCAGGGCTCTGTGGAAGATGCCTACCGGGTCATTCTCAAGGCGTTCTCGGGCCAGGAGAACATGCACATCATACTGGTGATCTTTTCGCTGGTTCCGGAGGCGGAGTTCGACGGTCCGGAAATGCTCGCGCAGGTAAGAGCGGAACATCCAGACAAGCCCGTACTTGCCTGCTTCCTGGGAGCCTCCGAGGTGGACCGCAAGCGCTGGTTCCGTGCCATGGAGGAAAAGAAGATACCGGTCTACGACTCCATAGAACGCAGCATCGATGCTGCCCGGGCCCTGTCGGCCTATTCCGGGTTCTTGCGGGCGAAGAAAAGCGAAAAGCGCAGCGAGATGGCTCAAGAGTTCGCATAGGTGATAACGTTGGTGATCGCCGTTGGGGAAAGGGAGGTAATGGCATGGGCACGCGACAATCGGAAAGGATGAGGGAGGTAGCCGGACCCGGCGTACTGACGACCGACGGGGCGGCCCTGGGAGCGTATTTCAAGGACCCGCCGGCTCGCTTTGATCTCACCCTCGCGGTGCCGCGCGACAGCCTCGAGCTTGCGGACATAACGGCGGCTGCATACGAAAACGACGTACCCATCTATACCCACCGGCGCGGCTTCCTCCCGCCGGAGGTGGCGGATTCGGGTGGCGTGCTCGTAGACCTCATGGGCATTGATGATATAGTACGCATCGACGAGGCCAACCTCCTCGCTTTTGTCGAATACGGTGTGACCTTCGAACGTTTGAAGGGTGAGCTGGACAAGCTGAACCTCAGGCTGCTCATGCCGGCTGCTGCTACTTCTTCCTCCATCGTGCGCTCCTATATCGACCGCGACGTCATCCTCGCCAACGGCGCCACGCGGCCCTATCAGTACACGACATTCCACGCCATTCTGGGGGACGGCCGCCTGTGGATGAGCGGCACAGACCAGTACACCGCCGACGGACATGCCGAGTTCCGTGAAGACCTGGGGCCGATGTACTCGAACTTCTTCCATGCCAGCGAGGACATCTTCGGCATACCCTATGCCATGAAGACATGGATCTACAAGCGCTGGGAGGAGAGGCGGGTCACGGCATACGGCTTCGAAGACGCGGAATCCGCCATCAAGGCCGCGCGGCTGGCGAGCCGTCACGACCAGGTCTTCGAGTGCGTGGTAGCGGACAGGCGCTATCTCTCGGTGCTGCTCAGCGGCAGTCCGGAAGAGGCGGACGCCATGGCTGCGGACCTGCCGGCCTGGAGCGTGATCTTCGGATTCGACAACCATCCCGAGCTGGTGGACGTCTGGGACCGCCAGACCCGGGAGATGGCAGCGAACTGTGGGGGAAAGCAGGAGGGCGGTGAACTCGCCGCTGTCATGCAGGGCAAGTTCGAGTGGCCCTGGTATATCTCGGAGCGAGACTATTACCGGGGAGGTACGGAAGTCATCGATTACTTCACCTTCGCGGGCAAGGCGGCAGGCCTATTCGCCAAAACGGCCGATGCGGCGGGGAGATATCCTGTGGGGCAGGTGGCCATTCCCTCGTACTACGGCGCCGCATTTTACTGCGAGACGGATATCTACCACGAAAAGGATGATCCCGGAGTACACGGCATCTGGGTCGACGCCTACACGGCGCTCCTGGACGCGGGGGCCCACGTCAACCGGCCCAGGGACGAGGTGGCGGAGAAGATCTACGGGAGGATGGACCCGGAGAACATCCGCCTGATAAGGAACCTGAAGCAAGTGATGGACCCCAAGGGCCTCTTGAACCCCGGGCAGCTCATGGAGGGAGTGTAGGCCATGGACAAAGGATTGACCAGGAAAAGGGAGAAGCTCACGGATTACCGGGATGACTACTGGGTGTGCGGCAAGTGCAAGATGTGCCAGTCCATGAACGTACAGGTCTTCGAGAGCGCACGCTTCTCGGCAAACTGCCCCTGCGGCACGCGCTACCGCTTCGAGTCATACTATGCGGCGGGGATGATGGAGATCGCCCGCGCCATTACCAACCTCGAGTTCGATCCCACGCAGAAGACGGCGGACATCATCTACTCGTGCAGTCTGTGCGGCCTGTGCCAGGAGATGTGCTTCCCTCTCAAGGGCATGCATACCACCCGTATAATACAGCTCATGCGGGAGAAGGCGGTGGACGAGGGGTGGGGCCCCTTGGAAGGCCATAAGCCGATGCTCGAATCCACGAGCAAGAACGACAATCCCCTTGGTTTAAAGAAGGGTTTCAGGGGCAAGGCGGTGAAGGGCCTGGGCGTGAAGGACCTCACGCAGGAGAAGGCCGAGAACCTGCTCTTCGTGGGATGCGCCTACGCCTCGGGTAAGGACATGCAGAAGAAGCTCGAGTCCCTGGTCAAGGTGCTGCAGGCGGCGGGATTGGATTTCGGCGTGCTGGGGGACTCCGAGCCCTGCTGCCGCAGCTTCAACCTCGCCCTGGGGGATCGCGACGGCTTCGAGGAGCATGCTCTGGAGAATATTGAGCTCTTCACCTCCACGGGCGCAAAGCGCATCATCACCGCCTGTCCCCACTGCCTGCAGGTGTTGAAAGACGAGTACGCCCCGGCCATGGACATGGAGGTGGTGCACGCCACGCAGATACTGGCCAGGCTGCTCAAGAAGAAGGAGATCGACTTCGGGGGCAAGGCGGAGATCAAAGCCGCCTACCACGACCCCTGCATGCTGGGTCGCTGGTGCGAGGTCTACGAGCAGCCGCGCAAGCTGCTGGCGGCCCTGCCCGGCTTCGAGATGCTGGAGTTCGAGCGCAGCCGGGAGAACTCGTGGTGCTGCGGCGCCGGCGGCGGCGTGAAGGCCGGCAAGCCGGACCTGGCGGACTGGACCGCCGCCGAGAGGCTGGAGGAAGCCAGGGCGGTGGGAGCGGAAGCCATCGTCACCGCATGCCCCCACTGCGAGAGCCACTTCGCCGGCCAGGGCGGCCTGCCGGTCTACGACATCTTCGAATTGCTGGCCGCGGGGCTGGAGGAGGTGGTGTAAATGAAAGGTAAAGACCTGCAACAGGATCTGCGCGAGCGCAAGGTCATCAAGGTCCCGGTGAAGCACGAGATCGATGGGACCCACGACCTGCCGGAGAACCTGGAAAAGGCATACCGGGAGCTCCAGGAAGCATTGGGCGAGGAATGGGTGTCCAACGACATCAACATCACCGTAGCTTACGCCCGCGATCAGTCCGTGGTGCCCATGAACCATCCCCATATCGTGGCCCTGCCGGGATCCACCGAGGATGTGGCGGCCATGATGAAGATAGCCAACAGATACCTGATAGACGTGACGCCCTATGGCACGGGCCTTAACACGCTGGGCATGACCATCCCCCCTTACGGCGGCATCCTCTGCGATATGCGGCGCATGGACCACATCGTGGAGATCGACGAGGAGAACATGTACTGCATCATAGGCCCGGGGGTGACCTTCGCGCAGCTGCAAACGGAGACCCTGAAAAGGGGACTGCGCCTCATCAACCCATCCACCAGCGCCAACGCCTCGGTGGTCTCCAACATCATGATGGGCAACATCTCCACCCTGGCCAACAAGTACGGCGTGGGGCTGGACCACATCATAGGATACAAGTTCGTCCTCCCGGAAGGCCAGGTCATGGTATGCGGGCCAGCCGCCTATGGAGCGGACAACGCGCACATGCCCGGTCCCGGGCCTGACGTGAGGGCATTCATCCGCGGCTCCATGGGCACCATGGGCATAGTCACCGAGATGACCCTGCGCCTCTATCCCAACCCCGACGAAGTGAAGCTCACCGTGCCCATCAGCGACTCTGAGAACTGGGAGTCCATCGCACCTGCGCTCAAGGCCATAAGCCAGCGCAATATCGTCATCGAGAACGCCTACTTCCAGAACACCTACATGGGCATCTTCCTGGCGGAGACGAATGCCGAGTCCTCCAAGCTCATCCCCATGTTCCCCCGCCACTACGTGGTCCCGGTGACCGGCGGCTACTCCGTGCTCGAGACGGAGGTAAAGTGCAAGGTGTGCGAGGAGGACATCCTGGCGGTGGCGCCGGAGTTCGAGTTCATGGACTGGGAGGTAGTGGAGGACATCTCCGAGGGCCGCATCCTGGGGGTGGACAAGTTCACCAAGTTCTTCCGCGAGTCGGTGCGGGTGCAGAGGGTGAAGGGCAGCTTCTTCGTGGGCTTCGGCCTGGACCACCTGGATAACCTGGTGAACATCAACAACGACATGATGCGCGCCATGACCTCCCAGGTGGGAACGGACGACAACGTCTTCTCCGCGGACATGATCGCCTCTTATTTCCAGCCCTACGACATGGGCCGGCTGGGTTTCATCGAGTTCGACATCTTCATCGACCAGTCCAACCCCGAGGACAGCCTGCGCACCATCTCCGGCACCCTGGCCGCCATGGCCGCGTCCTTCCGCAACGGTTCCGGGGCCTGCTTCGGGGTATGGGCGCTGCTGGAGGGAGCGGGGCCGCTGCACGACCTCATCGGGTTCATCTTCCCCCAGGCGGGCACCTACGTGGACACCTACAGGGACATGAAGATGACCTACGATCCCAATAACATCTGTATGCGCAGGTTCGACTACGAGACCCTGCGCATGAAGAAGGCGGCACTATGAGCCTTCACCAAAGACATGAGACACGGAGGCGATCGTCAGACATCGAAGACACAGGGAGGTTGAGTTCATGGCGGACTACGATGCGATAGTTATCGGGGCGGGATGCGGCGGCATAAGCGCCGGCGCCCTCCTCGCCAAGCAGGGGCGCAAGGTGCTGGTGCTCGAGCAGAGCGAGAGGGTGGGGGGCTGCTGCTCCACCTTTCAGAAAGACGGTTACAGCTTCGACGTGGGGGCATCCATCGTGGAGGTGGTCTACCCCATCGAGAAGGCCTTCGAAGCCCTGGGGACCAGTTTCCAGGAGGAAGTGGACCTCATGCCCTGCGACCCCATCTACAGCTATATATTCCAGGACGGCTCGCGCATCAACTACCCCGTATCGCTGGAGGGCACGGCGGAGGCCATCTCCAGCATCTCCCCCCAGGACGGAAAGCAGTGGTTCGAGCTCGCGGATTATTTCGCGGACATGATGAAGCAGACTATCGCGTCTTTCTTCACCAGCCCCTGCAATAACATGTTCGACCTGATGAAGATGGGCATCAAGAACCCGAAGATGCTGAAATTTCTGCCGCTCTTCGTCACCAGCTACCAGGACGTGATCAAGAAGTACTTCAAGGACGATATCGTGCAGCAGACCATGTCCTTCCAGTCCTTCTACTGCGGCCTGCCCCCGGAGCTGGCCCCCGGTTTCATCGCCCTCATCCCCTACTCGGAGCATGAGGGCATCTGGTACCCGCGCGGCGGCATGATCCAGATACCCAAGGCCTTCCAGCGCGTGGGCGAGAGGTTGGGTATGGAGCTGAGGCTGAACACCGATGTGGACAAGGTCATGGTGCGCAACCGCAGGGCCGAGGGGGTGCGGCTCAAGGACGGAACCGAGATAACCTCCGATATCGTTGTATCCAACGTCAACGCCAAGAAGCTCTACCTGGAGATGATCGGCGAGGAGCAGCTGCCCTGGCTGGCGCGTTTCGGCATCAAGAGCTACGAGGTCTCCATGTCCTGCGTGATGCTTTACGTGGGACTGGACTACCGCCCTCCCCTGGAGGCACACCACAGCCTGACCATCGGGCCCCTGGACTTGATGAACGATTTCTGGTGGAACGACTTCAAGAAGGGCAACGTACCAGAGGATGTATACGGCCTCATCTGCTGGCCCACCGAGTCCGATACGTCCCTGGCCCCCGAGGGTTGCCACGTGCTCAACATCATGGGTATGGGGCCGTACGATCTCGCGCACAGCGACTGGGACAGTATCAAGCAGGGCGTGGCGGAGAAGATGATCCACGGGCTCTCGCAGACGGCCATACCGGGAATGGAGGATCACGTAAAAGTGCTCGAGGTCTCGACCCCCCTCGACTTCGAGCGCCGGTTGCAGAACCCCAAGGGAGCCATCTACGGCCTTTCCATGGACCTGCCCAACCAGGCGGTCTTCCGGCCTTCGGCCAAGTCCAAGTCCATCAAGGGCCTCTATCTTACCGGGGCCTCCACCCATCCCGGCGGGGGAGTGCCCACGGCCATCGCCTCGGGCTACATCGCATCCCAACTGGTCGAAAAGTATGAGTGATACGGAAAACAGGAGAGAGGAAACATGAAGAGAATGATGCCTCTTGCAGGAATGGTCATCGCCGCGCTGCTCGCCTTCCAGTTCACGCGGCTGGACGAGTCAAGGAAGCGCTTCGTCATGCACCTGCTCAAGCAGGCGCCTTACCTTCCGGGGCGCTACTACGCATAGTCTGCATCGCACCTGCTTCATGTTGAGAAGAAGGGCCAGCCAAGGTTCCAGCGGGGATGCGATATCATCGCGGGTTTCTTCCGTAAAGGCCTGTTCGGTTACGGGCTGGTCTGGGCGACGAGATGATCCCCCGCAACCTCCGCCGGCGCGACCTGGCTGATCAGGCTCACAGGTTCACCTTGGCGGCGATGCGATCCACGCATTTATCGATGTAGCTCGGGTCCTCGAT
>CAZGWK010000031.1:0-37291 GCA_964529285.1 uncultured Actinomycetota bacterium
ATTTCATAGGCAGAATAGGTCAAAATCGGGGATCAACTGTTCAAGATGAGTTTAGGATTTATATTGCTCCATGGCCATGGGAACCTTTTTCGAGGGTATATCATGAATACTGGCGGTTCAAGCCCTTGTTATTACCCTAAACCAGTGTTTTAACTCTTCCGTTTTAAGCTCACCGAGGAAGACGACAAGAAAGATATAAAAACAGAAGCATAGAGAATAAACGGGGATGAGCAACCATATTGATCTCACAGGCAGGAGAAGAGCACCGCTGACCCCCCCTGCCGCCATCACCCTTATTATTGTACCTAGGGTAATAGGAGAACCGTACTGTCGACTGATGAGGTAAAGTTGTATTGTCAGTGCCGTCGCACAAGCTACGATCAATGAAACCGCAGCTCCGTCCTTGCCATATCTGGATATCAAGGGAACGGCGGCAGTTATCTCTACCGATACAGCGAATAGGTTTATGGTGATAACCATCCAGAATCGCGAGCTTGCCATCATGATGTAATTGAATATTGACACGAAGGTTAAGAAGAAGAAAGCCACCAGCAGTAAAGCCATACTCCCTGATCCGGCCGTATAGCTGGAGCCGAATATCTTTAGAACGGTTCCAGAGGTAAATCCCAGGAAAAAACAAGTTGGTGTGACGAAAAGCAGCAGGAAACGCAGGCTTTGCCTGATGAGGCTCGATGATTTACTGCTATCACCGTAGTAAAAGGATGCTGCAATAGCTGGGAAGAGAGCGGTGGCCATACTGTCAAAAAGGACTAAAAGGATACGGGACAGATTAAAAGAAGCATTATAAATACCCAGATCGACAGGGTCAAGGAGAGCTCCTACCAGCCATAGATTTGAGAATACGAGGACATTGAAGACCAGAGGCAGAATCATGAATGGTACTGTGAACTTGAATAGCTGGCTTGCTTTTATTGTGGATTTTTCATCTTGGTTGGCTGTCTTTTTATGCAAGAAATGCAGTGCAAAGCAAATGCCTGCAACAGAACATATGAGATTGGCAATTATAGCTCCCATAAGTGAGAAGCCCAACTCTACGAGAAGGATAGAAAAGACCAGTCTTGCTATGTAATAGACCGTGATATCTATTGCTTGATACAGGTAAAGACGCAGACCGTTTATTATCCCCTGGAAAAGATAGAAAAAACCTATAAGCGGGATATCCAGAAAAGCGACGATGAAATAATGTGCAGTGCCAGGTCGATTGAAGAGCACTGGAAACAGGAAGGCGGTGCCTATGCTAAGAACTATGAGAATGGAAGCTATTGTTACCTGTACCTTGATCGCTACATGGCAAAAATCTCTAGCTTCTAGGGAGGATTTGGCGACTTGCATCGAGGATGCGCGTCCTATCCCCATCATGAAGAGTTCGAACCATATAAGAAGGGAAAATATCAGTCCATACAGGCCGTATAAAACGACACCTAGAAGACGAGCAAGTGTGATTTGAAGTATCAGACCGCATAACAACATCACTACTCTAGCAAAAAATATATAAGTTGCTCCCTTGGCAACCGAATCCTTGTGGTCGCCTGGGTCAAATTCTTTCTTTCTCATGCCCGTTCTTTCCGGAATCATCATTCAGCTTTGAGGTGCTGCGACAACGGACACAGCGATATAAGGTGGAATCAGAATCCAATAACCGATACTAGGAGAATAAACTACTAAACCGAGGTCGTCCGCCATTAGATCCTCCAAGGTAGCTATTTTGTTGGTTATCAGTCCTTCGACCCCGTATTGAAGCATGATCTCCAGCCTTCTATCCCTGCTTGTATGAGCATCAAAGAGCTCCTTCATGTCCGCAAAGGACTGTATTCCCGGAAAACCTGATGCCGTTAGAATCCTTGCATCTGTAATCGCGGAAAGCAGGAGATAGTGGGCCCCCTGGTCGTCGGTAGCGAAGGTAATATATTCCAACTCGTTATCTTTTATCCATTCTGCCGTTTCGTAAGCCTCCTCAGTAACGTATGTGGCCAGACGATGTTTGAGGCCCCAATATCCAACGCCGTGCATATAGGTGCCGGAGTTGGCAAATTCATAAGTAATTCCTAGCATGGATATTATTATCAACATTATCACTAAACAGAACGATAGATGTGTTTTGAATCTTGATCCGCTTCTTTCGATTAATTCCACTACCCCTAGTCCTGCGAGTAAGGTAAGAGGTATGAACATATAGAAGTTGACTCTCCAGTTAAACCAGACCAATTTGGATAGAGAAAGGTAAATGGCTGCCCCGAGCAAGAGAAGCAGAACCCAGTTTCTTGTGCTGAACCCCCGATAGATGCCAAGGAGAATGAATGGGACCATAAAAAGCATATAAAACAACATTCCCGTTAGCTCCCTGTAACGGAATTGAAAGGCATTTCTGAAAAAAGACTCTGGAGTAACTTCGGATGACACCGCTTCTCCCTCCCCTCTAATCCCCATATAATTTACTGTTCCTTTGAGTAGCTGAGGGGACGTTACTGAGAGAAAGGCTGCAATTATGAAAACCGAGATGACAATTGCAGCTATCAACAACAGGGATTTCCGGCGATTGTGGCCCATTCTCTTAGCAGAGAACAGAATTCCTAGAGAAAAGGCTAAGGTGAACGCGATAAAAATAAGAAAAGTAACCAAGTGAATTAAAAAAATCACGGTCGCGAAAGCAGATATAAGAAATAAATTGAAAGGGCTAATACGGCCGCTTTTTATGATCTCCGTCTCCAGTATCAAACAAGCGATTATTACCACCATTCCCAGGTTGCATGGGTAACTGGTGAATATAGCGGGCAAGCTGAAAGCGATGCCAAATGCTGCCGCGAAAATCGCAGCTCTTTTTCCACCATATAAGGATCGGGACAGGACAAAAATACCTGCCATCTGAAGACCGATGATAATGGATACAAAACCTAGAAGAGGAGATGAGAGCCCGACAGATGAAATCCTGCTGAAGAAGGGCGCAGTGTAGAAAAGGCCGGCGACATGGAATCCTCGGGGATAATAAGGTTTGACTAAGGTACCCAGTTCATGTTCTGGGATACCATTATGGTAATCGAGATCGAGCATGCGTGGAAGTTGATCTGATAGATCCCATGATCCGATGCCGGGAGCCTTGTTCTGCCAGGTGAAAAAGACGAGGATGGCAAGGGCGAAAACAATGACAAGTGCGGTTATGAAGAGGCAAGATCTTGCGTCAAGTTTTTTCAGGCTGGAGATAAAACTGGCTCCATTATTGTTTATATGGTGGATGTAGGATATAAGAAGGACCAGGTCGAGGAAGATGATGATGCCAACAGAAAGTGAAGAAGATAAGATCGAGAAAGCTGATAAGATGTAGCCGATAAATATATAAGCAGATATAGATATACAAACACCGAGAAATAGTCTTTTATAGAGTGGAAAGGTGCTGGCGAACAGCATTTCACTCATAAGCATACCAGGGGCGAAATACAAGATCGTCCAAACGATAAAGAGCATGGATAAGCTGAAGCTAGAGGTCATCTTCTCCCTCCATTTCAGCTGATAACTTATTTGCGCCTTGTGCCATTCTAATAG
The DNA here is from genome assembly GCA_964529285.1 of uncultured Actinomycetota bacterium. GTDB lineage: Bacteria > Actinomycetota > Geothermincolia > Geothermincolales > RBG-13-55-18 > SURF-21. The sequence continues at coordinate 3,559 of CAZGWK010000031.1, forward strand.
ACCACAAAGACCATGAGAAAAAGCTGCCTGTAACTCCCGCAAGGGCCATTACAAGAAGTTGGTCATAGGAAAGAAACCATTTCGGGATGATCAGTCTGATGACGAGGAATAGAAGCAGGATAAATGTAAACGTAAAAAAAGCGATTCCACTGAGGTTGCCGCTGTCGTCTGTTTCTGTGGGTTCGCTCGAAGCAACAACCGGAGTCTCATGGGTCCCAACAAGAAGGTCAAGCGTTGTTACAAAAAGAAATATGGCGAAACTCATGCAAAGAAAACTCAGAGGATAGAGTATGATACTCATTCCAGGGATGTATATAGAGAAATAAGCAGGCTGCTTGCCTTCCAGTATCAAAGGTAAAGAAGCTGAAAGACAACCAAGCCCCACAAGCAAGGCACAGGCTATACTCTTTCCTCTACAGCTCCCCCTGAAAAACCAGCCTGTAAATGGCGTGAGCGATTGCTGCCTGGGGTAAGATAGAAAGATTAGAATGGTAGTAAGAACGCCCCCGCAAACGGAAACGGGATATGCATACATTCCAGTTCCACTCGTGATGCATAGGAGCAACAGGATACCGAGAACGCCAGTAATGAATGCGCTGGTTGCCTTGTGGCTGATTATTGTTTTCATAAGATATCTTTAAATAGTCAAGGCTTCTGTGATGAATACCTTGAGCGCATTATTCTACCGTTCATAGGCCCACCTGGCTTAGATGATTACGGTTGTACTATTTTTTTAACAATAGGCTTTATCGATATGTAATTGTACCAGAAGAAGAGTAAGAGATAGCATTTAATAATAGCTTGAAAGAAGCAAAAGGAGGTATTAAGTAGTTACCCACTTTAATATTGCTATAGTTAATATATAAAATAGAATAATCGGGCGATAGACTACCGTGTTTGGAGGCCAAGGTGAAAGTAAGCTTAGTAATACCAGCCTATAATGAGCAGGAGGCGATAGCCGGCGACCTGCGCACCGCCATCGATGCTCTGAAGGCCACTTCCTACGAATGGGAGATAATCGTCGTCGACGATGCATCGAAAGACGGCACCGCTGACATAGTCAGATCCTTCCCCGAGGTCACGCTGGTGCAGCACCCCTACAATATGGGAGGCGGGCGATCGCGCAGCACGGGCATGAGAAAAGCCCAGGGAGATATCGTGGTCATCTCGGACGGCGACGGCACCTATCCGCTGCAGGACATCCCGCGCCTGGTGGAGGAGATGGACAACTGCGAGATGGTGGTGGGCGCTCGCCGCAAGGAAGAGGGCACGCTGAAGTTCCTGCGCATACCGGCGAAATTCTTCATCCGCAAGCTGGCCGAGTTCATCAGCGGCGCGAAGATTCCCGATCTGAACTCCGGCATGCGGGCGATACGCAAGGAAACCGCCCTTCCTTACCTGCACATGCTTCCTTCGGGACATTCGTGGGTGAGCACCATAACGCTTGCCTTTCTCAACAACGGCCATCCCGTGAAGTACGTGCCCATCGAGTATTATCCCCGCAAGGGGAAGTCCACATTTCATCCCATAAGGGACACCAGCAGCTACATCATGACAATCTTCCGCACCGTGACCTGGTTCAGCCCGCTCAAGATATTCCTGCCCCTGGGCCTGTTGCTGCTCCTGACCGGCTTCGGCAAGATGATCGCGGATATCGTGCGCTACAGCTGGCATATCGCACCCAGTACGGTGATCCTCCTGCTGGGTGGCCTCCAGATCCTCGTCCTCGGGCTTATCGCGGACATGATCGCCAAGAGGAGCGCTTTATGACCGCGAAGGTCCTCATAACCGGGGCGGACGGTTTCGTCGGGAGGCACCTTGCTGCTTTTCTCCTCGAGCGGGAAGGGGTCGAGGTACTGGGCCTGGACCTGCGGCCGCCGCGCGAATCCTTACCCTGGGACGAGTGCGAGTACGGCGTCTGCGACATCCTCGACCGCGACCTGGTCTTCTCCCACGTGGGCAGGTTCCGGCCGGATTACGTCTTTCACCTCGCCGCGCAGAGCTCGGTGCGCCGGTCCTGGGAGGATCCCGGCCTGACATACGAGATAGCCCTCACGGGCCAGGCGAACCTCTTCGACGCCCTGCGCGAGGCGGGACTGGACGCCAGGGTGCACGTGGCCTGTTCGTCCGAGGAATACGGCAAGGTGAAGGAGGACGAGCTGCCCATAAGGGAGGACCAACCGCTGCGGCCGGCGAGCCCTTATGCCTTGAGCAAGGTGATCCAGGATTTCCATGCCGTGTTCTGCCAGCAGGCATACGGCACCAGGACCGTTATCACCCGCGCCTTCAACATGATCGGCCCCGGGCAGTCCCCGGATTTCGTGGTCTCCGATTTCGCCCGCCAGATCGCCGAGGCGGAAGCCGGGATCAGGGAAGCGGTGATGCGGGTGGGGAACCTGGAGGCCAGGAGGGACTTCTCAGACGTCCGCGACCTGGTGGGGGCCTACTGGCACCTGCTGCGGGAAGGGGAGCCGGGCGAGGCTTACAACGTGTGCAGCGGAAGCGACCGCTCCATCGCCGAGATACTGAAGATGCTGCTGTCCATGAGCGAGACGCATATACGGGTGGAGACGGATCCGGCCCGGCTGCGCAAATCCGACATACCCGTGCTGCGGGGCGATAACGCCAGGATGCGCGCGCTCGTGGGCTGGGTCCCCGACCGCCCCCTGGAGGAGACGCTGGGTGACGTACTCGCATGGTGGCGGAAGGAGCTGGCCTGAAGGCGAATAACCTTCCGTGCAGGCATCGGTCGGTACGGTACGGGGCAGTGCGAGATTGATTATTTCCCGGTTGGATTCTAATATTACCTGGAATATCGCCGGGAGCCCGAGGCCGTAGATGTAGAGCCACGAGTGGGAGGACGAACCATGCAGGCGGTGATACTGGTAGGAGGCCAGGGGACGCGGCTGCGACCGCTCACCCTGACCGTGCCCAAGCCCATGCTGCCCCTGATGAACAGGCCTTTTCTGGAGTTCCAGATAGACCTCTGCCGGCGCCACGGCATAAAGGAGATCGTGCTGTCCACCGCGTATAAACCCGAGGTCTTCGCCTCCTATTTCGGGGACGGCAGCCGCCTGGGGGTCAAGCTTACCTGCGTCACCGAGGACGAGCCGCTGGATACCTGCGGTGCGGTGAAAAACGTGGAGCGGCACATTACAGGCACCTTCCTGGTGTTCAACGGGGATGTCCTGACGGACATCGACCTCACCAGCCTCATAGACTTCCACCGCGCGAAGAGCGGCAAGGCCACCCTGTATCTGACGCGCGTCGAGGACCCCACCGCCTACGGCCTGGTACCGCTGGACCGCACGGCAAGGATAACGGAGTTCCTGGAGAAGCCGAGCTGGGAGCAAGTGAGGACCGACCTCATCAATGCCGGGACCTACGTCCTGGAACCGGAGCTGTTGGGCCGCGTACCGGAGGGGGAGCGCTTCTCCTTCGAGCGCCAGCTCTTCCCCGGGTTGCTCGAGGATGGCATCCCCATGTACGGGTTTCCCAGCGACGCCTACTGGATGGATATCGGTACGCCGGCCAAGTACCTGCAGGCGCATTACGATATCCTGCGCCGCATGATGCCCTTCGATTTCCGGGGGGAGATGATCAGGCCTTCGGTATGGGCGGAGGAAAACGCGGAGGTCTCCAGCGAGGCCGCGGTTTTCGGGCCCACGGTCATAGGGCCCGGCTGCTGCATTCATCCCCACGCCACCGTATCCAGCAACTGCGTACTGGGCCCGGGCTGCGAGGTCGAGGAGGGAGCGCACATCGAGGGGGCGGTGCTGCACGCCGGCTGCCGGGTGGCGGCGGAGAGCGTGCTGCGCCGCTGCGTGCTGGCGGCGGGGGTGAGGATAGGCGAGAAGGTCCACGTCTCCGACCATGCGGTGCTTGGGGGGGGCGTAGTGGTGGAGGACGAGAACGACCTGAGATGCGGTATAAAGGTATGGCCGGGGGCGAACATCCCGCCCTCTACGCTGCGCTTTTAAAGGCCTGGCAAAGCGGTGCGGCAATCGGCATAATGGACGGATGAAGCAGGCGCCCCGCACGCGGGGCGGAAAACACTACGAAGAGGAGGATTTTGCCTTGCGGATACTGATAACCGGCATAACCGGCTTCGTCGGCAGCCACCTGGCCGAGTACGCCCTGTCCAGGGAGGAGGACATCGAGGTGTTCGGCACGGTGCGCTGGCGGTCGCGCATGGATAACGTTGAGGGCATAGAGGACCGCATACACCTCCTGGACTGCGACCTGCGGGACAACGTCGCGGTGAAGACGGCACTGGCGGAGGTCAGGCCCGACTATATATTCCACCTGGCGGCGCAGAGCTTCGTCCCCACCTCGTGGAAGGCCCCGGCCGAGACCCTCACTACCAATATCATATCCGAGCTGAACCTCCTGGAATCCATCCGCGACCTCGAGCTCGATACCCGCATACAGGTCGCGGGCTCCAGCGAGGAATACGGCCTGGTCTACGAGTCCGAGGCGCCCATCAAGGAGGACAACCCGCTGCGTCCGCTCTCCCCCTACGCGGTGAGCAAGGTGGCCCAGGATTACCTGGCCTACCAGTACACGCAGAGCTACGACATATACACGGTGCGCACGCGCGCTTTCAACCATACCGGCCCGCGCCGCGGGCAGGTCTTCGTCACCAGCAACTTCTCCCGCCAGGTGGCCTCGATCGAAAAAGGGAAGAAGGAAGCGGTCATCGAGGTCGGAAACCTCGAGGCCAGGCGGGATTTCAGCGACGTTAGGGACATCGTGCGCGGCTACTGGCTCAGCCTGGAGAAGGGCGAGAAGGGGGAGGTCTATAACCTCGGTTCCGGCAAGGCCATCACCATCCAGCAGCTCCTCGACCTCATCCTCTCCATGAGCGACGTGGAGATCGAGGTGCGCCAGATGCCGGAGCGCATGCGCCCCTCCGACGTGGAGCTCCTGCTCTGCGATTACGGCAAGTTCAACGCCGCGACCGGCTGGAAACCGGAGATCCCCTTCGAGAAGACCGTCAGAGACCTTCTGGACTACTGGCGCGAACGCGTTTGACCCGCCCGATACGAGACTATTAAGGAGTCTGATATGGATCACGACGTAAAGGACCTGGCCCTGGCCAGCGAGGGACGCCTGAGGATAGAATGGGCGGAACGCGACATGCCCGTGCTGCGCCAGATAAGGGAGCGGTTCCGGCAGGACAAGCCCCTGCGGGGCACGCGGGTGGGGGCCTGCCTGCACGTGACCACGGAGACCGCCAACCTCATGATCACCCTCAAGGCGGGGGGAGCGAAGGTCGCCCTGTGCGCCTCCAACCCCCTGTCCACCCAGGACGACGCGGCCGCCTCCCTGGTAAAACACCACAAGATACCCGTCTTCGCCATCCGGGGTGAGAACAACAAGACCTACTACTCCCACATATCCTCCGTACTGGACAGCGATCCCCACGTGACCATGGACGACGGGGCCGACCTCATCTCCACCCTGCATTCCGAGCGTCCCGAACAGGCGCGCAAGGTATGGGCGGGTGCGGAGGAGACCACCACCGGGGTCATCCGCCTGCGCGCCATGGCCGAGGCCGGGGTACTGCTCTATCCGGTGATCGCGGTGAACAACGCCATGACCAAGCACCTCTTCGACAACCGTTTCGGCACCGGCCAGTCCACCCTGGACGGCATCCTGCGCGCCACCAACGTCCTCCTCGCCGGCAGGCGCGTGGTCGTCTTCGGCTACGGCATGTGCGGCCGGGGGGTGGCCTCTCGCGCGCGCGGCATGGGCGCCCACGTCGTGGTGGTGGAGGTGGACCCCCTGCGCGCCCTGGAGGCGGTGATGGAGGGCTTCGAGGTGTCCGGGAGCGCGGAAGCGGCGGAACGGGGCGACCTCTTCATAACCGTGACCGGCGACATCCACGTGCTGCGAGCCGAGCACTTCCGCAGGATGAGAGACGGCGCCATACTGGCAAATTCCGGCCACTTCAACGTGGAGATAGATATCCCCGCCCTGGAGAAGATGGCGAAGTCCAGGCGCAGGGTGCGGGAGGACGTGGAGGAATTCCTCCTGAAGGACGGCCGCAAGATCTTCCTCCTCGCCGACGGCCGGCTGGTGAACCTGGCAGCCGCCGAGGGCCACCCCGCATCCGTAATGGACATGTCCTTCGCCAACCAGGCCCTGGTGGTGGAGTACGTGAAGGGGTGCCACCGCGACCTGGAGCAGGTGGTGTACGACGTGCCGCTGGAGCTGGACGAGGAGATAGCACGCCTCAAGCTCGCCTCCATGGGCATAGAGATAGACGGCCTCACCCGCGAGCAGGAGAAATACCTGTCCTCCTGGGATATCGGGACCTAGTTTCCGGCCCGGGCCCGGTGGTAACGGTCCTCGCTCCCCACTCGCGGGCTGCATATCCACAGCACATCTTTCTCTCGCATATACTGCTCGCGACGGTCGCTACGGACCGACCCCCGGTTCCCGGGCAGGTGGCAGCGCATACGCAAGGGGTAATCCAGAGGGCGTGGCATCATATGCTGGCATGGCTATAATAGGGTCTGCGTGCGAATGCGGTAGAGGGAAAGAGGAAGGGTTGGCGGAGACGGTAGACTTCAAGGCGGTTGACTGGAGGGACGGCAGGGCCGTCCTCCTGGACCAGACGCGCCTTCCCGGCGAGGAGGTATATCTCGAGCTCAGCGGTTGGCGGGAGGTGGCGGAGGCCGTAAGGACGATGCGCGTAAGGGGAGCTCCCGCCATCGGTATAGCGGCCGCCTACGGCATCGCGCTGGCGGCGCGGGCCGCAAACGCGGCGGCGGAGGTGGAACGTGCCTGCCGCGAGCTGAGCGAAGCCCGTCCCACGGCCGTCAACCTCTCCTGGGCCGTGGAGCGCATGCGCCGAGTGGCTGAGAACACGAAGCCCGACGAACTCTTCAAGACCATGCTCGCGGAGGCGGAACGCATCGCGGAGGAGCAGGATGCGGCCGACCGCGCCATCGCAGAGGCGGGGGCGGCGCTTCTTCCCGCAGCATGCCGCGTCCTCACCCATTGCAATGCCGGAGGCCTTGCAACCTATGCGTACGGCACCGCCCTGGGGGTGATAAAGGAGGCTCACCGGCAGGGAAAGATCGCATTCGTGTGGGTGGACGAGACACGTCCGCTGCTGCAGGGGGCCCGCCTCACCGCGTGGGAACTGCAGCGGGAGGGAGTACCCATGGCGGTGATCTGCGACAACATGGCGGGGCACCTCATGGCCATGGGAGAGGTCGACGCCGTTGTAACAGGCGCCGACCGCATCGCCGCGAACGGTGACACCGCCAACAAGATCGGGACCTATGCCCTGGCGGTCCTGGCCGCCTATCACCACCTGCCTCTCTTTATCGCGGCTCCCCTTTCGAGCGTGGACCTCGCCGTCGCCGCCGGCTCCGACATCCCCATCGAAGAGAGGGATGCGGATGAGGTAACCTGCCTGGGAGGAAATGCGGTCGCCCCCGCGGGGGCCGCGGCGAGGAACTTCGCCTTCGACGTTACGCCGGCGGAGTTGATTTCGGCTATTATTACGGAGAGAGGGGTGGTGAGGCCGCCCTTCGGCCCGGCGCTGCGAGATAGCAAGGGAGACGAGGCATGAAGGCGATGATCCTGGCTGCGGGACTGGGCACGCGCCTGCGGCCGCTCACCGAGGAGATATCCAAGCCCATGGTGCCCATCGTGAACCGGCCGGTGATGGAGCACATCGTCGATCTGCTCGCCATGCACGGTTTCAACGATCTCTTCGTCAACCTGCATTACCATCCCGACGTCATCAGGAAACACTTCTCCGGCGGCGAGGACTGGGGGCTGTCCATAACCTACTCCTACGAGGAGGAGCTCCTGGGGACCGCGGGCGGGGTCAAGAAAATGGAGGAAGAACTGGAAGGCGGCACCTTCCTGGTGATAAGCGGCGACGCGCTCACCGACCTCGATCTCACCGCTCTCGTCGCTTTCCACAAGGCGCACGGCGGTATCGCTACCCTGGTGGTGACGCCCGTCGAAGACCCGTCCAAGTACGGCGTGGTGATCATGGATGAGGACGGCCGCATAACCGGTTTCCAGGAGAAGCCCAGCAGGGCGGAGGCGAAGAGCTACGTGGCCAACAGCGGCATCTACGTCTTCGAGCCCGAGGTCTTAGGCATGATGCCGCCCGGTTTCTACGATTTCGGCACCCAGCTCTTTCCCCGCTTCCTGGAAGAGGGTATCGAGTTCTACGCATACCGCCACGGCGATTACTGGAACGACGTGGGCAGCCTGGAGGAATACAAGGCGGGCAACTTCGATGTCCTCGCCGGCAAGGTGAAAGTGAAGATACCGGGCGTGCGCATCGGCGACGACGTCTGGATCGGGGAGGAGACGGTCATCGAGGAGGAAGTGGTGATGGTAGGCCCCATCTGCATCGGGGCCCAATGCCAGGTGAAGAGAGGCGCCAGGCTGTTCGGGCCGCTGGTGGTAGGGGACCGCACGGTGATCGATGAGGGAGCGGTACTCTACCGCGGCATCAAGTGGGGCGACGGATACGTCGGCAAGGATGCCCACCTCATGGACACCATCGTGGGGTGGGAAGCGGAGATAGGACGCGGAGCCTCGTTACTTTCGGATACGGTCGTGGGGCACCGCACGGTTATCGGGGAAGGAAGCGTAATCCACCCGAGCGTGAGCATCATGCCCGGCTCGATCATCGAGAAGAACCACCACTTCAAAGGGGAAGAAGAAGAAGAAAAATAGGCATCCCCGCCGCCAGGCGTGATCGAGCCGTATATTTCCTTATCCTTCCAGGCGACCACAATACAGACTTGCCTTGCCGCGCGCGTCAAGGCGAAAGCGCCATGGAGACTGCGGTGGTTTTGCGGGATGGGCTCTATGCCATAAGTTAGTAATATTATATAATATAACTAACATGCTTATTTATGGCGGTTTAATGGAGCTCCTCTTCCCCACCCGCTGCGCGGGCTGCGGGGCGTACGCGGGCAGGCCTCTGTGCCCGTCCTGTAACGTCTCGCTGCCCCTGATAAAGGGGCCGGCCTGCCGCCGCTGCGGCGGGCCTTTCCCCAGCGCGGTGGACGAGTGTCCGGAATGCACGGGCAGGATGAAGCATATCGATGCGACGGTAGCCATGGCCGTCTACGAGGAGCCCCTGCGCGCGGTCATCCATAAGCTGAAATACGGCAACGGGTGGAGGCTGGCCCGCCCCCTGGGCGCCATGGCCGCGGTGCGCCTGGCTCCGCTGCTGCGAGAGTCACGGCCCCTCCTCACCTTCGTTCCCATGCACCGCCGTAAGAGGCGCGCGAACGGCTACGACCACGCTCACAGACTGGCGGAGGGTATAGCAAGGGCCCTCGGGTTGGACGCCGTGCCCCTTTTGCGAAGGACACGGCCGACACCGTCCCAGAGCTCTCTCGATCACGATGGCAGGCTCTGCAACGTGCGGGGAGCCTTCGAGCCCCTGGGGCGGGAGTTTCGGGGCGAGGAGGTCGTCCTGGTGGACGATGTCCTGACTACAGGATATACGCTCTCCGAATGTGCATCCGTACTGAAAGCCGGCGGCGCGGCAAGGGTTACCGCATGCGTGCTGGCGCGCGACCTGCTGGGAGCAGAGAATGCGGGCAGGGGGTCTCGACGGTGATAGGGGGCAAGGCGGGCATCCCGACGGCGGGTGGTAAGAGGCCAAAATGGCTTCGCCGGATTTTCCGGTAAATCGAAGCCATGAGGATGTCGATAATGTATCTAGTTGAAGGAGGATCGAGTGCAAAATCCGGATGGCAAGATGCAGAAATGGTCGCAGTTCCAATGCTCTTGGCCCGCCGCGGCCGTTTTCCGGCCGGGTTGCGAAGGCAGGATATGCCGCATGGTCATGGAGCGGCTCGCGAGGACCCCTGATGTACGCACGGAGCTCGTCATCCCCTTGCGTCTGGCGATAGAGGAGGACAGGTATCACGTGCCGGAAGAGCAGGTAGCGGAGAGGATGATATACCGCTGCCTGGCGAGCAAGCTGAATTGACGGGGTATCCCTTCTTCGCCGAGTCGTGACCCGCGCCGCGTTCTCATGATCCTTTTGCCGCAAAGGAGCGGGCGGAATACTCGGTCACTCATGCGTCGGGCATTTCATCTATAATGGAGTAAGAAGGCTTCGGCCCGGGTCTGTGGTTGAAAGTCGATGCCAGCCGCAGGCGAAGCGACCCACGTAAGCCAACTCTTGGTTGGTGAGCATGGTGCGGCTTAGGGGTAAGACCTGCCCGGCATATAAGCTGGAGAAGCGTATTAGTGGCGCTAGATGATAACCCGTAAGGGACATCGCCCGCTGCGAGCCGCTCAGCAGGCGAGTGTGGGGTCAAAGACCAGGTCAGCCGGGCTTAGAAGCCTTCTATTCCGGACCGGGCATGTTGGAATCAAACCGGACGTATGTTAGGCTTATGCGCATCGAGCGGAGTATCGCCGGGTTAAGCCCCGGGCCTTTAGAAACCTGCTTTATATTGGTCCTGAAGACGGCCCATACCGCCCATTAACCTGGTATGGGTTTTCTTACGGAAAAGGAGGGAACAGGGTAGATGCAGATAATCGTCAAAGGCAAGAACATCGAAATCACCGACGCATTGCGTGAATACGCCCTGGAGAAGGTGAGCAGGGTGGAGAAATATCTCGACCGCATCATGAAGACGGAGATCGAGATGAGCGTGGAGAGGAATCCCAAGATAACCAATAACCAGGTGGTGGAAGTAACCATCTTCACCAGCGGCCCCGTTATCCGGGCCAAGGAATCCGCCGTGGATATGTACCAGGCCATCGACCTGGTCAGCAACAAGCTCGAACGGCAGGCGCGCAAAGTCAAGACCAAGCTCATCGACCGTTCCCATCACGCCAGGAATCCCTTCAAGGAGACCGCCCTGCTCGAGGAGCAGGAGGAGGAAAAGGAACCATTCATAGTCAAGACCAAGAGTTTCCCCTTGAAGCCAATGACCCCCGAGGAGGCCTGCCTCCAGATGGACCTCGTAAACCACGACTTCTTTGTCTTTATCAACGCGGACACGGAGGAGACCAACGTGGTATATCGAAGAAAGGATGGGGACTACGGTCTGATCGAACCGGGAGGATGATATGCGCAAGTTCATGGACATGGCACGCCAGGTCCTTGATTACGTCATCAGGCGGGGGGCCTCCATGCGCCTCTGAAGGGGCGGCCGTGGGGAAGGACGATAATGGATAAAAGGGTCAAAGCCATGGCTTCCCTGGGGCTCGCGGGCTCCGTGGGGGTCATACTATTTCTTACCCTGGCGGGCGATCAACCCGTCTTCTGGTTCTCCGTCATCCTGCTCGGCTTGCTAGCCGTGATATGCGAGACCCTGGGCGAAAGCATGTCATCTGGGGGAAGGTCCACATACGGTATAATCGCTCTCTTCGCCGCCATAGCCGCTTTGAACACGCCTTCCGCTATGATCGTGGCCCTGTTCTGCGCTTTCCATCTACGCCTGGTCAACCGCAGGGACGACCCCTGGGAGATGGCCTTCAGCGCCGCCCTCTACGCCATATGCACCTGGGCGGCGGCCGCTGTCTATCACGCCCTGGGCGGTGCTTCGCGCGCCTTCACCCTGGATAACTCCCTGCGTTCCCTGCCCGCGCTTCTCGTGGCTGCCGCCGTTTTCTGGGCCCTCAATACCCTCGCCATGGCGGCGGCTCTGCGCTGGCAGAAAGGTGTCGAGCCCGCAAGCTTTCTCAAGTCTGATTCCCTCAAGCTTCTGCCCAATCAGATCATCTACGCGCTGGTCGGACTGGGTATGGGCATCATCTACGCTCAGAACGCCTTCCACGTAGCCCTCAATCCCCAGGGCGAGATGGTCCTGGATGCGCTGGGGGATGCGGTAATACTGGGTTCGGTGGCCGAATCGCTGCGCGGGCTCTTCGCGGTTCTCTCCCTGACCGGCGTGCTCGGCGTTGCCTGGTATTTCAGCGGCAAGAACATAGAGCTGCTGGAGGCATACGACCGCAGCATAGAGGTACTGGTCACCCACCTGGAGAAGCGCGAGCCCTACCTGGACGGACACTCCGAACGGGTGGCGGGATATGCGGCCCTCATCGCCGGCCATATGCGCTTCCCTTTCTACGAGATCAACCGCCTGCGCCACGCGGCCCTGCTGCACGATCTGGGGCGGCCCGCCGTGCCCCTGGACGTCCTGCTGAAGACCTCTCCGCTCAGTGAAGAGGAGTTCGAGAGAGTGAAGGAACATCCCCTGGAGGGGGGAGCTCGCCTCGAGGAAGTCGAATACCTGGCCGACATAGCCGAAGCCGTGCGCCACCACCACGAGTATTATGACGGCGGAGGATACATCGACCACCTCGCAGGAGATACCATCCCCCTGACCGCGCGCATCATCGCGGTAGCGGATGCCTACGATTCCATGCTGAACCGGCGGCCGTGGAGGGAGGCCAAGGGCAAGCAGAGGGCCCTGGCGGAGCTGCGCCAGAACAGCGGCAGGCAGTTCGATCCCGAGGTCGTGGAGCATTTCATAGCCGCCATGGAGGAAACGGAGAAGCGGGGGAGCGAGGCCGTCTACCTGCCGCAGGAGGTATCCGAGGAGCCGGCCGCCGCGCTGGAGGAGAAAGCCGGGCGGGGAGGAAGGCGAAGGGTCAAGCGGCGCGAAGAGTTGATACGGGAGCGCCGGGAGGCGAGAGAGCGCCTGGAGAGAGAGGCCCTGCACGGCCTTGACGAGACAGAGGGCGGAGACAGCGAACATACGCCGGGGGGAAGTGGCGGCGAGATACCGGGTGAAGCAGAAGAACAGCAGGGCGGAAGCCGGGATGAGGGAGGTGAGGCGCGGTGAACGAGAAACGTTTGCAGGCCCTGCGCTACATCTCGTTTGCGCTGTTCCTCGTGGTGCTGGGAGCATGCATTCCTTTTGTCGCGTGGGGAGACCTGGACCCGGCGCGTACGTTCGGGCTCGTGGCAATAGTGGCCGTCTTCGAGACCTGGAGGATTCAGTTCGTGTGGGGAAGGCCCCTGCGCCTGGGCATGGCCGCCGTCCTGTGCATCATCGCCATACGCCCCCTGCCGGAAGTGGTGTTCATATTCCTGCTGGGGAGCCTCATCGGCAGGGTTTTCACGCGGGTCAGCCGCAGTGGCGAAGGAGATTTTCTCCACATCGTGCAGCGCACGTATATAGTGGCCCTGTCGGGCCTCGTATACCAGCTCATATCCAATATAGGCTGGAATTTCGCCTGGAACGCCTATCCTCCCAACTACGTGCTCACTCCCACCACGGAAGGCATCTACTTCACCTATTTCAACCCCGTCGTACTCCACCGCGCGCTGGTCTTTCCCCTGGCATTTTTCGCCATGGCCCTGGTGTTCTATGCAGGAGAGATGCTTACCTCTTCGGCGGAGACGGCGATATCGATGGGCGGTAACTGGCGCATCGTGTTTCCGCAGCACGTAAGGCAGACCTTCCCCATCTACCTCGCCATCACGGGTGCGGGTGCCCTCATGGCCCTTTACTTCCCACGCTTACCGTGGTTCAACTTTCTCATATTCTTCGTCCCGCTGCTGCTGGTGCGCATGGAATCAAACCGGGACAAGGGGCTGGACGAGCGGTATTTCCAGACCATGCGGGTCATCGGCGATGCCTTCGACCTGTCGCTGAACGTGCAGGGCCATTCCGGCCGCGTCAGCAACCTGGCCGCGGAGGTTGCCAGGGAGATGGGCATATCGGCGGAGGAGACGCGCAATATACGCTATGCCGCCGCGCTGCACGATATCGGACGTATGGATTTCGAGGGCGGAGGGTTGGAGGGAAGTCGTGCGGAAAGGGGCGCCGAGGTACTCGAAGAGGTACCGCGCCTGCGGCCGATCGCCCATATTATCCGTTACTGCCATCACTCGCCCGAGGAGGCGGGGATCACGCGCATACCCACGGGGTCGAAGATAATCGGGGTCGCATGCGATTACGACCTCATCACCAACCATCCCACCAGGAAACTCTCCTCGCGGGAAGCACTGCAGGAGATGAACCTGGAGCGCGGCAAGCTCTACGATTCCATCGTCCTGCGCACCCTCTCCCAGGTTGTCGAGTCCCAAGCGAGAGCGCGCCGGCGGCCGGAAAGGGAGATCAGCCAGCGAGCAAGGGTGCTCGAGGAAGAGGAGATGAAGGAGAGCCTGGAGGAGATCTTCCGGGAAGAAGAATAACCTGCCTGGGGTCAGCCCTCCATTTTCAACATCGAGGGCCAGGCCTCCACGTCCCCCGGGTCAAGCGCGGGTACATGGCAAGCCCGCACTGCAGCGAGGACATGCAGCATGTCGACTTTCACGGGTGCCGGTTTCTCCCGTGCTCCCGCCGATGTCGCTGCTTTCACTTATGCTATGCTGAGTCGAGAGGCCGAGTTTTGCTATCATCATTGCAGGCGTTCTGCATGTCGGCTGCACCGGCTGTAGGCGTGACGGGAATATTGAAACAGTCCGCCGCCTCGGAGCATCCTAGAGATGGAAGCTTACGGTCCGCCCGGGAAGGATCCTGCGTCCGGCGGGAACCCGGCCGGGGTTGAGAAGGAGTGAAAGGTGCGAAACCCTCTCGGTAAAGTATTGCGCATGGGCGAGCGCAAGCGGCTCGAGCAGCTCGAGGAAGTCGTCCAGGTGGTCAACTCGCTGGAGCCCGAAGTGCAGCGCGCAAGCGACGACGAGTTGCGTGCCGCGACGGCACGTTTCAGGGAGCGCCTGGATAACGGCGCCGCAATAGACGAACTCCTGCCGGAGGCCTTCGCTACGGTGAGGGAGACCGCGGTGCGCACCCTGGGGCAGCGCCATTTCGACGTGCAGATCATGGGAGGCGTGGTGCTCCACCAGGGTAAGATCGCGGAGATGAAGACCGGTGAGGGCAAGACCCTGGTGTCCACCCTGGCGGCTTACCTCAATGCCCTGGAGGGCAAGGGCGTGCATATCGTGACCGTCAACGATTACCTGGCCCGCCGCGACAGCGAGTGGATGGGCGCCATATATAAATTCCTGGGGCTTTCGGTGGGGCTCATCCAGTCCCAGATGCCCAAGGAGCAGAGGGTACAGGCATACAAAGCCGATATCACCTACGGCACCAACAACGAGTTCGGGTTCGATTCCCTCCGGGACAATCTCGAGGTCTCTTACGACCGCATGGTGCAGAGAGGGCACAACTTCGCCATCGTGGACGAGGTGGACTCCATACTCATCGACGAGGCGCGCACGCCCCTGATCATCTCGGGTGCGGCCGAGGAATCGGCGCGGCTCTACCGCCAGTTCGCCGGGGTGGTCCCCCGCCTCAAGTTGGGCGAGGACTACGAAGTGGAAGAGAAGACGCGCACCGTATCCATCACCGAGGAGGGCATCCATAAAGTGGAGACCATACTCGGGTTGGACAACCTCTACGACCACCTGAACACCCCGCTGGTGCATCACCTTCAGAACGCTCTCAAGGCAAAAGAACACTACCGCCGCGACGTCGATTACGTGATCAACGAGGGACAGGTGGTAATCGTGGACGAGTTCACGGGGCGCCTCATGCCCGGCCGCAGGTGGAGCGACGGCCTGCACCAGGCGGTGGAGGCCAAGGAGGGGCTCAAGGTACGACAGGAGAACCAGACCCTGGCCACGATCACCCTGCAGAACTACTTCCGCATGTACGACAAGCTGGCGGGCATGACCGGCACCGCTGCCACCGAGGCAGGAGAATTCGAGGAGATATACGGGCTGGAGGTGATAGTCGTCCCCACCAACCTGCCCATGGTCCGGGACGACAGAAACGACCTCATCTACAAGTCGGAGACGGGTAAGTTCGACTCGGTGGTCGAGGATATCATCTCCTGTTACGAGCGGGGCCAGCCGGTGCTCGTGGGCACCATCTCCATCGAGAAATCGGAGCACCTCTCGAACCTGCTCAAGAAACGGGGCGTGCCCCACCAGGTCCTCAACGCCAAGCACCACGGCCGGGAGGCGGAGATCGTGGCACAGGCGGGCCGGCTGGGAGCGGTCACCATCGCGACCAACATGGCCGGCCGCGGTACGGACATAATGCTGGGCGGGAACCCGGAGATGCTGGCCATGCAGAAACTGGCCGGCAAAGAAGAGGTCAGCGAGGAGGAGTACGAAGAGGTTCTGGAGGAGATGCGCCGGGAGTGCGAGAAGGAGAAGAAACAGGTGATCGAGGCGGGAGGCCTGTACGTCCTGGGCACCGAGCGACACGAGGCGCGGCGCATCGACAATCAGCTGCGCGGCCGCTCCGGCCGCCAGGGCGACCCGGGGCTCTCGCGTTTCTATCTATCGCTGCAAGACGACCTCATGCGCGTCTTCGCGTCGAATACCGTCTCCTCTATCATGGAAAGACTGCATCTCCCGGAGGACCATCCCATAGAGAACAAGGTGGTCACGAGGGCCATCGAGACCGCCCAGAAAAACGTCGAGGCGAACAACTTCGAAGTGCGCAAGAACCTCTTGAAATACGACGATGTGATGAACACTCAGAGAGAGGTGATCTACGCCGAACGCAACCGCCTGCTGGCGGGAGAGGATCTGCACGCACAGGTGGACGAAATGATCCCCGAGGCTATAGATACCGCTCTGGAGAGGCACGTAGACCCTCAGGAACACCCCACGGACTGGGACCTTGAAGGGCTTTTCCGCTACCTGCGCGCGCTCTACCCGATAAGCTTCGAGCCGGAGAGCATAGACATGGACGCCGTCAGTTACCAGGCACTGAGGGATGCGCTGATCGAGGATGCCCGGGATGCCTACGAGGCCAGGGAGGCGGAGTTCTCCGAGTCGGGCCGCGACATCCGCGACGTGGAGCGCCTGGTCATGCTGCGGGTCATAGACAACCGCTGGCGCGACCACCTCTACGACATGGACCACTTGCGCGACAGCGTGGGGTTGCGCTCCTTCGCGGGACGCGATCCGCTGGTGGAGTACCAGAACGAGGCTTTTGGCACATTTCAGGAGCTCATCGCGAATATCCAGGAGGAGTTCCTCCGCTATATGTTCCACGTGCAGGTGGTGAAGGCGGAAGAAAGGCCTTCGCTGCGGGTAGTCGAGGAGGGCGGGAACAAGGCGAAGAAGAAAAAGGCGGCGACTGTCCGTTCGGAAAAGGTGGGCAGAAACGCACCCTGCCCATGCGGGAGCGGGAAGAAGTATAAGTTCTGTTGCGGGTCGTAAGGAGAGAGGGTTGTTGAGCGATTACCGAAGCGAGTTGGAAGAGGTCGCAGGCCGGCTGGAAAAGATAAAGGAGTATCTTTGACATAGAGGGCAAGAGGGCCCAGGCGGCCGAGCTCGAGAAAGAGACCGCCAAGCCCGATCTCTGGGACGATCAGGAGAATGCACGCCGCATACTCGCGAAACTTTCGAACCTGAACTCGACGGTCGAGACCTGGGAGCGACTGTCGGCGGAACAGCGGGAGCTCGAGGAACTGTTACAGCTGGCAGAGGAGGAGAACGATCCCAGCCTGTCCGGGGACATCGCCAGGGGGGTTGGGCAGCTGCAGCGCGAGGTTGGGCACCTGGAGGAGGAGAGCCTGCTTCCCGGCGAGTTCGACGCGAACGACGCCATAGTCAGCATCCACCCCGGCGCCGGTGGGTTGGAATCACAGGACTGGGCCGAGATGCTCCTGCGCATGTACCTGCGCTGGGCGGAGAACCGCGGATATAAAGTGGACCTCAACGACCTGCAACCCGGCGAGGGTGGAGGCATAAAGAGCGCCACTTTCACGGTGCACGGCCGTTTTGCGTACGGACTCTTCCTCGCCGAGAAGGGAGTCCACCGCCTGGTGCGCATTTCCCCTTATGACGCTTCCAGCCGCCGCCATACGTCATTCGCCTCCCTCGACGTCATTCCCATGCTGGAGGCCGAGGGCGAGGTAGAGATAGATCCCAAGGACCTGCGGGTAGAGACCTATCGTTCCAGCGGGGCCGGGGGGCAGCACGTCAACGTCACGGATTCCGCGGTACGCATCACCCATATCCCCTCCGGTATCGTCGTTTCGTGCCAGAACGAGCGCTCGCAGATCTCCAACCGGGCGACGGCCATGCGCATACTGGAAGCCCGC
Organism: uncultured Actinomycetota bacterium; assembly: GCA_964529285.1. Lineage (GTDB taxonomy): Bacteria > Actinomycetota > Geothermincolia > Geothermincolales > RBG-13-55-18 > SURF-21. Next base: position 21,598 of record CAZGWK010000031.1, read on the forward strand.
CTGGCGGAAAAAGCGCGCCGCGAGCGGCAGGAAGAGATCGAGAAGCTGCGCGGAGAGAAGATGGAGATCGGTTTCGGCAGCCAGATACGCTCCTACGTTCTTCACCCCTACCGCATGGCAAAGGACCACCGCACAAACCTGGAGATAGGCAACGTGGACGCAGTGCTCGACGGGGACCTCGACGAATTCATCGACGCCTACCTGCGCTGGAAGACGGCGCAATAAAGGGTCAGGTCTTGTTTTTTGCATACTCGAGTATGTTGTTTTCAATATGTTGTTGAGAGGAGAGATATGTAATGGATCTCGAAGGCACAGACAATGCAACATGCAAAAAACAAGATCTGACCCCAAAGGTAGACCTCCACGTTCACAGTATCTCCAGCGGGCACGCCTATTCCACCATAGAGGAGTGTGCGCGCGCGGCGGCGGAGAAGGGGCTGGAGGGCTTCGCGGTCACCGACCACGGCCCCGCCATTCCCGGCTCCGGCAATATTTATCATTTCTGGAACCTCAAGGTCCTGCCGCGGCGCTGGCACGGCGTATGGGTGCTGCGCTCCGCCGAGGTGAACATCCTTGACACCGAGGGGCGGCTCGACCTGCCGGACAGGATACTCGAGAGCCTTGACCTGGTCCATGCCGGGCTGCATCCCTACACCGGTTACGAGGGAGACAGCGTCGAGGAGAACACCGCGGCCACGCTGGCGGCGCTGTCTCACCCGCAGGTCGATATCATAGTACATCCCGACAATCCGTCCTTCCCGGTGGATATGGGGAGGATCGTCGATGCGGCGGTGCGGGAAGGGAAAGCGCTGGAGGTCAACAACAGCTCGTTCGTCTACACCCGCAGCGGCAGCGAGGACAACTGCCTGGAGATGGCGAGGATGCTGCGAAGCAGGGGCGGTCTGGTGGCGGTGGGGAGCGACGCCCACGTCGCCACGTTTGCAGGAGAATTCGCACATGCGGTCGAAATATTACGCGAAACGGATATAGCCCCTCAGAGCGTGATAAACTATTCCATCGAGAGGCTGGCGGAATTCCTCGCGTCCAGGGGAAAGGGATTGGACCTGGAGTGAGGAGCCGGCCGCAGGCGAGGAAAGAAGGCGGGTATGGCCATCCCTCTGCGCAGAATGGAAGGCGTTGTCTTGAACGAGGCGGACGGGCAGGAGTTAAGGGATAGACTGGAAGATATTGCCAAGGAAGTGCGCTGGGATATAGTGCGCATGATCGGGCTTGCCCAGAGCGGGCACCCGGGCGGGTCGCTGTCCTGTGCGGATATCCTGGTATGCCTCTACTTCCATGCCATGAACCACGACCCCAAGAAACCTGACTGGCGCTACCGCGACCGCTTCGTCCTCTCCAAGGGGCATGCCGCCCCGGCGCTCTATGCCGTGCTGGCAAGGAGCGGATATTTCGAGCGCGAGGAACTGTGGCGCCTGCGCTGCCTGGGCTCGATATTGCAGGGACATCCCGACAGGCTCAAGACTCCGGGAGTCGAGATATCGACGGGCTCCCTGGGCCAGGGGCTGGCGGCGGCATGCGGAATGGCGCTGGGACTGCGCATGGACGGCAACCCCGCGCGCGTATACGCTCTCGTGGGCGACGGTGAAAGCCAGGAGGGCGGCATCTGGGAAGCCGCCATGCTCGCGGGCCATCACTGTCTGGACCATCTTACGGGCATCCTCGACCACAACGGCCTGCAGATCGACGGCAGCTGCTGCGAGGTGGTCGGCCTGGGCGACGTGGCGGCAAAATGGCGTTCCTTCGGCTGGGAGGTGCAGGAAGTTGACGGCCACGACGTCGTCGAAATATGCAGGGCGCTGGAACGTGCCGGCACCTTCTCGGAGCGGCCGAGCATGATCATCGCCCATACCGTCAAGGGCAAGGGAGTATCCTTCATGGAGAACAACGTCGACTTCCACGGCAAGGCGCCTACGCCCGAGGAGATGGAGCGGGCGCTGAAGGAGATCGAAGGGCCTTGACGACATCCCGGGAGACCAAAAGCACGCGCGATGGTTATGCCGCGGCATTGCTGGAACTGGGAGAAAAGGATGACCGCATCGTTGTCCTCGATGCCGACCTGGCGAAATCCACCCAGACCGAGAAGTTCAAGCAGCGTTTTCCCGAACGCTTCGTGGACTGCGGAGTAGCGGAGCAGAACCTCATGGCTACCGCCGCGGGGCTGGCGGCCACCGGCAAGATAGCGTTCGCGTCGAGCTTCGCCATATTCGCAAGCGGCCGCGCATACGACCAGGTGCGCAACACCATCGCCTATTCGAACCTGAACGTGAAGATATGTGCCAGCCACGGCGGTATCACCGTGGGAGAGGACGGTTCCTCCCACCAGGCACTGGAGGACATCGCCCTCATGAGGGTGATCCCCCGCATGAAAGTCGTGGTACCCGCGGATTATTACGAAACGCGCGAAGCCGTCAAGGCTATCGCTTATATTGACGGGCCTGCATACGTGCGCATGGGGCGCCCCAAGGTACCGCTGCTCTTCGACGAATCGTACAGCTTCGAGCTCGCAAAGGCCCTGGTGCTGAGGCCGGGCCGCGACGTGACCGTGCTGTCCTGCGGTTTCATGGTGCATAAAGCACTCGCGGCAGCGGAGGAACTGGTTTCCGACGGCATAGAAGCGGAGGTCATCGACCTGCATACCATAAAACCCCTGGACCGCGAGGGCATCCTCGCGTCCGTCTCCCGCACGGGGAGGGTGGTGACGTGCGAGGAGCATTCGGTCATGGGAGGGATGGGCGGCGCCGTCGCAGAACTCCTGGTAGAGGAGATGCCCTCACCGGTGCGCATGGTAGGGATACGCGACAGCTTCGGCACCTCGGGAAAGGCGGATGAGCTGGTGGAACATTTCGGTCTTGGCACCCGTCACATCGCCGAGGTGGTCCGTGGTCTCTGCGGGTAGTAGAATGAGGCGGTTGGCGGAGGCGAAGAGACGTTAGGAGATGATGATCAGTGATCCGGATGAGGAGGGTCACCAAGGTATATAAAGGCAACGTTTACGCCCTCGAGGAAGTGACCCTCGACATAGAGCGGGGGGAGTTCGTCTTTCTGGTGGGTCCTTCGGGATCGGGAAAGAGCACCTTTATCAAGCTGCTGATCAAGGAGGAGGTGCCCACCACGGGGCAGATCTATATCGCCGATACGAATATCAACCAGATGCGCAAGTGGAAGGTACCTTACCTGCGGCGCAAGATCGGCTGTGTCTTCCAGGACTTCAAGCTCCTGCCGCATAAGACGGTCTACCAGAACGTCGCTTACGCCATGGAGGTCACGGGTAAGTCGCACCGCCTGGCGGAGCAGCAGGTTCCCGAGGTGTTGAAACTGGTGGGACTGGGCCACAAGCTCGATGCCTTCCCGGACGAGTTATCCGGGGGCGAGCAGCAGCGCGTGGCCATCGCGCGGGCCTTTATCAACCGCCCACCCATACTCCTTGCGGACGAACCGACCGGTAACGTCGATCCCTCCCTGGCAGATGGCGTCGTGCGCCTGCTGGAGAAGATAAACTCCGCGGGTACCACGGTTATCATGGCCACGCACGATAAACAGATAGTGAACGCCTTTCGCAAGCGGGTGATAGCGCTGGAAAACGGGCGCATAATCCGCGACCAGGACAGGGGCGTGTACGGTTATGAATAAGATAGCCTATTTCGCCAAGGAGACCTGGGGATCACTGCGCAAGAACCTCATCCTGGCCGTGTCCGCCATCGCCGTGGTAGCGGTATCGCTGGCCATCCTGGCCCTGGTGGTCATGGGCTGGGACATGTTCAGCAACATGATCAAGAACGCCGAGCGCAGGGTGGGCGAGATAGACGTCTACCTCTCGGACCTGACCACGGAGGAGGAGCGTGCCGCCATCGAGGAATACCTCGTGAGTATACCCGAGGTGGATCCGGCCACGGTTACATACAAAGACAAGGATCAGGCCCTGGAGGAGTTCAAGGAGAGGTTCAAGGACCAGCCGGAGCTGTGGGAGTATATCGACGAGAACCCTCTCCCCAATTCCTACGAACTGATGACCAAGGACCCCAAGGACGTGGGCAAGGTGGTGGGGGAGATAAGCAACAACGCTCCCTTCGGGGAACGTATCGAGGATATCAAGTCCGCCAGCTCGGCCATCGAGAAACTCGAGAACATCTTCGACAAGTTCCGCCAGATCGGCATCATCGGAGTCCTTGCGCTCGCCGTAGTCGCCATATTGCTGGTCTCGGTGACTATCCAGGTGGCCATTTTCGCGCGGCGCAGGGAGATCGGCATCATGAAGCTCGTGGGCGCCACCAATTGGTTTATCCGCTGGCCCTTCATCATGGAGGGTATATCCGAAGGCCTGGTGGGTTCGCTTGTGGCCATACTGGTGGCACTGGCTGTCAAGGTGTGGATACTGGACAAGCTCATAGAGAACCTGCAGTTCCTGCGCCTGTCGCTTTCGCCGACGCTGCTCCCGGTACTCTTCCCCTGCATGATCGTGGGGGGCATCATCATCGGGGCGCTGGGCAGCGCATACGCCCTTGGGCGTTTCCTGGAGGTATGACCCGCGCAGCGCCGCGTACTTGCGTCTTACAAGGAGTGGAAACACGATGGAGGAGGACAGGATGCGCAAGGACCGCATTCTGATCATAGTATCCGTCGTACTCTCCCTTCTCCTCGTGGGTTCCTGTTTCGCCATACCCTACCTGTTGTCCACGGGCGATTCCTCGTCCTCGCGCGAGGAGAAGAGGTCTGAGAGCGCAGTACAGTACGAGGAGATAGACGAACTCGAGGGCATACTGATCGAGAGCAACTCCTACATTGATGCCCAGGACATCGTGGAGAGCAATTACGTGGAAGAGGTGGAAGAGGACGACCTGCTCTACGCCGGCGCGCGAGGGATACGCAGGATGGCAGGCGAGGGGGCCGGCGAGGAGATCCTGGTGGACCGGGGGATCACGGCCATGATCGATTCCCTCGATGACCCGCACTCCTCGTACATGAGCGCGGAGGAGCTCATGACGCTGGATACCCAACTCTCCGGACGCTTGAGCGGTATCGGGGTGGTCATGCAGACGGAAAAGAACGAGATAAAGATCACCAGGGTCCTTGACGGGACGCCGGCACAGGAGGTCGGGCTCAAGGACGGGGATATCGTGAAGGAGGTCGACGGCAGGAATATCGTGGGCCTGGATATAAACGAAGTGGTCACGTTCATCCGCGGCGAGGAGGGGACAACGGTCAGGCTGGGCATCGTGAGGCCTCCGTCTTCGGACATCAAGGAATTCGATATCGTACGCAGGGAGATAGAGATACCGGTTCTGGAGGCGGAAATGAAAGAAGATGGCGTGGGCTATCTCCGCCTCACGGATTGGACCGAAGACATCGACCAGAAGATGTCGCAAGCCCTTGCCGACCTGGAGGCCAAGGGGGCCGAGTCGATAGTGATAGACTTGAGACTGAATCCCGGTGGGTACATGGTCCCCGCCATCACCGCGGCGGACATGTTCCTGCGCGACGGGATGATAGTCTCATCGCGAGGCCGCGTCATCGGCACAACCCAGGAATATGCGGCTGACAACGACGTGCAGTGGGACCTGCCGGTGGTCGTGCTCGTGGACCGCGGTTCGGCCAGTTCGTCCGAGATCTTCGCCGCCGCCCTGCGGGAGAACGACCGCTGCGTCCTGGTCGGGGAGACGACTTTCGGGAAAGGTTCCATCCAGAAGATATACAGGCAGGATGACGGCACGGGCATACGCCTCACCATCGCCCGGTACTACACGCCCAGCGGCGGGAGTATAGACGACGAGGGCATCACTCCGGACTATCTGATCAAGAACCCCGTGGTAGGGGAGGAGGACCTGCAGTTGCGGAAGGCGGTCGAACTCGCCGCAAGCGGACTCTGAGTTCTGTCGATAAGTACCCGTGCCAGGCCTGGACAAGCCTTGCAAGTTACCATGATGACTAGCGGTTATTGGGCTTGTCCAAGCGCTGGACACCGTCGCGCCGAAGACGGCGCTGTCGCTTTCGCGATGCAGGCTTGCATACGTATGAACAAGTTCAGGCGATGGCCACCTTGAGGACTACTTGGTATTCCTCAAGGTGGCCGTTACGGACGGAACCCCTTTCCTCGACCACTTGGAAGAAGTGCACCTCTTCACCCTTGGCGATGAGGTTCTCCACCGCAGCGCGTACGGCTTCCGAATAACCCAGGGGGGAGCTCCCCACGACTTCGATAAATCTCAGCAAGGCCCGGCTCCTTTCGCTATCGATATATGCCAGCAATACTCTACCGTATAATATTATTATTCCCGAGACGGATGAAATTTTTCTTGTGTGCCCCGGGCTGGCTGTATGGGATCGCTTCCTATACGTACACGTGCCAGGCCCCCACGTTCGGAAATGTGGAGGCGACTGGCACCGTCGCGTCATCCTTCGGCTGCCGCTGCCGCTGTCGCTTACGCGATGCAAACGTGCGGATGTAGCTGCTCAGACGTATAAGCCCTCCTTTGCCAAGGCTATGGAGGGCATTATAAAAATGGTGGAGGCGGGGGGAGTCGAACCCCCGTCCAGAAACCCGGCCAGGTGGGCTCTACGAGCGTATTCGCCACTTGGTTTTCGCTTCCGCAAAGCCTGGCGAAAAGCCTTTACGGAAACTATCCCGAAAAGATGTCCCTAAGCCTTAACGGGAGTCAGGCCTCGGTGATCCCGCTGCATGACGCCCCTTCCCCGGTCGCGGGCATCCCGGAGAGGGACGAGCCGCTTACGCAGCCAGTGCTAACTCGCTGTCAGCGTTTATTTTGTTTTCCCGATTGCTGACGGGGCTCGGGCCCCCGGCTCGCTCCCGCGCTGACCGCCGATCCCTGTCGAAGCCGTTTCGCCCCCAGATTTTCAAAGACCGTAAATATATTCTCTAATAACATTTTATCATGCATTCCGCCGCCCCCCGCCGGATTTCATCATCCTCTCCATGTCGCGGCGCGCTTCCCTTTCCATGATGTCGCGGCGCCGGTCCGCCTTGGCTTTACCGCGGGCCAGGCCCAGCTCGACCTTTATCTTCCCCTTTTCGTTGAGATAGAGGCTCAACGGCACCAGGGTATAGCCCTTCTCCGCGACCTTACCCCCCAGCCGCTGTATCTCCTGCTTGTGCATGAGTACTTTCCTGGCCCTAAGCGGTTCGTGGTTGAAGGCGCCGCCGTGGCTGTAGGGGGCTATGTGCATGTTCTCGATGAACATTTCTCCCCCCTGCAGCCTGGCGAAACTGTCGCGCAAGTTGGCCTTCCCCTCCCGGATGGATTTGACCTCCGACCCGAGCAGGGAAAGCCCCGCTTCGAAACGTTCCTCTACGTGATAGTCGTGCCTGGCCTTGCGGTTCTCGGCCAGGGTCTTTACCTTTCCCATGTTCACTCCTCCAATACCGGCTGGCAATATCATACCGCATGCCCCGAGCGCAGTTAAAACCAGCGGAAGCGGGATGCCTTGCGTCAATGCTGCGCAGGAATACGGCAAGGTCACGATATCGAACACGGCGAAACATCGTGCAGCGGACGAGGGTTATAGTATAGGATTTGTTTGGCCGATTACTAATTCGTGACAAGGTGTTATCGAGCACATGTGGAGGTGAGGAGATGAAGGAGCACGGCGGACACGAGATGAGGAATTTCCTACTCCTGGTCTCCGCCCTGGTGGTAGTACTCATAGTAGCAGTGATCCTGTATACAACGTTCGATTCTATCAACCGCATCAACCGTGACGCGGAAAGGGCGAAGGAAAATGTCGAACAATCATTGGTGGATTTCTACGTGGAATCGACGGAAGCCTCGAAGGGGATGTACAGGAATCCGGTGATAATCGAATCCCTGAATCCCAACTTGATGGAGAGCTTCGCAGAAGGGGATCAAACTCCCATGCGTGATTTCCTCACGGCCCTTTTGAGGCCTGTGTACACGGCTGAATATGTTGTTTATATCTCTGAGGGCGATATCGTGTCGTCAAGCCTGGGAAAGGATGTTGATGAATCGCAATTGCCCACCACCATGCCCGAGGATACCGGCGAGATTCAATACGAGATCCTGGACGAATTCAACGGCAAAGAGGGATATTTCTTCTCTGTCTACCTGCCCTTCGGTACGGAGGGCGAATTCATGAATCTACTCATCGACCGCAGCGAGCAGATCGAGGCCATAGACGCCGTCTACGAGGAGGAAAAATCCAGCCTCATAACCCGCCAGATAACCATCGGATTTGTGGCTATAGCCGTGGCCCTGCTGCTGAGCTTGCTAGGGGTGCGCTACCTGGCCAAACGCTATATCACCGGCCCCATAGACGAGCTGGCCGCGGTCTCCCACTCGATTATGGAGGGCACCTTCGAGGGTGAGGTAGCAGTGGAGGAGGACAGCGACTACGCCGATATCCAGAGGCTTCTGCAGAGCGGCCAGATCATCCTGGACCGAGCCTGCGAAGCGGAAGGTGAAAACGAGGGCTGACGATCACGTAATCCCCCTGTTCTGTCTTGATCGGCCCCATTATTTAGAGGCTGAATAAACATCACGGATGAAATTGTCTTATGCTGGAATTTCATAACACCGACGATAAGAGCGACAGAGCCGTTCGTGGAAACGGCGAGAACACAAACAAACAAGTGCCAGGAGGTGGGGCGATGTCAGCGCAGCGCGGTCACGAGATGCGCAAATACCTTATGGCCATCTCAGTACTGGTTATCCTGTTGATCGTCGGGGTCATACTATACACCACGCTTGACTCCATAAGGCGCATCAACAAGGAGATGGAAACGGAGAAAGAGAGGGTCGTGCTGTCACTGGTGGACTACTTCAGCACGTCACTGAGGGAAACAGCTGTAACAGGTTCCGATCCGCAGCTGATGGAGGAACTGTTCAACCCCGAGCTTGTCGACAGCACGGATATCGCCAGCCAGTTGAAGCTGCTGCAGTACGTCACCGAGATACAGCGGGCCCAGTTTGCCGCGGACTACATGACCTACGTTTCCGGGGGGATGGTGCTGGCCTCGAGCGCGAAAGAAGGCCTGGATGTCACGGATTTTCCCACCGAGGCGCCTGACAAAGGCTACGAGATACTCTCGGAATTCGGCGGCCGGGAGGGCACCTTCGTCTCGGTGTATGAGCAGTCGGATCTCAGCCCCATTGCAGAGGACGAGTTCGTCAACCTGGTGGTAGACCGTACAGAGGAATTCAATGCCATCGAGGATTTCTTTGCATCCGAGAAATCGAACATGATAACGAGACAGATCGTGATCGGTATAATCGCCGTGGCCATAGCGCTTCTCCTCACTACCCTGGGGGTTTATTTCCTTACCGACCGCTATATCACGGGGCCTATCAAAGAGCTTGCCGATGCCTCGCACCGCATTATGGAGGGCTCATTCGAGGGCGAGGTGGAGGTCGTCGAGGACAGTGACTACGCGGACCTCCAGAGGCTGCTGCAGAGCGGCAAGGTGCTCATGGACAAGATGGGGGAGGAGTAGGGGGATTGTGTGCCCGGGGTGGGAGCTCAGATGGGTGCTTTATCGGCCCGGGGCTGGGTCGGCTCTTAGTGGTATGCTATACGCTGATGAAAAACGATCGCTCGATTGTAACGCGTTTATGCGTTGCGATAAGGGGTTTAAATGCTGCAAAGAATATGCAAGGGTCTCTACCGTATCAGGGGTTCGTTCGGCTCCAACATCTACCTCATCACCACGCATGGTCTGACCCTGGTGGATTGCGGTTTTCCCATGGACCTGCCGGTCATCTACCTGGGGTTGAGATCGCTGGGGGCTGTGCCGCGGGACATAGACATGGTCGTGGCCACCCACTACCACGGCGACCACACGGGTACGGCTGCGGGCTTGAGGCGACGGCACGGCGTCAGCATTGCCATGCACGAGAAAGACGCATCGTTCGCTTGCGGGGACGTCCCCCAGGAGACGACGGAGGTGGCATTCCATAAGCTGCTGTTCTATACGGCGCTCTGGCCCCTCTTCCGCTACCGTTACTTTCGGCCCGATCGGCTGCTGGAAGAGGGGGACGTCGTCGATATGTTGGGGGGCCTGGGAGTGCTCCACACGCCAGGCCATTCAGCGGGGAGCATCTGCCTGTACGGGGAGAAAACGGGCATACTGTTCAGCGGAGACCTGCTGCGGAACGAGGGGGGTGTGCTGGAGGGGCCTCCTCCCCATTACACGCCCGACGAAACCGCCGCGTGCGATTCCCTGCGCAGGGTTTGCGGCCTCGATTTCGATATGCTGCTGCCCGGGCACGGCGAGGCCATCATCTCGGGGGCCGGGGAACGTTTTCGCGCCCTCATGAAAGAGGATATGATCTGGCCCCTGGGGGCGGCGGCGCCGCAGTAGACCGCATATTCCATAGCCTCAGCGGGTTGATGATGATGCGCGCTCGGGGGGACACGTGTCTGATACGTTCTGACACGGGGCAAGGCCGGCCCTCAGCCGAGAAGCTGGCGAGGGCTTTCATCCTCGCCCGAGAGGCGCCTGGCTATGGATTCCTTCTCCACGCGCAAGCGCCCCCTCAGCCTATCGAGGCGGCTGGCGGACTTCTTCTCGAAGGATCCTTCGCTCAGGCAGTCATCGATAAAACCTGCAGTGCGCATGGCGAGGGCCATGATGGTGAGCTGGGGGTTTACGCCCAGGGAAGTGGGCAGCACGCTCGCGTCGCATATGAAGAGGTTCTCGACTTCCCACGTTTCACCGGAACTCTTGACCACCGATGAGTACTCGTCATCGCCCATGCCGCACGTCCCCATGGGGTGATAGGCGCTCAACCCGTAGATACCGGCCCTGGTCAGGCTGGTGCGTGCAAGCCTGGCGAAATCGCGCGGTCCCGTCATCTCCTTGAAACCGGCGATGGGCGTGTAGACCCTCTTCGCGCCGGCGGCGAACCATATCTCCGCCATGAGCAGGATGGACCTTTTCAGTCTCTCCAGGTCTCCGCGCCCCAGGTTATAGAAGGTGAGGGGTTGCCGTGCCGACGGCCCCGCAACCACCTTGCCGGAGGAGTCGTGCTCGCTGATCATGGAGCCGAAACTGCCTATAAAGGGATATCTCCACATCGTCTCGGCATGGCGCCTTCCGCCCCAGGGCAGGGTGATGGCCATGACCGCCGGCGGCACCGTCACCCCTTCCAGCATGATGCCGTCGGGTGCGAACTCGTCCACGTATGCGCTCTGGGGGATGCCCCTGGGATTGCCGAGTGGCTCGTCCAGCAGGGCCATGGCCGCCCCGCAGGGATGGATGGAGAGGTTTTTCCCCAACCTTCCCGAGGAAAGGCAGAGGCGGTTGTGCATGAGCAGGGAGGGCGTCTGTATGGCGCCTCCGGCCAGAACGACCACCGGAGCTCCCACCTCTATGCGGTATGTTTTCTTTCCCGTACGGGGGTCGAGAAAACGGCCGCGCACTCCCACCGCGCGCCCGTTCCTCACCACGATGCGTTCGGCGCGGCACCGCGTGTACAGGTCGGCTCCCGCCCGCACGGCATCGGGTATATAGGAAACGTTGACGCTCTGCTTGGCGCCGGAGGGGCACCCGTACGCGCATACGCCGAAGCCCTCGCAATCCTTCGCGTTGCGGGGCAGGAAACCGCCGGAGTAACCCAGTCTCTCCGCGCTTTCCACGAAGAGGAGGTTGTTCCTGCCGGCTACCTCGGGGTCGGCGCGCTTAACGAAGAGATATTCCTCCACTGCGCCGTACAGCAGACCCAGCTCTTCCTCGCTCAGGTCCCGCAGGCCGCATTCCAGGTGCCATCGCTTGAGCACGTGGCGGGGTATGCGCAGGCAGGTCCCGGAGTTGATGGTGGTTGTCCCTCCCACCGTCTTTCCCTGCGGGACCACCATGGCGGGCATGCCCAGGGTGACGGTCTGGCTGGCGTCGCGGTAAAGGCGCGTAAAAGCCCGCCCGGCACTGAAATCGAAATCCTCGCGCGTGAAATAACCGCCCTCTTCGAGGACGACGACACTGTAGCCGGCCTCGGAAAGCTCCTTGGCGATGGGCCCGCCCCCCGCCCCGGAGCCTATTATGACCACGTCGGCTTCCCGCCTTATATCTCCAGGCAGTCCCTCCGGCTTGACGATCAACGTTTTACCTCCCTGCTGGACGCCTCCTCGCGCATGGCCGCGATGTCGAATCCGAGCAGCACCTGCAGGTCGTCGCGGTTGTAATGCGCCATGTATATGGGAGTTCCCAGTACGGTGGGGATGGTGCTGAGCGCCGCGATGCGGTGCGAATAGAGCGATTGTATGAACTCGTCCGCCTCGTCGGGAGGCAGGGAATAGACCGACTTGCCCCTTGCCAGAAGGCAGATCGCCTGGAGGACCAGGATCATGGCATAGAAGATGACGCGGAAGGCGGGCGTGCCCGCCGCGAGGAACTCGCGGCTGAACTCGACCACCTGCTTGGGGTCGGCCGGCGGCAGGTCTTCGACGGGCTCGATGAAAACGGGCGCCAGGCGACGCAGCCTGTCCACGAAATACTCTCTCATCCCATCCTCCCTTGTATGCTCATGCCGGCATTCACGTACGTTTACGTATGTAATATACGTGCAGACTGCGCCCTTCCCTCTAAATGAACATTCTAGTCTCTTCATGTATGAGAGGTCAACGCGGCACGTGGGAAACGTGGCGTGTTTCGACTGCCCGGCGGCTCGTCTGCATGTTAGAATCGTGCTCGAGCGTTGACAAGGAGGTGGAAGGTTTGAACGAGGCTCCCATCGGCATGTTCGACTCCGGCATCGGCGGCCTTACGGTTATGAAGGCCGTCATGCGCAGGCTCCCCCACGAGTCCATATACTATTTCGGGGATAATGCCCGCGGCCCCTACGGACCCCGCAATATCGGGGAGATACGCCGTTTCGCGCTGGAGATCGCCTCCTTTCTGGAGGGACTCGGGGTCAAGCTCGTCGTCGTAGCGTGCAATTCTGCGACCTCGGCAGGGCTCCTGGAAATACAGCGCAGCTGCAGGGTCCCCGTCCTGGGAGTGGTGGAACCGGGAGCAAGGGGGGCGGTACAAGCGACCCACAACCGCCGTATCGGGGTCATAGGAACCGCGGCCACCGTCCGCAGCCGGTCCTATCTCAAGGCCATACACGCCCTGGATGCCGGGGCGAAGGTGCATTCGCGGGCCTGCCCTACTCTGGTGGGTTTCGTGGAGAGGGGTGAGGTCGAGGGGCCGCGCATCGAAGATGAAGTATGCCGGTATCTGGAACCCCTGAGCAGGCGGGAAGTGGATACCCTGGTCATGGGATGTACGCATTATCCCCTCATCAGCGCAGTCATAGGCAAAATAGCCGGCGAGGGGGTCGATCTCATCAGCTCGGACTGGGAGGTCGCCCGCGAAGTGGAGGAGAACCTGGTCCGCAGGGGGTACCTGCGCAGCCCCGGGACGCCTCCGGTTTACCGCTTCATGTGTTCCGGCGACATCGAGCAGGCCATAGGCCTGGGCCGCATGTTCCTGGGACCCGAGGTGGAGAAGGTAGAGAAGATGGAGATCCCCCTGCGGGAGGTGAGATCGTGAGGCTCACGGTCCTCGGGGCCTCGGGCACCTATCCGCGCCCCGGCGGGGCGACAAACGGCTTTCTAGTCCAGGAGGAAGGCACCCAGCTGGTACTCGATCTGGGAAACGGCTGCCTGTCCAACCTCTTGAAGAAGGCCAGCTTCACCGAGCTCGACGCGGTGGTCGTGACGCATATGCACATAGATCATTTCGGCGACCTCTACCCCCTTTTCTACGCCCTGCGTTTTCACCCCGATGAACCCTGGGGGCAGCGGTTGTTGCTGCCGGAGGGAGGGCTGCAGCTGATGGGGCGGATACTCGGGGAGGATTCGCGGGAGTATCTTACCCGCGTCTTCTGCGCGGAAGCCATCGGGGAGGGGCATGATGCCAGGGTCGGAGATATCCGCCTTTCGTTCTTCCCGACCCGCCACCCCGTGGAGGGATACAGCGTACGCCTCGAGGGGAGGGGTTGGACCATGGCCTATTCCTCTGACACATCGCCGTGCCCGGGGACGGAAAGGGCGGCGGAAGGGGCGGACCTCTTTATCTGCGAGGCTACATTGCCGGCGTCCTACGTGGAGGAAGCATCCCACGGGCACATGACGTCTACCCAGGCAGGGGAGACTGCCGCACGGGCCGGGGTAAAGAGCTTGCTGCTCACCCATATCTGGCCTACCTTCGAACGCGAGGATATCCTGAAAGAAGTGAAGACCGTCTACAGAGGAGAGGCGGAGATCGCCCGCGAGGGCATGGAACTCCGCTTGGGAGGTGAGGACGATGGCCAGGCGTGACGGTAGAAGGGCAGACGAGCTGAGACGCCTCAAATTCGTACGCGCAAGCAGCATACATGCCGAGGGCTCGGCTTGCATAGAGATGGGGCACACCAAGGTCTTGTGCACCGCGAGCCTGGAATATAAAGTGCCGCATTTCCTGCGCGGTTCCGGCCGGGGGTGGGTGACCGCGGAGTACGGCATGTTGCCGCGCTCCACGCGCGAGAGGATGAACCGCGAATCTATCACCGGCAAACAAGGCGGCAGGACCCTCGAGATACAGAGGCTAATCGGGAGGTCCCTGCGCGCGGTGACCGACCTGGAGGCCCTGAAGGAATACACTCTCTGGATGGACTGCGACGTCATCCAGGCGGACGGAGGAACTCGCACCGCGGCCATCAACGGAGCTTACCTCGCCCTCTACGACGCATTCCGAAGCATGATGGAGGAGAAGAAACTCGCGGAGATGCCCTTCAAGGACTCGGTGGCGGCGGTGAGCGTGGGCATAGTGGACGGCATACCCCTCCTCGACCTGGACTTCGAGGAGGACGAGCGCGCCGATGTGGACATGAACGTGGTGATGACCGGTGCCGGCAGCCTGGTCGAGGTACAGGGGACGGGCGAGAAAAGGGCCTTCACGCGCGAGGAGCATACGGCGCTCCTGGACCTGGCTCAAGGCGGCATAGAGAAGCTGACCTGGCTGCAGAACCAGGCCATCTTCGCCGCGGACGGCACGGTGGTGCTGGAGGGCGGCCGTTGAGCCCGGCCCGCCTGGTGCTGGCAACGGGAAACCGCGGCAAGATACGGGAGATCCGCCACCTCCTTTCCGATCTTGGCATGGAGGTCCTCACCTGCGACGACTTCGACGGCTGGCCGGAACTTGTCGAGAGAGGCGAGACCTTCGAGGAGAACGCGGCCAGCAAGGCGCTGGAGCTCTCGCGCTGGGCCGGCACTCCCGCGCTGGCGGACGATTCCGGCCTGGAGGTGGAGGCGCTGGGAGGCGAACCCGGGGTGAGAAGCGCGCGCTACGCTGGAAGGCAGGGGGACGACGCCGCCAACATCGCACGCCTGTTGCGGGAGACGGACGGACTCCCCCCGGAAGGCAAGGGGGCGCGCTTCGTATGCGTCCTCGTCCTGGCCTCGCCAGACGGCGAGTCGCTCGAGATAAGAGAGACCTGCGAGGGCTCGCTCACCACGTCTCCCAGGGGCGAACTCGGCTTCGGCTACGACCCGGTGTTCGTCCCGCTGGGATCGGAAAGGACGCTGGCGGAGATGAGCCTGGAGGAGAAGAACGCCATAAGTCACCGGGGCAAGGCCCTGCGCCTCCTGCGCTCCCTGCTGGAGTCGGGCGAACCAGCCTGGCTCTTCAACACATAGGGGTCAGGTCTCAAATGTTGACATCCCAACATCAACAAAGAGGGGTCAG
>CAZGWK010000032.1:0-35787 GCA_964529285.1 uncultured Actinomycetota bacterium
ATGCCAAAAAACCGCTATTTCAAGCCATTTTTCAAAATCAACTGTTCAAGATGAGTTAAACTAAGTCTTTTTCTCCAGGACATATATCTGGTTATTGCCGAACTTATACCTCCGGCCCCGCAGGAAAGGAAACAGGGCATAGGACACTGCCGTATAGATGATTTGAAGACATCGCTTCCTGGATCGGAACCCATACCTGGGAACAACTTCGTAATGGGTAAGGGACAGAGCGGGTCTTTCTAACAGCAGTCTTTCTATCAACTCGAAGAAGATAGGAGTTATATGAGTGGGCTCATGCCTTGCACTAAAACCCCTGAGATTGCCAGATAGGAGAAAAACCAATCTTGAGATTATACTTTGAACGTTGGGAGAGGTAATAAACGCGGCACCTCCGGGCTTTAACAGGTTCTCGATGTTCTTCAGGAAAGCAGCCGGGGAATGAAGATGCTCCAGTACTTCGATGGATACAACAACGTCGAATCTGCCCTCGAAATCATCGCAAAAATTCGCCTTGTTCAAATCACCATACACAAATCGCACGGCCCCCAAGCCTGCGCACTGAATATCGATCCTCTCCTTATCGCAGCAGGTTATCTCCGTGTTGCTGAATCTCTGCAGCAGTCTCTGCGTGAAGGCGCCGGTGCCGGCACCAAGGTCGAGCACCTTCAGTCGGATGCGTTCATCTCTGCTTGATATATATGCTTCAAGCAGCTCGGCAACTCTATTATGAAGGCTGCCATTAGACGTTTTTTCCTCTAGAATCAAGGCAACTCTCTGATGTGAACAGCGATTAACTCTTAACAAGGCTAACATATCCCTTACTCTCGATAATATAATATGCCCAATGGAAAACGTCTCATTGAGGAAAATAATCTTACCATGAACAGCTTAGTGCCCATAGCCCACGGCTTTAAGAAAATCGCCAAGACTGTGCTGGCCCGCAGGTATAAGCGCGAGATTGCCAGCGCATATGACCTCGATGAAAAGGCACTTAGACGTTGTCAGCATAACGACCTTAATTTCTTGATAAAATATTCTCGTGAAAATATACCCTATTATATGAGGACACTGAAGGGGTGCGGGGACGTGCCAGAAGACATGGACTCCTTGTATCCATACCTGAGAAGCTTGCCGATCATCAGCAAGGAGACCCTCAGAACACAAAGCAACGATCT
Organism: uncultured Actinomycetota bacterium; assembly: GCA_964529285.1. Classification (GTDB taxonomy): domain Bacteria; phylum Actinomycetota; class Geothermincolia; order Geothermincolales; family RBG-13-55-18; genus SURF-21. The sequence goes on from CAZGWK010000032.1 coordinate 1,176, forward strand.
CATTAGGCAACGGATTCCAGGTTACGTAAAATATAGCGCCACCTCGGGAACGACAGGAACACCATTAAGAACTGCTATGTCCATTTGGGAACTGGTCTTTTATTATGCGAATCTAGATGAATGGTACTATCGGATAAGCGGGAAAACAAACCCAAGGGTTTTGAGGCTAACCGGGATGTTAACCCCTGATAGAAAGCATGATACGTATTCTGTCAATCGCCTGAATGGAGATACATATATATCATCTTATTCCTTGAAACGTGAGAATCGTGCTGAGTATGTCTCTCTAATCAGGAGATTCAAGCCAGAAATGATCTACGGTTATCCATCATCCCTTTACCAGCTTGCCGAGATACTGGGAGATGAGATGTCTGTGGAAAAGGACGAAAGGATAGCGGTTGTCACCTCGGAGGTCTTGAAACCTCAATGGAGAGAGCTCATAGAAAATAACCTGTGCTCCAGGGTCTACAATCTATATGGTTCGCAGGAGTTATCACACCTCGTGATGGAGTGTCCCTATGGCAGGATGCACGTCAATCCTCTGATAGGTATCGTTGAGGTAGTCGACGATAATGGCGACGCAGTAGAAGAGAGCAACGCTGGCAGAGTAGTCGTGACCAGCCTTTATAAAAGGATAATGCCACTCATACGTTACGACCTCGGAGACCTGGTTACATACACATTTCACGGCTATGATTGTCCTTGTGGTTTATCCTGGTCGACGATCGGAAAAATCGAAGGCCGGTCTGGAGATCTGGTCAAAACACGAGACGGCAGGCTTATCACCTTGCTCGACTACTACGTGCTCAAAGATATCGCGGGAATAAGACAGGGCCAAATAATACAGACGTATTACGATTGCTTTATATTCAAGCTGATAAGAGACGAACAAAGCACGATAAGCATAATGGAGATAGAAGAAAATATCACATCCCGACTTGCTAGGATATTGGCTATAAACCCGGTTATCCATTTCGAATACATGGATGCAATACCTAGAGGGCCGGGCGGGAAGTTCAGGCCGGTTATCGTCCATTTCTGATGATCGGATAATTGAGGGACAGTTCATCCCCGACGTGACCAAGGAAGGTTTTTGGTTTATCACCTCATATAAGTAACGCATACATGTATGGGCATGAATCCCCTAGCCTTATTCCGCCGAATCAGGTACATTTTTACACCGTCGTTCACAGCAGCGTAAACAGTCACCTTGAAAAGTTCACGTTAATCAAAGATACTTGGATATGATTTTCTATCGCCTCCAAGTCAGTATGAAAGTAAAACTCGAATCGATAGATTGGGGGATGGTCTACGTTGAAAGATGAGTTTGGGAAAACGATAATCATCGGACTGGACGGGTGCACACTTGACGTGATCAAGCCTTGGGCTGATCTAGGCATATTGCCGAATTTCTCCGCCCTTCTCAAGGAAGGAGCCTGGGGGCGATTAATCAGCACCTATCCACCCTTAACCATGCCAGCCTGGATTTCCTTCTCTACCGGTAAGAACCCTGGAAGGTTCAATATATATGGTTTTTTAACTTTCTTCGATGGCAGCTATGACCTCAAGCCTAACAGTTACTTCCAGGCCAGAGAACAGGTGGAGATATGGGACATCCTTAATGCCCACGGTCTCTCTTGCGGCGTTCTGAACTACCCTCTTATGGACAGGCCGGTTAGATTGGACGGTTACTGTGTCCCCGGATTCATGGCTCACGAGGTATCTTATAGGACATATCCAGAAAGTCTCAAAGAAGAACTGGATCGTGCGGCGGGCAGATATGAACTCGATGCTAGAGGTTCTTATATCATGGATGAGGAGGCCCTGATAGAGAACTGTATCCGCATTATAAACAAGCGTGCGGCAGCCATACGATACTTATTGCAAGAACATCCAGTTGACGTCTTCATGGGTGTTTTCACTATGACAGACAGAGTCTTGCACCGCTTGTACAACCTGTATGGACCGGGTTGCTTCTCGACGGAATACCCTCCGGAAAACCGCTTAGCTGAATTGTTTCAGGTGTTGGATGAAAAGATGGGAGATATACTAAATTGCCTCGACGAATCGGACTTGCTGTTCATTATGAGTGATCATGGTTTTGGGCACGCAGATCGCGGCTTCTATGTCAATAACTGGCTTATTCAACAGGGATTCCTAAAATGGAAAGGAGAAGGAAAACTCTATCATCTTGGTATCACACAAAAGAACGTCGGTAGATTAATGTACAAGATAGGGCTGTATAAATACGCCCAGCTCTGGGCGCCCTCCTTCTTGAGAAAGATCATACCTCCGGGGAACAATCCCGCTATGGGTATAAGCATCGCTGATGTGATAAGCGAAGGCATGATAGACTGGGGTAAAACCAAGGCAGTCGCAATAAGCAATGGCCCAACGGTCGCCGTATACTTCAACACCGAAGATAGACCCCAAGGAATTGTTCCTTTAGACAAGGTGGGCGATCTCAGGACCGAGCTCAGCGAAAGGATCAGAAATCTCTTCGAGGGAATGGACATCGAGGTGCATATAAGGTATCCGGAAGACTTGTATATAGGTGACGAGATGCGTAACACTCCCGACCTCAATCTCGATTTCTCCGAGGACCTAGTCCCGAGCGGCAGTATTAAAAGGGACGGAGATTTGTTCGGGCCTTATCCTCTCCAGGAGCATGCCATGGAAGGTATTTTCATGGCCAGACATCCCTGGATAAGAGCTGGAAGAGTACCGGATATGAATATCCTGGATATCACGCCGACGATTTTACATCTTTATGGAATACCTATTGCTGAAGACATAGATGGAAAGGTAATGATGGAGATTTTCGAGGAAAAAGGACCGCCGAGATTGAGAGAGATATCCAGAGAACAAAATACCACCGCGAAGGATATAGTTGAGAAAAAGAACATTAGCAGAGTTGCTAAAAGCCTCCGAGAGAGAGGCCTGTAAGGCCTCATTATGAGGTGACCGGTCCTTGAGAATACTTCAGATAAACAATCTGGCCGAGGGCGGTGGAGCAGAAGTAGACGTTATCAATCTAAAACATTTCCTTGATGATAACGGAATAGAAAATGCCGTCGCCTTTTTTGATAAAATCCCTGACGACCTGGAGGAAGCATTAAGGATATATTGCCCTTTATTCCAGGTAGAAAAATACTCAAATCTATTGAGTTCAAGAACAAGGTTCAACTCCGCGTCAAGGTTATTTCAGGAGCCTAACACTGATTTGTCCAAAAGGATCAGCATTAATCTTAGAAAGCTGATTGCAACGAACGATCCGATTACGCGTTTCTTCGCTCGTCGGGCAATAAAGTCTTTTAACCCGGATATTGTCCAAATTCACAAGATCCTGCCCAGCCTTGCTCCCTTGCACTTAGCCCATGATATGGGGTTAAAGACCTCTATCACGGTTCACGGTTACTGGATGATCTGCCCCAAGGGAAACCTCATCAGGCGAGACGGCTCCCCTTGCGACAGCATCTCCTGGATGGATTGCCCCCGTTTTTGTAGTCTGTCCTTTATAAATGTAGATTCGTACATGAAGACCCTACAGGAGACAGTTATAGAGAAAGCGGATCTTATCATTTGTGTTAGCGAGTTTGTGAAAAACCGCCTCCTCGATTTTGGTTATCCTGCCTCTAAGATATGCAGGATTTATAACGGCGTCGAGGAAATGCCGACGTTTGGATCTTACTGCCAAGATAGACCCTTTGTACTGTTCTTTGGCAGGCCGACGGTACACAAAGGACCACATATATTCATAGAAGCTGCCAGAATTGCTGAAAGATTACGCTTAGAAGTCGATTTCATCCTGATCGGGATCAGAGATAATAACCGGCTTGCGAAAAACGATTTCAGCGATAATATCAGGCTAAAGTCCTGGCTAAGGAGGGCGGACCTAGCCCAGTATATCAAGGCATCCTTATGCTCTGTGATCCCCTCCGTTTGGCATGAGCCCTTGGGGCTGACCGCCATCGAATCCATATCCTGCGGCACTCCCTGCATAGGTACCAGGATGGGCGGCATACCCGAAATAGTCGATGACGGTTTAAGCGGCTATCTCATAGATTTAAGCGATAAACAAAGCGCGGCTTCAGCCATAGTAGATAGGATCAGGGAACTGCTGCTGAATCCTGACCTAAGACATAAGATGAGCATAGCTTGCAGGGAGAAGTACGAACAGGAATTCACGTTAAAGGCCATGGGCGATAATTATATCGAGCAATACCGCCATTTGGAAATTGTCCGGGATTAAGCGGCCATGGTCTGGTGTGGTTAGATCCAACAGATGAGCTTGAACTCCTAATTGGACTATGGGCTCGTTCGATTCATCTCGATAAGAACAATCTGCTATGAGTGCCGATCAGATCGAACCGTCATCTTTCGATTGTTACTCTATAGAATCCAAGCATCTCCTCGACTATCGCCTCCCAGGAATACGAGTGGAGTTCGCTATTATTCCTTTGCTTGGGATTTCTTCGGAAATTCAGGATCTTTCCGCTCAGATCAGATACCTTATCCACGTTATAGAGTATCAACGGCAAGGACTTCGAGATCTCCTGATGAGCCAGGATGTTGGACGCCAGCACGTCCAATCCACAAGAGTAGTACTCCAGGACCTTCATGGGAAAGCTAAAGCGAAAGTTCAGATTGTTCGGCAGATGACACAGACCGAGATCGAAATTATTCAGGTATCGCGGGACCTCTTCGTGAGATACGCTTCCGGTAAAAATGACATAATCCTCTAAACCCAGCGAGCTGGATAGATTCTCCAATCTTTTCCTATCATCGCCCTCACCCACAAACATTAACCTGTATTTGGAATCATGCTCGATGACCTCCCTGAAGGCCTTTAGCGCAAAAGCCATCTCTCTCTCTCTCGACAGTATACCCACATATCCTATGAGTATGTGTTCATTATCAATCCCATACAGGTTCCTTATCGGGGGCAGATTATCCCGGTGAAAAAGTCTCAGGTCTATACCAGAAGAGACAATAGCAGATGGCTCCATCTGCATATTAAGCAATGACTCGTACGTTTCCTTCAGCCCTTGGGTAATGAAGATGTAGCCGTCAGCTTGCCTAGCGAGAGCCTTCTCACTCATGTAAGCTATCTTCTTGTAGAGACAAATCCCCCTTCTGAAAGAAAGCCTGGGTATGCTGTTCTCAATCCAGGGGCTCCTGATATCGTATATTATCTTGGCCTTGGACCCGGTTATTTTCTTAAACAGTACCGCACCCAGAAGAGACGAATTAGGATAGATGCAATGGATCAAATCGATTGGTACTCGGTCATTGATCTTCTTCAGCTGTTTGCATTGCATCATCGAATATCTCAGATTATCTAATATTGAATACGTGTTGGACTCAATCTCGCATATCTGGGCTCCTTCCAGTTCGTTTCTAATACCGTCTGCCGGTCCCTGCATCAAGACGTGCAGATCGACATCTCCTGTTCTAGATATGTATTTTGTGATATTCCTTAAATACGTTGAAAGCGCGAGATGTTCATTCAAGCTTACATTTTGAGCTATTGCCACATTCAACTGCATCACCAATAGGCCATGAGCATCGATACCGCAGCTAATTTACGGGGCCTAATCATCATATCCTGTTTCCCCATATATCCGGTTTTGTTAACGATCAATATTATCAACGAACTACAAGCCATTATCAAGAGCATGTCGATGTGCCTTAAGAATCGGACTGCTCCATGATTGGTTCGTCAGCCTGTAGCTGCAAGAGGAGGTATTCGTCATTAAGCATCTCCCTTTGCTCCGGCCTATGTTCGAAGCTCTTCTCCAGCACCTCTTCATGCGAGTTCATCTCGTATACCAGGTTCAGTTCAAACGCTGGGTTGTGCGTTATGTGTTCCCCCGACATAGCCCGCCTCCACAAGAGATAAACCGGCCTGTCTGGAAAGCCCAGGTCGGATAGGAGGCCCAGAAACTCCTTCTCCTCCAGACTCCGGTTGTCAAGCAGCCAGGCATTCTCAACTCCAAAGAAGCTACGCAGCGGTGGCCCGAAAAGATCTCCAAGATGGTAATCCAAGATAACGACAGCATTCTCTTCGACGATTTGTGAGATCTTCTCGGTGACTTCCAGTTGGTTTCCTCCCTCCTGGAGACCGAAGATGGGAATTGAGACATTCGCGGCATACAGTGCAAGAAACAAGAGAATTCCTCCCACCGCAAACCTCCCCGCCCAGACTCCTACACGATACCCGCCTATTAACTTGGCGGTGCACCTGATCAGTCTGCCCAATGCATATACGATCATTATCAAGGCGAGAGGCAGGATGACAGGCACTAGCCTGCGCATGGTAAGTATGTGGATTGGTGTACAACGCATATTCCAGCCATAGAACAAGGTGAAAGTTATCCCCAATGCGGCCATGACAATACCAGCGAAGTCCCGCCTGCGCGTAAACCACAGTGCATATCCCGCAAAGGCCAGCACCAGGCCGATGAAGGGGAAGTACCATGCCCACCTCACCATGGTCTGTCCGGCGAAAGAAGACCCCTGGATGGGATTTACAAGTCCGTAATTTATAAGGCTGTCCGTCCCCAAGGGACGGATGAAATAGAGAAAGATAAAAGCCGCGGTGAGCGCCAGCCACACCAGGACCGACAGCAGGTTCCCGACCTTACCCAAATACCCGACTACTCTATTTAAGGCTTTGGAGTAAAACGGAGACAGAAGGCTAATTATCATAATAGCAACGATTGGAACGATCACCAATACAAGGAAACGCGTTATCGAACCCCAAACTGCATTGAAATAGGGTCCGGAGTAGACCAAACCTATTATCATTGAAAGAATCGCACCTGATAGGGTCAGGGAAATGAACCATTTGTCACTGGAAGAAAGCCCTATAAAGATCTTCCTCACCAGGTAACACAGGGACAAAGGAAGCAGGATGAGTAAAAAGTCGATGCGGCACAAGAAGCCGAGGGTTAGCAGAAAAGCAGCGATCACGGCAAGGCCTTGGGCGCCACTTTCATCTTCCTTTTTATTGGCTCGATGATAGGCGACGAAACTCAACAATGTGGAAACGAAAAGGGCCATATTCATCATTTCCGAGGTGGTGTAGCGTGTGAAATAGACCATCAGGGGAGACAGGCCGGCAATCAACACGACCGCCATCCCCCATCTCCATCCCAGCAGCCTCCTGGACAGCAGAAAAAGCCCCCAGAAGGCCAGGACGGCCGCGGCCGTAACCGCCCAGAACATCGACTCCAGACCGAGAATAGAAGCGAATACCGCCATCGTGGAGGGCCAGAGGAAATAGAACCTGGAGATGACCTCTCCGGTATCGAAATCCGTGATGAAATAGTTCTTGTTCTCCAGAGCCTCGTATGAAGCAATGGATCTATCGTCAGTATAATAGACGAGGTCGCGGCGCTCGGGAGAGATCTCACGGACCGTCTCTACCTCCATCACGACCCCGCCTTCCCGTTCGATATGCGCGGCCACGTTCGGGTACACCCCCACGTCCGACCAGCCGAAGACCGTACGCCCCGGAGGAGAAAAAAGGATCAATGCGACGGCGATGACGGCCAAGGCAGCAAATATATCGGTAGCTTTCAACCTCCGTGTCCACGCCATTCTGCCGCGCGCCGGGAAAAACATGGCCAAGCAGGCGAAACCCGTCAATATCATCAGGTTTATCAGGTTGTAAACAGAAGCCAACGCCAATGAAAAGGCCGCCAGGGAGACGATTCCCGTGCCCATGACGAAGACCAGAAAAATCCTCTCTCCACCATCAAGCGATTCGTCTCTGCCCTTGAGCAGTGAGACGGCCAGCCATCCGGGCACGACCAGCAAGGCGAGCAGGCCAAGAACGCGAAGTATGGTCAAGCGCCGCTTCCCCCCTCACGAAACGCCCGTATCCCCTTGATGAGCAGGGAGAGCGCAAACCTGATGGCCAGGCCGGTCAACACCACGGGAAGGAGCAGCATACCCCTCCATCCCCTGTATCTCCTGCGGAAGAAGAAGAACATGCTGCGGTGATGATGGTAGAGCATGCGTACCGACTGCTGAGAGCTGGTCCTCCCTATGTGGTGGATCAGCCGGAAGGCGGGATTGTAGACCACGCGGTACCCCGCCTCCCGCAGCCGCCAGCACAGGTCCACGTCCTCCACGTACATGAAATAGGTCTCGTCGAAACCGCCCACTCTTTCCGCCGCCTCCCGCCGCAGCAGCATGGCCGCGCCGGAGACCCAGTCCACTTCGCGAGGTTCGTCCCTGCACGCGTCCTTCATCTGATACGACCTGGTGAAGGGATTGCCCGGCCATATGTCACCCAGGAAACCGTGCATGACGTTCTCTAGCATGGAGGGAAAACGCCGGCACGACATCTGGGTGCTGCCGTCGCTGTTCAGGACGAGCGGTCCGAGAGCCCCCACATCGGGGTTGCGGTCCATGTACCCCAGCACATCCTCCAGGCCTCCCTGCAGCTTGCCGCCGTCTTCCTCCCTGTAAACCAGGTCTTGCGGCGGGAATTCCACGTCGCTGTTGAGTATGAAGATGTATGTCTCTACCGTCTCCCTGATGCCCCGGTTGCAGGCGGAAGCGTAACCGGGGTTGCCCGGGTTCTCCACCAATCGCACCCGGGAGAACTCCTCCTTCACCATCTTCCTGCTGCCGTCCGTAGAACCGTTGTCGACCACTACCACATTTATTCCCGCAAGCTCTTTATGCACCGATTCGAGGCACTTGCGCAGGTCCTCCCGCGTGTTGTAATTGACGATGACCAGCGCGACGCTCACCGGCGCGTCCTCCTCGCCAGGCCGGCCAGGTATCCCGCCATCTTCGCGCCGTCTATGGCCAGCATGAGCAGGGAGATAGAGGGCAGCGCGGCCGCCTTTTCCCGCGCCGGCCGCCCCTCCATGTAGAAGGGTATGCGCAGCCAGCGGCGCCCGGTGTAGAGCGTGGCCGCCGCCGCGGTCGGCCCGGCCAGGCGCCTTCCACGCGGAGAAGCCGCGCAGAACGCGAGCCAACCGTAGGTCGCGAAGCGCAGCAGGTGGCGCTGCGGGTACATCCCGGCCTCCCCGTCCCCGCGCGCGTAAAGGAAATACTGGCGCAGCAGCGCTCCCGGGTCCCGCCTCATCCTCCAGTAAACGAGTGCATCTTTTACCATGGCATGCTGAATGCCCAGCTTTTTCCAGGCATGGTTGAAATACATGTCCTCGCCTATATCGAGCCACTCCGGGTACCCCCCGGCGGCTCTCCACGCCCCGCGGCGGAATGCCAGGGAGCGCGAGGAGGGCATGAAACGCTTCCCGCGCACCTCCCAGGAGAGGGGCAGCGTGGCACATGCCGATACCTCCTCGAAGAAGCCCGCGGTCAGCGGACGGTAAAAGCCCGCCGCCACAGCGATATCAGCATCCTCCTCGAGGGGAGCGATGATCCTCTCCAGCCAGTACGGGCTCGCTATGCAGCCAGCGTCGGTAACGGCTATTACGTCATGGGTCGCCAGGTTGATGGCGCGGTTCCTGCCGCTGGCTATGTTGCATCCCTCGCAGACCTCTATGCGCGCCTCGCAGGGGGCCGACGCGGCCAGGGAACGCAGCAGTTCCAGCGTGCCGTCCCTCGAACCGCCGTCCACAACCACGATCTCGTCGGGCGGCCGCGACTGACCCACGATACTCGTCCACCATTCGCCCAGGTTTGACGCTTCGTCGAGCACGGTGGCCACCAGGGTCACCCTTACGCCGTCCATGCCGCTGCGTGCAGGCAATCCTTACCCCTCCTCCATCACCCGGTCGTAGACCTGCAGTACTTCGCCCGCGGCCTTCTCCCAGGTGAAGGCGCGGGCCCTTTCGCGTCCTCTCGCCACCAGGTCCGAACGGAGCGCGGGATCCGCTATGACGGCCTCCACCTTGGCGGCTATTTCCTCGGCCTCCAGGGGATCGTCGAGGAGCAGCGCCGCGTCGCCCACCACCTCGGGCAGGGAGGCACGGGCCGAGGTTATGACCGGCACGCCGCAGGCCATGGCCTCCAGGGGCGGCAGCCCGAACCCCTCGTATATCGAAGGGAAGACCAGCATATCGGCCCGGGTCAGCAGCGATTTCAGGCGCTCGTCCGGGACGTAACCCGTGAACACGACCCTCTCCTCCAGGCCGAGGTCTTTGACCCGGAACATCAGCTTGCGGTATTCCACGTTGTTCAACCTGCCCAGCCCTCCCCCGCCGATAACCGCCAGCTGGTGCTCCAGTCCTTCCCTGCACAGCAGCGAGAAAGCCTCCAGCAAGGTGGCCAGGTTCTTGCGGGGATGGAGGTTGCCGATATAGGCGAGGTAGGGTGGGGCGAGGCAGTACGCGCGCATGGCCGTCTCCGCTTCCTCCTCGCCAGGCTCCTCCAGGAACACCTGGTTCAAGCCCGGGTAGACAACCCGCACCTTCTCGGGTGGGAGTCCGTATACTTCCTCCAGCTCCCGGGCGGTGAAACGGGAATCCGCCAGTACCATCTGCGACCCCTCCAGTAAGCGGGGCAGAGACGAGATAAACCTTCTGATGCCTTTGCTCTGCATCTCCGGGAAGCGCACGAAGTTGATGTCATGAACGGTCGAGACGAGGCGCGCCCCGCGCAGGGCCGGCGCCTGGTAATTGGTGGCGTGGAAGATATCGAAATCCCCCAGCAGCGACTCAGCGGGAAAGAGCGAGGTCCTTTTCCACCACGTGTAATAGAGAAAATTCGCGGGGAGATTGTATCCCCTTATCGCGACCCCCTCCAGGCCGGGGGAGACCGACTTCAAGCGGTGCCCTCCCCGCAGGGAGATACAGAAGAGGCCGAGCTCCAGGTCGGGCCTCGAGAGCAGGAGTTGCGCGGCGAGGTTCTCGGTGTAGTGGCCTATCCCCGTCTTCTCCAGGAGAAATGGAGTGCCGTCAAAAACGACTCTCATGGCCGGTTCCCTCCCATCAGCCGCGTGTCATTCAGGCGTCGCCCTCCAGGAGATCATGATCACACCGGTGACGATGAGTGCCACGCCCACCCAGTTCCAGGCGTTTATGGGATAGTTCTCGAAGACCTTGTCGTAGACCATGACCGCGATGTAGGTCAGGGCCACGAAGGGATAGGCCACCCCCAGGGGGACCGATGACAGCACCATGAGCCAGAAAAAGGCCGAGGAGACGAAGAAGACAAGCCCCAGGACGACCACCCAGGTCTTGAGTATCTCTTTTATGAAGGTAATGGGGTTCTTGAGCAGGTCCGTACCCTCCAGCCCCGTCCTCTCCGTCAGGATGTTCATGCCCCTGCGCAGGCTTACCTGCCCGGCCACGGCCAGGGAGACGGCGAATATTATCAGGATAAAAGATACCGGCTTGACTGCTGCGTGCATTTTTCCTCCTTATACCCTCCCCTCCGTAAACGCTCCGCGTAGACTCGGGGTCTTCTCTCTGAAGCGAGCGCGTATCAGGCGTATTATATCAGCCTTGCGTGACTATCGGAGAGACGTGTCTCCGGTCCCGCCCGGACCGCTCTTAAACGGCCTCGGTGAAAAAGGCAGGAGCTTCGATGAGTAGCGGCGGTTCCTCGCCGTATGCGGAGAACACCATGAGCAGGCTGGTTGCGCCCTCCGAACCGTCCTGCAGGACAGCCACCTGGTCCATCATGACTTGCCGCGGCAGCCTGTCTTCCTCTGCAATCCACATCTCGAGCGACAGTTCCCCCACGATCTCGCCCAAGTCTACCCCCTCGTATTCTTCCAGCAGGGAGGGTTCCTGCTGTATGCGCAGGTCTATCAACTCCTGCCCGCTTATACTGTAGCGGACGTGCGCGCATCTCTCGCCGCCGCAGTCTTCGAACCCCAGCCATTCCATCTCACCTGCAGGAACGGTAAGGCTTTTCATAAGCGCCGCGTAATCGAAGTAGCGGTTCTGTCCGGGTTGCGGCGTGTAATGCACCCACCCCATCACGCCCAATTCCTCGGACAGGCGCCTGCCGGATACGTAGGCCGTCTCCCCTCCATCAAGCGTAAGGTAAGAGAATGTATTCTCCTGGGCTTCTTCCGGCTGCAGGGAGGTGTGCGAGGTTTCCTGGTATTCGTAGCTCTGGCGATCGGGGAAGATGATGTCGCCCTCGACGCGCAGTGTCTGTTCGAATCCTCCACCCTCTATCCCCAGCGCGAAGTCTTTCTCCTGCACGAAGTGGAGGTAGCCATCTCCCTGGGCGTAATCACTGGCCGCCTGCCCGCAATCCTCCAGCCATGCCGCCACGTCCTGCGAGCCGCCGCAGCCCGCCACGGCGCCCGCCGCGGCTAGGGCGATGACGGCTATCGCGCAGATCAGGATCCTGGCTTTCAATCCATCCCTTTCTCCCTGGCGGGAAGGACTGACTATACCCTCCCCCGCTCGAACTTTATTTTAGGCTTTAGACGCTGCTACTTCCAGGCGGGGTCCGCAAGGAGCGCATCCCCGCCCTGGGCCGTCCCATCGTTATTATGCCGGTTCCTCGTACGGGTCGTGCGCCGTACGCTGCGACGTCCGCATGCGGGGTTTGTAATCTCGCCTGCAAAGGCTGTATCCTTTGCAGGTAGACGGTGAGCTGGAAAGGCAGGTGAGACTGTATGAGGATAGCGGTTATCGGAACTGGATACGTAGGGCTCGTGACCGGAGCCTGCTTCGCGGACCTCGGCCACACCGTGGTAGGCGTGGATAAGGAAGAGGGAAAGATCGCTCACTTGAACCGTGGTAAGGTGACTATCTACGAGGTCGGCCTTCCGGAACTGCTGTCGCGCCACCTGGGACGCAACCTCGTTTTCACGACCGATACCGACGAGGCGGTGCGTGCCTCCGAGATCGTCTTCATAACCGTCGGAACGCCCCAGGGCGACGAGGGCGAGGCCGATATGTCATACGTTGTCCAGGCGGCCTCCGAGATCGCCGCCTCCATCAACGGCTACAAGATAATCGTGAACAAGAGCACCATGCCCGTGGGCTCGACCCGCCTCGTGGAGAGGGTGATCAAGGAGAAGGCGGAGGGCGAGGAATTCGACGTCATCTCCAACCCCGAGTTTCTGCGCGAGGGAACTGCGGTGCGGGATTTCACCAACCCGGACCGTATCGTGATAGGTACCGAGAGCCAGAAGGCGGCGGGCATCATGACCGAGCTCTACCGTCCTCTCAACTCCCCTCTCTTTATAACCGACCCCGCCAGCGCCGAGATGATCAAGTACGCTTCCAACGCCTTCCTTGCCACCAAGGTATCCTTCATCAACGCCGTCGCCAATATCTGCGAGGCGACGGGCGCCGACGTCAAGGAAGTGGCCATGGGCATGGGATACGACCATCGTATAGGCTTCGAGTTCCTGCGCTCCGGCCCCGGCTTCGGTGGTTCGTGCTTCCCCAAGGACTGCCAGGCCCTCATCGAGATCGCCCGTAACTCCGGGTACCACTTCTACCTGCTGGAGGGCGTGATACGGGTTAACAGGGAGCAGATCAAGCTGACCGCCAGGAAGGTAGAGGAGCGCCTCGGCGGCCTCGCGGGCAAGAAGATCGCCGTATGGGGGCTGGCTTTCAAGCCGAACACCGACGACGTGAGGGATTCGCCCGCCATAGAGGTGGTGCGCCTGCTTCTTGAGGGCGGTGCGAAACTACTGGCTTACGACCCTCAGGCGATGGTAAATTCCCGCACGCTCCTTCCCGACCTGGATTACGCAGAGGGGCCCCTCGAGGCGGTGCGCGATGCCGATCTCCTGCTCATCCTCACCGACTGGGACGAGTTCAAGATGCAGGATTTCCGCAAGGTCGGAGAGTTGATGAGCAGCCGCGAGATCCTCGACGCCAGGAACTGCATGGAACCCCTGTCCATCCGGCGCCTCGGTTTCAACTACGAGGGCATCGGCCGCTAACCGTCTTCTTTCACCTGCTAAGCCAGGGCATCCCCGTACGCCTCCAGCGTCAACTCCACCGTGCGTTCCCAGGGATATTCCGCCGCCCGCTCCCTGCCCTTCTGCGCCAGCTCCGCGCGCATGTCGTCGTCCAGGATCAGCCGCCGCATGGCCTTGCCGAGCTCCATGGGGTCCGTGGGGTCCACCAGTAGCGCCACCCCTTCTCCCACCTCGCGCAGGGAGGAGCTGTCCGAGGTGACCACCGCCAGCCCGCGGGCCATGGCCTCTAGCACCGGGAGGCCGAATCCCTCGTACAGGGAGGGATAGACGAAGATGCTCGCGCCGCGGTAAACGGCCTCCAGTTCGCGCTGGGGAAGATATCCGAGCCATCTCACTCCCGCCTGGGATACCATGCGGGACAGCTCTCTGCGCCCCATCCATCCCGGCGCGCCTGCCATCACCAGCTCCCCGCCCTTTTCTCTCTCCTCCCGGTCGAACGCTGCAAAAGCCCGTACGAGGCGGGAGAGGTTCTTGCGGGGCTCCACCGTTCCCACGAAGAGGATATAACCAGGGACCAGCCCGTGCTTGTGCAGGACCTCTGCGATCTCCTCCTCTCCCGGCTCAGCGGGTACGTCGACTCCCAGCGGGACTATCCTGACCCTGGGATCGCGCCCCCCAGCCAGGCTGCGCAGGTCGTCGAAGGTGCTGCGGGAGTCCGCCATGATCACGCGCGCCTTGCGCATGATGAGCCGCAGGCCCCGCTGGTGGAAGACCCTCCAGCGGCTGGGAAAAGCGCCGGGGTATCTCAGGATGCACAGGTCGTGCACGGTTGCCACCAGGGGGGCGCGGGAGGGAGGACAGACCAGGGATGGGGCATGTACCAGGTCCAATTCCCCCAGGTAACGCTCCAGGTGAGGGCGGCCCAGGGTATGCCATGCCATGCCCATCGCGTCGCGGCGGGCCTGCAGGCGTACCTCTTCCACCCCTTCCAGGCTCGGGAAGAGCTCCTCTCCTGCTTCGCCGTGATGGGCGAGCATCAGGTTAGCGCCCTCGAGCCTGCCCGCGAGGCCGGGGACGAGATGGTTCAGGTATGTCCCGATTCCGCCCGGTTGGTCGTATAGCAGCTGGTCTGCGAATATTGCTGTGCGCATTTTCCGATATCCCCTGTTCCCGTAACGCTTACTGGTCACTCATCGAGCATATCCACAAGCCGATGTGGCTTCCGTGTGGCCAATGCGGCGCTTCAACGCCTGTATGGCCAGGCTACCCATTACGGCAGCGCCGATGGCAGCTTGGGATAGCTCGGCAGTTGCTGCTGCCACTGCACGTACTCAGACCAGGACGGGTGGGGCTCGCCGGTGTATTTAAACAGCCCGAAATAACACTGGTCCCACGAGGTCCCGGGCTCCTCGTCCACGTCACGATATATCCACACCTTTTTACAACCCGCGCCGAAGAGGCTCCCCAGCCCCACCGACCCGATGGCCTCCGCCTGCATCTCCTCGCTGAAGACTCCGGGCTGCGTGTCGTGATGGTGCGGCCAGCCGATCTCGGTCACCGCCACCTCGTGCGGGATGTTGTGTGCGCGCAGCGTGTTCACCATGTAGGCGTAATGCTCGCCCCACTGCCAGTAATTCTTGTAGGGGTGTATGGCAATGGAGTCGCTCGAACCGTGGAAGCCGATGAGCATGTTGATGTCGAAGGTGGTACGCGAGTTCGGCGCCAGGTTTACGGTGCGCGTGAACACCTGGCCCTTGGTCATCATGAAGGTGAGGTCGGCGGTGACCGCCTCCGCGTTGGGGTTCTGCAGGCACAGGTACTCCTGGATGGAGTAGCCGGTGCAGCCCTCGGCGAAATACCAGGTATTCGAAGGGCTCGTGGCTCCCACCACGTCGTGCCCTCCCGTCCAGGCGCCCCCGTAGTTGAAGTACATGGGGCGCTCTGCGATAAAGTCGCTGGCCGAGGTGAGCTTCATGGAGACGTCCTTCTCCGGGCCCACCATGTCGTTTACCCGAAAGGTAGTGCGCGAGGTGGGGTCGAGGGTGTAGGTCTCCGTCTTGTTATCACCCTGCCCGAGGCCGAACATGTAGGTGACGGTCACGTCGATGGGGCCCGGGTTGGGGTTCTGCAGGCACAGGTACTGGTCGAATCCGCCGCGCGTCGTGCCCTCGGCGAAGTACCACTCCCCGGCCGCGGCGTTTGCTCCCAGCACGTTATGCCCTCCCGTCCAGACGCCCCCGTAGTTGAAGTACATGGGGCGCTCTGCGATAAAGTCGCTGGCCGAGGTGAGCTTCATGGAGACGTCCTTCTCCGGGCCCACCATGTCGTTTACCCGAAAGGTAGTGCGCGAGGTGGGGTCGAGGGTGTAGGTCTCCGTCTTGTTATCACCCTGCCCGAGGCCGAACATGTAGGTGACGGTCACGTCGATGGGGCCCGGGTTGGGGTTCTGCAGGCACAGGTACTGGTCGAATCCGCCGCGCGTCGTGCCCTCGGCGAAGTACCACTCCCCGGCCGCGGCGTTTGCTCCCAGCACGTTATGCCCTCCCGTCCAGACGCCCCCGTAGTTGAAGTACATGGGGCGCTCTGCGATAAAGTCGCTTGCCGAGGTGAGCTTCATGGAGACGTCCTTCTCCGGGCCCACCTCGTTGTTGATCATGAGGGTAGTACGGGAATTTGGCTGCAGGCTGTATACTCTTACCTCATTATCCCCCTGCCCGGGGCCGAACATGTATGTCGCCGTGACCTGTATCGCACTATCGTTCGGGTTCTGCAGGCACAGCCACTGTTCGAAGCCGCCGCGCGTCGTGCCCTCGGCGAAGTACCACTCCCCGGCCGCGGCGTTGGCTCCCAGCACGTCGTGCCCGCCGTCCCAGGAGCCCTTGTAGTTGAAGTACATGGGACGCTCTGCGATGATGGGCTTGCTCGAGGCCACTTCTATGGATACGTCCTGCCCCGGCCGGTTGACCTCGTCGAAGAGCTGCAGGGTGAGATCGGCCCCGGTATTGGGGTTCTGGTCCAGGGTGTATATGAGGGCTCCGCACATGACCTGTCCGGTGGGGTCCTTCTCTTTGATGGCGGCGTGGGCCAACTGCAGCATGGGAAGATAATCGGTTTCCACCTGTCCTCCGAAATGGTATATCCCATGCTCTCTGGCAGCGTAGGCGTCCCGGTCCCAGCCCGGTTCGTTCCAGATCTCGTAGAAGTCGACCACGCTGCCGTAGCGCTCTGCTACGGCCTTGCAGAATGTATACCAGTCGCTGAGATCCTTTGGGGGTGCTTTCCGCGCGAAACTGCCGTAGGCAGGTTCACGTGCCCATTCCGGAGTTGGTCCTTGCAGAAGCAGGAGGATGGATTGACAACCATCTGCCAGCCGTTTGTTTATCTCTCTATCGTAATATGACCAGTTGTAGGCGTTTTTACCCTCATGGATCTTTGCCCACATTACGACAACCTTGTGATGATGCACCCACTGGCGTTCGGAGAGTGGTACCAGCTTAGACATGCGTCCGGAATAATCTCTAGTGTCCAGCCCGAGGAGGGTCATGTCCGCGGGCGCTGCCGCGTAGACTCCAGCTTCGGCATGCGAAGCGCTGCGCGGTGCGAAAACGCCTGCGAACACGGAAATCATCGCTAACGTTAGCGCAAACAAAACCGCGATGATCGTTGCCCCGACGTTCCTGTGCATGGCCCTTCCTCCTTGATCCATTAGCACCGCCACATCATATCTTGTCTCGTTATGCTTCAAGTCATCACATAACACATCGGCCGCACCCGATATGTCTAGTACTACATTCTTTGGCCCGCCTCGTTTATCCCTTTGACGATTATACGGGTTTGGGGTTCCAGCACAAGCGGTTCAATCTTCAGGGAGGCGTTGCTGGCCCTTTCAGGTCTCGGGCTTCGTTGCGGAGATCTCCTCGAGTTTGCTCTCCAGTTCATCTGCGAGGAGGTCCCAACCGCGCGTACGCAGCACTTTATCCCTACCCCTCTCGCCCATTGCGCTCGCCAGGGAGGGGTCATTTATCAGCTCCAGCGCCCTTGCGCCGTAGTCTCCGGTATCGGTACAGAGATAGCCGTCCACGCCGTGGTCGATGAGGCCCCTCGCCGCGGCGCAGTATGCGTTCCCCAGCACCGGCTTGCCCCGCAGCCATGCCTCGCCGAAGACCAGGCAGAAGCTTTCGTGCAGGGAAGGTAAGAGGAAGACGTCGCAGGCGTCGAAGGCGTCCAGTAACCCCTTCCTGGGCAGGGTGCCCAGGTAATATACCCCCTCGCCGCCCACCGGCAGGTTGTCCTCGTCGGGCCCGACCATGGCCAGTACGGCCGGACAGCCTTTCTCACGCACCAACTGCAGCGCCGCTATAGCCTCGCGGTAACCCTTGTACACGTTCTTCCTCCCCACCCAGAGCAGGATGGGCCGGTCTCCGAACCCGTACGCGCGGCGGAAGGTGCCGCCCGATATGTCCGGGGCCGAGAACTCGGCGAGGTCGTATCCAGGGCCTACCGCGAAGGAATTGAAGCCCCAACCCCGCATGAGCTCCTCGATGACGTGGGAGTTGGCCTCTACTCCTCCCGCACCCTCCAGCGCTGCCTTGAAGTGGGCCCAGTAATGGTTGGGGTCGCGCGTATGGAAGAGGGGGAAGGCCACCAGCGGCTTGCCGGAGTGCCGGGCAGCCCTCCAGGCCAGGTCCATGGTGCTCATGGGCACCATGGAGCCGAATACCAGGTCACAATCCCGCGCGGCCTCCATCACCTCCTGTTCCAGGTGCTTCGAGCGCGGTCCCATGACGTAGCGGTGGCGGCGCGACATCCGCCGCGGCCTGTTTTCCGCCATACCCCAGAGCACCTTCCCTACCGCCACTTCGGGCGCCGTATCCAGGAACTCCTTCCATCCCCTTCCCAGCTCGAGGGTCCGTTCCCGCCCGTTGTCGCTGACGGTAACGCGCCTTACGGCTATGCCGAGCTCCCTCATGTCCTCCGTGGGGTGCGCCGCCCGCGGCACCAGCAGTTCGATGGCGGCACTGCCGCAAGGGGCGAAGTCCATGCGCAGGCGCCTCGGCCTTCCCTTCTCCAGCTCGAACTCCCACGAGCCCCTGCCCGGTATCTCTACGAGGAGGTGGCCGTCCAGGTAGGAATAGGCATCCAGTTCTACGGAGGTTACGGACTCTCCTCCCACCACCAGCCTCGAGGATTTACGCGACCAGCGGGCCGGCCCGTCCTCCCATATCTCGCGCCGGTGCCAGCCGCACAGGAAACAATGCTCCCCTATACCCTCCAGGGCCTCGGCCATGAGCGACGCGAAAAGGGGGCTTTCCCTCTCGCGCTCCTGCATCGCCATGATGTCGGACATTATGGAGCGCGCTCGCCGGGGCCTCGGGTTCTGGACCTCGTAGCGGTGGATGGTCACCCCCTCGTCCTCCTGCCTGCCGGGCGGTACGAAATTGTCCCATACCAGGTAACCGAAGGGAGTCTGGATCATGCGCTGGGAGCGTGTTGTATACACGTCCACCCGGTGGCCCCTGCATGCCAGGCGTATCATGAGTTCTCTCAGGTAACGTTCGCCCCCGCCGGGGATATCCCGGCCGTAACGGTAAGTCACGAGCATGATACGCATTTTTGCTTCGCTCTCCTCAAATAGGGGTCAATGGATCTCGAGGGAGGCCACGGCGATGCCCAGCGTCCTCTGGTCCTCCACGTGCAGGGCTTCGCGAGGCCGGAAGGGGTTCTTGACCCTCAGCTCGATCTCCCATGTGCCCGGCTCGAGACCCCCGGGTAGCGGTATCTTGTGCACGTGGTACTGGTTGGGGACCTCGAAGGTGGAGATGAGCCGGCCGTTAACATACATGGATACCTGCGTCAGCTCCGCGGGATGGGCCATGACGGTGCGTACCGACACATGACGCCTTTTCTTCCCCGCCTTGAGGTTTACGGCGGCCCGCTCGCCCGTCCAGCGGAAGGCCACCCCCCTCGCGTCGATCTCCTTATCGAACCAGCCGGGCCCCAGGACCCCTCCTCTCTGCCGCGACATGGAGATCTTCCTGGGTGGCGCATGGCTTCCTGCTTCGCAACCCTGCTCTTCCCGCACCACCCTCGGGTCTTCCCCGATGGGCGGTTCCCCTATCTGGGGGCTCAACACGCCGTCCTTTATCAATCGGCGGTCCGAAACCGCCCGATGCCGGGCCACGTCGCGCCTGCATTTCGCGGTATCGGGCATCCACAGCATGTTCCAGGCCAGGGCCTGGGCCATGCGCAGCGGCAGGACTATCTTCTGACCCATGTTGAGTCCGTTTTCGAGCTCGGCGCGCATGCGCTGCCACAACCAGAAGGACAGTTCCCTGCGCACCAGCCTCAAGGTGTCCTTCTCCATGTTCTTGGCCAGGGCCCGCAGCCGGTTGCGTTCGTAGAGGTAGAGGTTGCGCAAACGCCTGTGGCCCATGGTGGAGGACAGGAGGTGTTTAACCAGCGCACCAGGCTCGTAGGCCACCTTATAGCCATAGATGTTCATGCGCCAGCCCAGGTCCGCATCCTCGAAGAGGTAGCGGAAGCGTTCGTCAAAGCCACCTACCTCGTCGAAGACCTGCTTGCGGGTCATCATGGCGGCGGAACACGCATACATCACCCTCCTGCTGTAGGAATAGGTATCCGAGTCCTTGTTGAATATTCCGCGGTCCCAGGCGTATCCGAGCAGGTTTATCATGCCCCCCGTGCTGTTGAGTATGGAACTGTAGCCGTTGAGCAGGATATGCGACGCGCATGCGCCCAGCTCATCACCGGAGCTGGTGATCGTGCCATACATGCGGGAAAGCCAGTGGGGGTGCAGTTCCACGTCGTTATCGAGGAAAGCGATGTATTCGCTGTTTGCGGCGGCGGCCCCGATGTTCTTCGCCGCGGCGGGCCCCCTGTTCCTGCGATTGGCCACCACCTTTACCTCTGGATATCGGCTGCTGACGAGTTCGACGCTGGCGTCGTCGGAATTGTCGTCGACGACGATTATCTCGAAGGGAAAGTCGACGGCCTGACCCATGATGGAGTCAAGGCACGAGGGAAGAAGTTCCTCTCCCCTGTAATTCGCGATGATCACGCTTGCCAGCGGTTTTTCGCCCGTAACCATATCCCTCTTTTCGGCGTCGCGTCCTTTAACGGCCCGCCAATCCATGCTATTCCCGTGTCCCCGTTACCGTAAAGGCAAAACCGCGCCTGCTGCCGTCAACCTGCGCAATGACGCCTGGCAACCTTTCGCAGCGCAATACCCTCAAGTGCGCCTTCCGGTCAGTCGAAAACACATACAACGAGCATGAAAAAACATGCAGCCATAAACGTTTATCCAAATGCCACGAATAACATAATAGCAAAATAGGGAGGCCAAAGATGGCTCTACGCAGAATCCTGGTAACCACGCTGGTTCTTTTCCTCGCCGCGGCCATGCTTCTGACGACCGGTATCTTCCTTGGACCGCGCGAGGCCGAGGCCTATACCTACCCCGACGGTTGGCAGCAGGAGTGGGTCCTGGACATGGGGAGCATGTTCAAGCATTCCTCACCCACGCTGGCCGACCTGGACGGCGACGGCAGGCAGGAGATCCTTATAGGCAACACCAACGGGCATTTCTACTGCGTGGATGCGGGGGGCGGACTGCGCTGGACCCATTACACCGGTGCGGCTATCCAGTCCACCCCCATGGCGGTGGACTGTGACGGTGACGGCAGGCTCGAGGTGTTCTTCGGTTGCGACAACGGTTATGTATACGGCCTCGACTACCAGGGACAGCCGCTCTCCGCCTGGGGGTGGCCCAAGTTCGCGGGCACCGCCTTCGGTTACAAGGAAGTCTTCGCCGCCCCGTCCTGCGGCGACCTGGACGGCGACGGCGACCTGGAGATCGTGGTCGGGTCCTGGGGGCACTATATCACCGCGTGGCATTACCAGGGCCCCCTGGCCTGGCAGTACTACAACGCCGACACGGTATGGTCCTCCCCCGCCTGCGCCGACATCGATCTCGACGGCAGGGACGAGGTGGTGATCGGCGGGGACTGCTGGAGCGGCAACAACTGGCCCTGGCCGCGCGGCGGCCTGCTCTACGCTTTCGAGGGAGACGGCTCCATAAAGAGCGGGTGGCCGAAATGCCTGCCCCAGGTCATCTGGTCCTCGCCCGCCATCGCCGACCTGGACCGCGACGGCTTCCCCGACATCGTGGTAGGCACCGGCCTCTACTGGCAGAACACCAACCCCGGTGCGGGCAACTACCTCTCTTATGCCGACGGCAAGCACGTCTATGCCTTCAACTACAGGGGCGAGAGCCTGCCGGGCTGGCCGGTAAGCACCGGCGATAACAACTTCGGCTCTCCCGCCGTGGCCGATATCGACGCCGACGGTTACTACGAGGTCGCGATGGGATCGATGGACAACAACATATACGTCTGGGAGCACAACGGCGCCCTGAAGTGGGCGCGCTGTTTCTGGCCGGTCCAGAAGATGGGTTCGCCCGCCATCGCGGACATAGACTCGGACGGCGACATGGACGTGATCATCTCGGAGGGGCTCTCCATAATGGCCTACGACCCCCACGGCAACCACGTCCTGGACGCCGATACCGGCGGAAACATATTCAACAGCGTCGCCGTGGGCGATATCGACGCCGACGGCAAGACCGAGCTGGTTATCGCCACCGGGGCGGACGGCCAGACCGGCAAACTCTTCTGCTTCCAGGCGGGCCCTTATAATGCTGACCTCGCCGCCTGGCCCATGTTCCGCAAGGACGCGCGGCACAGCGCCTCCTACAGCCACGAGGAAGTCCCGGACATGTGGCCTCCCGAAGAGGTCAAGAGCCGCAGCTATATGGCGGAGGGCTACACGGGGTCCGGCTTCAGCGAGTGGATCCTGATGATGAACCCGCTGGACCACGAGGTGATGGTACAGATAAGGTATATCCTTCCCAGCGGCCTCTCGGTGGTCAAGGTGATCACCATACCCCCCATGTCCAGGACCTCCGTCCCGGTCAACAGCACCGTCGAGGGCCAGGACGTGAGCGCCTCCATCATCTCCAACCAGGAAGGGCTCATCGCGGAACGGGCGCTGTATTTCGACTACAACGGTGGCAGCGGGACCTGGTCCGGCGGCCACAACGTCATGGGAGTGGATGCCCCGCTCACCGAATGGTACTTCGCGGAGGGGTGCACGCGGCCCGGATTCCACACCTGGCTGACCCTGCAGAACCCCGGCGACGTGGACGCCCACGTCACCCTGGATTACTTCTGCGGTGACGGCAACAATGTGCGCAAGACCACTACGGTGAAGGCGAAGTCCCGCTATACCGTGGCCGTGCACGGGGACTCAGAGGGCATCGGAGTGCACGACAGCTACCACGGCGACGTGTCCATCAAGGTATCCTCGGACCAGCCCATAGTGGCCGAACGCCCCATGTACTTCAACTACAACGGGACCTGGGACGGCGGCTCGAATGTCATGGGTGCGGGCGCGCCCTCACAGGAATGGTATTTTGCGGAAGGGTGTACACGCAGCGGCTTCAACACCTGGCTCTGCCTCCAGAACCCGGGCGACGAGCCCGCCGAGGTGGAGTTGGATTATTTCTGTGGAGACGGTAACAACGTGCAAAAAGAGGTGACGGTAAAGGCGCGCTCCCGTGCCACCGTCGCCGTGCACCAGGATGCCCTGGGAATCGGAGCCCACGACAACGCCCACGGCGACGTCTCCATCAAGGTGACCTCCGACAAGCCCATCGTGGCCGAGCGGCCTATCTACTTCAACTACAACGGGACCTGGGACGGCGGCCATAACGTCGTCGGTTCGAACCAGCCCCGCGAGCAGTGGATATTCGCCGAGGGATGCACGCGCCCCGCCTTCAACACCTGGCTGTGCCTGCAGAACCCCGGGGACACGCCCGCCAAGGTACAGCTGGATTACATGTGCGGGGACGGCGCCAACGTGCGCAAGGAGCTGACCATCGGCGCGCGTTCGCGCGCCACCGTGGCGGTGCATGGGGATGCCCTGGGAATCGGAGCCCACGACAACGCCCACGGCGACGTCTCTATCAAGGTGACCTCGGACGTTCCCATCATGGCGGAGCGGCCGGTGTACTTCCTGTATAACGGGAGTATCGCGGGAGGCCACAACACCGAGGGCTACCCTGGCGATTAACCAACCGCTTCGACAGTATGTATCGCGTAAGCGACAGTGACGCCCGCAGGGCGGCACGGCGGTGCCAGCGTCTTGCATTTCCGAATGCCAAGACCTGGCACGTGTACGTGCGGGGTAATATTGTGCCAGCGTCTTGCATTTCCGGACGTCAAGGCCTGGCACGTGTACGCTGGGAAGTGGATGATTTCACTCGCTCTTCGCCCGCGCCTGGCGCGCGAAGCCGAGGTAGGACTTGAGCGCCAGCACGCACGAATGCAGGTCCTGGTAGACGGGGATGCCGTACTCCCGCATATGCCCCTCGAAGGTGTCGAAGTAGCGGCTGTCGCCGAACATCCAGGAGACAACGGCCTTGCCGCTCGCCCGCACCGCCTTGCCCACCTCATCGAAGGGGAAGAACTCGAGCATGCGCGATGCGAAGGGGAGAAGGATGATGCCGTCCACGTGTTCGTCCGCCAGCACCGCCTTGATGGAATCCCCGAAGGCATTGAACCCGTGCTGCTCGATGGCGGGCCAGATGTCCACGGGGTTCGAGGGAGCCATCCACGCGGGGAAAACGTCCCGCTGCAGTATGTCCAGTGTCTTGCGTTCCAGCGCGGGGACCTGCAGCCCGGTAGAGCGGATGAGGTCGGTGAGCACCACCCCTCCCCCACCGGTCACCGTTACCACCGCTACGCCGTCCCCCCGCGGCGAGCTGAGCCGGAAGGGATCGGGATGGAGAGAGAAGGCCTTGCCCAGGTTCATCATCTCCTGGAAATCGTCGACCCTTATCACGCCGGCCTGGCGCAGGGCGCCGTCCACCACCTCGTCCGAACCGGCAAGGCTGGCGGTGTGCGAGAGGGCGGCTTTCGCCGATTCCTCGTAGCGGCCGCCCTTGAGCACCACCAGCGGCTTCTTGCCCGCCATCTCCCTGGTCACCTCGAGGAAGGCCGGCCCGTCCATTATGGACTCGAGATAGGCCACCACCGCCCTGGTTTTGGGATCGGCCGCCATGTATTCAAGGACCTCGATCTCGTTCACGTCGATCTTGTTGCCGATGGCGCAGGCCTTGGATACGGTGAAGTATCCCGAGATGACGTACTGCAGCATGAACCCGGCCGCGAGCATGCCGCTCTGAGCGATGATGCCCAGGGTGCCGGGCTGCAGCCTTTCGTGAGCGTTGGGGGCCCGCATGAAAGGGGTGAAGATAAAGGGGTCGGTGTTCACCAGGCCGGTGCAGTTCGGTCCCCATAGGCGCAGGCCGGTGCGGGCCGCTATCTCCCGGCAAGCGGCGTCGATGCGCTTGCCCTCCTCGCCCGCCTCTGCGAAGCCTCCCGATTCGAGCACGGCCGCTTTTACCCCCGCGGCCGCGCAGTCCTCCAGCACTCCGGGAACGTTGGCTGCCGGCACGAAGACGATGGCCGTCTCCACCTTTCCCGCCAGCTCCCTGAGCGAGGGATAGCACTTTGCGCCCAGGATCTCTTCCCTGCCGGGGTTTACCGGGTAGACCGGCCCAGCGAAGGATTCGAGCATGTTGGCTATGATGTTATGGCCTCCCTTGAGTTCGTTGGGGGTGGCTCCGACCACGGCCACGCTGCTCGGTGCGAAGAAAACGTCCAGAGCGGTTTTTTCAGGCATGCTGTAAATCCTTCCGGTCAGATGCTGCGGCCCTTTCTGCCCTCAGCCCAATCCATTGAACAGTACCGTCTTCGTCTCACCTGATACATTTTACAACAACCGCCCTCTCCGACACGCTTTGAAGCGGGGACAATGGAGGGCTGACCCCGGGTAGGGTAGAATTAACAGCGAATTTTTCAAGCGGCCTGCAAGACGGCCCCGAGAGGAAATGGTTCGTATGACCGGGTATAAAGAGCATCTCCTGGTGTTGTGTCTCTTCCTCGTCCTCGTATTTCTGTTCACCATGCCTTTCTCCGTTCACGCGAACGAAGCGGTCGTCTCCAGCCACGTGGACAACCTACTCAACGTATGGATCCTCTCCTGGGACGGCCACGCCCTGGTCACCAGCCCGGCCAACCTCTTCCAGGCCAACATGAACTACCCGTCTCCGGACAGCCTGGCCTTCTCCGAGCACCTGTTCTCGCTCGCCCTCGTGGCCGCACCCATATCGTGGATCACCGGCAACGCCGTCTTCGCCTACAACTTCGTCTCGCTCATCGGCTTCGCCCTCTGCGCCTATACCATGTATCTGCTGGCGAAGTACCTGACGCGCAACCGGCCGGCCGCCTTTCTGGCCGGCGTCTTCTTCGCCTTCGTGCCCTACCATTTCTCCACCATCGTGCACGTGCACGTGAGCCTTTATTTCCTGCAGCCGCTCATCCTGCTCTTCCTCTTCCGCTACTTCGACGAAGGAAAGCCGCGTTTCCTGGTGGGACTGGGCGTAGCCTTCACGGCCCAGGCCTTGATGAGCTGGTACCAGCTCGCCTTCTCCTCCATACCCATAGGC
Source organism: uncultured Actinomycetota bacterium (assembly GCA_964529285.1). GTDB lineage: Bacteria > Actinomycetota > Geothermincolia > Geothermincolales > RBG-13-55-18 > SURF-21. The sequence continues at coordinate 27,596 of CAZGWK010000032.1, forward strand.
CTTTTTCTTCTCTGGCGTATCGTCTCGCCGCGGCGCAGGGAATACGCGAAGTACCTGCTCTATTCCGTGGGGGTGCTCGTTTTGTGCATGCTGCTGGTGATACCTTTCGCCCTTCCCTATTTCCGCCTCCACCGCAACATGCCTGCAGAGGAGAGCGAACCGGCCATCAACGTCATCGCGTCCGCGAAGTCGGGGGACTTCTTCCGCGTGCTGCCCCAGAACTATCTCTACGACAAGCTGGGCATCCTCAAGACCGGCAGCCCCGGAGAGGGCAATGCCCTCTTCCCCGGTTTCCTCATCTTCCCGCTGGCGGCCCTGGCGCTGATCTATATCTTCAGCCGCAGGAAGAAAAGCGCCAGGGACAGAGGCGAAGGCGAAGAGCCTCCCGACCATACAAAGGACGAAGCGCAAGAAGGCACCCTCGAGCCGGCTGCAGAGTCGGTACCGGCGGCAGCGCCGCCGCAACAGGCACCGCCGGATCCCTCATCCCCCCCGCCCGGCCCGCGGCGAGATCATTGCGTTTTTTTCGTGGTCCTCGGCCTGGTGTGTTTCGTCCTCTCCCTGGGGCCGGAGCCCCACGGGGTGAGCAATATCTTCTATAAGGCCCTGCACGAGCTGCCTGTCTACGGTTTCGTGCGCTTCCCCATCCGTTACCATATTATGGTTTTGCTTTCCCTGGCCGTCGTGGCCGGCTACGGTGCGACCTGGCTCTACTCGCGCTTCGAGCGCAGGAAGAACCGGGTGTGGGCGGCGGCGGCCGTCTCCGCGATCGCCGCGTTTATGCTGCTGGAATTCCTCGTCGTCAGCCTCCCCTATACAGGTGTGGCGGTGGGCAGCGAGGTACCGCAGGTATACCGCGACCTGGCGGAGATCGAGGACGCGGTGGTGGTGGAGGCTCCCATGCCCTTCGTGGCCAACAGCGTGGCCTTCGAGGACCCCATCAGCTTGAATTTCGGCAGCCTCGACAATACCTTCCTCTCCGCCCTGCGGGAGCAGGACGCCACCTATTTCTCCATCTACCACTGGCAGCCGCTGCTCAACGGTATGAGCGGGTACTACCCCCTCTTCTACCGCCGCGCCCTGGTGGAGATGCTGGCCTTCCCCGCCCCCCGCGCCCTTACCTTCCTGCGCGGGACGGGAGTCAGCCACGTCGTCATGCACTGGGACTACTACCCGCCACAAAGACGCGGGGAGGTGCGGGAGCTCCTCGCGGAAGCTGAAGGGGTCGCGCATATAGAGGACTACGCGGACGGCCTCAGCCTCTACGAGCTGGACGCCGTGGCCACGGCGGAGGCGTCGGACCTCGCCTCGAACCTGTATATACCCGAGCGGGCGAATCCCGGGGTCTCGTTCTCGGCATCGCTGGGGATCTTCAACCCGAGCGGCGAGCCGTTCATCAACAAAGACGAGTCGCGCCAGCACCTTAGAGTGGAATGGAGGGAAGCGGGCGGCAGGGTGGTCGAGAGTACGGGGACCTGTTACTACGCGCCCTTCTTCGTCGCGGAGGCCGGGGGAGCCGTGGCACCCTTCGAGCTTAGCGCGCCTTCGCACGGCGGCGTATATGATCTTTTTCTCACCGCAGCGGACGGCCTGCTGGAGGGGACGACGTGGACCGGCGTGGTCCTCGTAGAGGAGGTCGCCGGCGTGGATTCGGGACTGCCGATCCGGGGGAGCCTCTCCATGGCTCCCGATATATTATCCGTTGTCGGCCCGCACGATGAGCTTGAGTCCGCGCAGGGGGATAAGCGTCTCTTCACCGGTGAGGTCTTCTCCCTCGGCGTGCAGGCCTGCAACGACGCCGATACCACGTGGCAGCGTGAACGCGAGGCCGTCGAGGGCAGCGTGGTCATCACCGCGGTATGGACGCGGGAAGGCGACCCGGATTACGAGATGGTGCAGCAGGGTATGCTCCCGGGCGACGTATCGCCGGGGCAGTTTCCCGCCTTCCCCATAGCCCTGCAGGCCCCAGTCGATGCCGGTTCCTACACCCTGACCCTGCGCCTCAACTGCCTCGGCGTCACCTACATCGGCGAACCTGTCGCCATCCCCGCAACCGTATCTCGCTAATCGTCGGGAAAGAGGATGGCGGCGATGCGCATGAAGAGGTCCTGGGCGGCGACGGGGTTTGCGTTGCAGTTGAGCAAGACGACTATCGTGGCCCCCTGCGAGGGCAGGTAGAACATGCTTGCCAGAAAACCGCTGAACTCTCCGTTGTGGCCGATGAAATCTCCCAGCTTCAGTATGCCCAAACCGTACTCGTAGCCGATCCCGGCTTCCTCGGCCCCCGTCATCTCGACCCACTGCAGCTGCTCCTCGTGGGTCGCCTCCTCCAGGAGCTCGCCGGCGGCCAGCGCTTCGGCCCAGATCTTCACGTCTTCCAGAGTTGAGATGATGGCCCCCGCCGCCCAGGTGATGGAGGGGTCGATGCAAGAGGTCATGTCGTAGAGCTCTCCATCCTCCCCCACTGCCATGTAGGAATGGGAATACTCCCCAGCGATCTCCGGCCCCGAGGGCAAGACGGTATTATCCAGGCTCAAAGGCCCGAAGACGTATTCCTCCATGGCCCCCGCCAGCTCCATCCCCGTCACCTGCTCGCTTATCATCCCCAGCAGCACGTAGTTGGTGTTGGAGTAGATGCAGGTCTCGCCGAGCACGGCTTCCGGGAACGTACCAAGCGAAGCGCGCACCAGCTCCTCCGGCTCCCAATCGTAGAGCGGATCGACGGACGCAACCTCCAGGAATGCCGGGCTCTCGTAGTCGTCCACGATGCCGCTGGTGTGGTTCAAGAGCATGCGCACCGTGATGTTCTGCGCGTTCTCCACCCAGGGAAAGTACTCCGCCAGGGTATCGTCCAGGCCGAGGAGGCCTTCGTCCGCCAGCACCAGCACCAGGGTGGCGGTGAAGGACTTGGTGACGCTGCCGATGCGCATGCGGTCCGTCACCTCGATCTCCTCGCCCGTCTCGCGGTCCGCCAGGCCTTCCGCCGCCACCCATTCCCCGCGGCCGGGCACCCATGCGCCCGCGATGACGCCGGGTATGCCGCCGGCGTCCATGGCCTCGTGCACGGCCAGCTCGAGCTGCGCGACGGTCGCCTGGTCGAATGCGGACGGCTGCTGCGCCTTTTCCCCACAACCCGGCCCCATCACGGCCAGCGCCAGCAGCAAGACCGCCGTCAGCGCTCCCGCCACGGCGGCCGAAAGCTGATTTTTCATACCGTTTCCGCCTCGCTCGCAAGGGAACATACTCATGCCTCCTCCCTCCGCCGCTATCTCGATATTCACGCCACCTCGCCCTGACGGTCCATCCACAATAATCGTCCGCATCGAAGGGCGAGTTGAATACGGGCCGTGCGGGACATATCCCGGCAGGAACAGACCGCTGAATATGGGAGATTCACCCGGGCGGGATCTCGAAGATCCAGGCGTAGACGCTGCGGTTCCACTCCGTGGTGGGAGGAGCCTCCCACATCCCCACCAGCACGAGCTCGTCCAGCATCTCGGGGCCGAGGCCGATATAGCGCAGCGGCGCCTCCACCTCGGGCTCCCAGGACCACAGCACCACGTAGCGCACCCCCAGCTCGCGCGCCCCTGCCACCATATTGTCTATCTCGATGTCGGCGGGCTCGAACCCCTGCCATTCTCCCAGGAAGTAGGCGTCCCTTCCCAGGTAGAAGGAGACGAGGGGGCCCAGGCTGGTTGCCACACCGGCATCGCCCGCGTTTTCCTTTAGCCACTCCACGGCGTCCCGGGCGGCCAGCCCTCCCACCTCGTCTTCCAGGTTGACGATGCCGTGATAAAAGATGTCGTTAGTCATGGGCCGCGCCGTGACGGCCAGCACGCCCGTGAGGGCCACCATGATCGCCAGCAGGAACACGGCCAGCGACGCACCTTTCCTGCTCCACTCCGTCTCTATCCACGGCAGGCCGATGAGGGCACCGGCGCCCAGGCACAGCGCGGGCACCGCGGGTATGATGAAGCGCACCGAGGAGAAGTACCAGAAGAAGTGCAGCGGCCCCAGGAAGAGCAGCCACAGGGCGATGAACAGCGCGCAGCGGCGGTAGCGCTTGCAGGCCAGGGCGAAGGCCAGGCCCGAGTAACCGAACAGGAGGTAGCCGTAATGATAGAGCCTGCTGCTTATGCCCAGGGGCTCTACGTCGGAGAAGAGCAAATAGCGCACCAGCCGCCCCTTCGCGTTCAGGGTCTCGAACTCTGCAGGGTGGTCGCGCAGCTCCTCCAGGTAGGCGCTCTTCAAGGGATTTCCGAACTCGATGAGGTTGCGCAGGGCGAAGACCGCGAAGGGCAGCAGGGCGATGGCGCAAAAGATGAGCAGGTTGCGCAGGCGCAGCCTCTTTTTCCACCAGAAATAGAGCAGGAACAGCCCCTGCAGGAGGAGGAGCAGCGCCCCCTCCCAGCGGGTGAGCAGCGCGATACCGCCCATCACCGCCGCCAGGTAGAGCCAGCGGAAACCCCCCTCCCCCAGCTTTATCCATTTGATGAAAAAGAAAGCGCCCATGCAGATGAGCAAGGCCAGCAGGCCGTCTGCCATGGGTATGGACGACCATGCCGTGGTGATGGGCTCGAAGGCGAAGAGCCCCGCCGCGGCCAGCCCGGTCCTGCGCCCGAAGACAGCGGCGCCTATGGCGTATATGGGGAAGACGCACGCCGCCGAGAAGAGCACGTTGGAGAACTTGCCCGCGAACTCCAGGGGGAAGAAGAGGTCCAGGAACGCTATGCTGATGGGATAGCCGGGCATGAACTTGTAATGGGGGTGCCCGGCCACACTGTAGGTGAATCCGCTGCGCAGGTTCCTTGCCAGGACCATGTAGTAATAGCTGTCGTAGGTATAGATCTGGGCCCGCGATGCGAAGTGCCAGCGCCACAGGATGGCGGCCGCGAACACCCCGAGGACGGCGAGGAGCCAGAGCCAGCGCTCCCTGTCCCGCCATGCGCTAACGCCGGAGCTTTCCAGGAGCCCCCCGGGCGGGGCGGCTGCAAGCGCCTCCTCGCCGGGCGCCGGATAATCGGTATCCTTCGGCTCGAGCTCTTCTATGCCGGGGCTCTCCCGCGCAGCTTGCTGCGATTCCGCCGCATCGCCGCTGTCCTCACCGGGTGCTGCCGAAACCGTCTGCGGGATATGCTGAATCTCCTCCGGCATCCCGGGAGCTTGCGGCGCCGCTTCCTCTCCGGCTTCCTGCGGCTTTACCGCCGGCTCGCGATGCGGAGGCCCGCTCTCTTTTCCCGTATTCTCTTTGCCTTCGCTCGTGCCGCCCTCTGTCATCACGTCTCTTTTTGTCTCTATCTCATGTTCCGGACAACTCTTCCGTCCAGCCGCCGACGCTCACCTGTACCTGCATGGCCTCGCCGAACCATCCCGTACCCTCCGCATACAGGCCCAGCCGCAAAGTGTACTCGCCCGGCGCCGCGGGGGGTCTCAACAGAAGCGGCACCCCCACCTCCTGGCCCGGCGATACGTCGCAGGGGAGAGAGCACGCCTGGTCCTCCCACGGGCTGCCGTCCTTCCCCGTCCAGCTCAAGGCGAGGTGGACCGTGCCGGCGGGATAGGTGTAGTCCTCCATCTGGGGCAGGGCTTTCCACAATGCATCCCCGGTGTTCCTCGCGGTGACCGCCATCAGCGGATACACGCCGTCGGGCGAGGGAACGCTAACGCTACCGCCCCCCTCGGGCGGGACCAGCTCTCCAGCCAGGGACTCGGAGGAGGTCGAGACCGGCATATGCCTGACCGTCATCTCGAGGTCGAAACCCCTGTCCCCCAGTACTCCGCCCGCGAGGAGCAGTTCTATCTCGTAGCTCCCCTGCAATAAATGCTCGCCTTCCACCAGGACCGTCTCCGGGTCGGGGTCTTCCGCTTTCACTCGCTCCACGCGCAAGGGGATGGATACGGTCTCTCCCGCATCCACGAAGAAGGGCGCGCGGTACTCGCCCTCGACCTCGGCCGCCACTCTGCCCGCTCCGTCCCTGAAAACGAGACTGAAGCGCTGCCACTCCTCCTCCACGCACACCATGGGCGCCTGCGTGGGGTTGCTGACCAGCAGACCCATCTCGAAATCCGCGCCGGGGGGGACCGCGGTCGGGGCGACCGCCGCCACCTCCATCTCCTCCGGCAGCGCCGTATCCCCCTCCTCCACCCGGAAGACCGATTTGTTCTCGAAATCCCCGACGTGGCTCAGGCCTGGGGTGGAGAAGAGGCGTAGGTTGAATTCCTCCATGCGCTGCGAGGGCACCCAGTACCAGTCCCAGAGCACGTATGCGACGCCCAGCCCGCGCAGCAGGTCGATGCTGCGCTGGGAGGGGAAACCCTGCATCTCGGTGATGGTGCGCCGGTAGAAGAAGGGCGAATAGCCGCTGTAGCCGTTTACTACTTTTTTCCAGTGATAGGTGCTGAAGTACATGATGTCGCCCTCGCGGTACAGGTACTCGAAGATGTCCATGGGCGCCAGCTTGAGGTCGCGGTCGTAGGTCCCCGCCGGCCCCAGCGCATGGGTAGGCAGCTCGATGACGGCCACGTCGCCCTGTTCGGCCAGCCAGTCGTATACGTCCGGCACGTCGCCCCAGACGGGGATGGGATGGACGTAGAGGTTCCAGGTGAGCAGCTCCAGCAGGAGCAGGGCCAGCAGGCCCATCCCGGCCAGGCGCCCCGCCCCCAAGGCGCCCTCCCGGCCCTTGCGGCCGTGCGAGGCGCGTATGACCAGCTTCGCAATCCCGTATCCGGCCAGAACTCCCAGGGCCAGGGCGACCAGCAGGAAGAAGCGCGTGGGCACCCGCGTGAACTTGAGCAGCCCCAGGTTGTAGGGGATCTTGTAGAAGGGGTTGTCCCACCCCCCGATCCTGGGCCCGAAGGCCAGGAGTGCGCTCAATGCCGCCAGGATGAGGAAGAAGAGTGCGCCCCTGCGGAAGGATTCGGGGTCGAAAGCCTGGAATTCCTCCTCCTCCTTGCGTCGGCGCAGAAGAAGCCCCGCGGCAGCCAGTATTAGTATCATCACGCCCGGGTAGAGCACGTTCTCGAAACCTATGCCGCCCTCCTTGAAGGGCGGCGCGGCCTCTCCGTACACCACGCTCACGTCCAGTACCCGCAGGTAGTCCTCGCCCCTGGCGCCGTAGAGCTCAATCTCCTCCAGGGACCTCTCGAACCCCGGCAGCCGCTGGTGGGCGCGGAAATAGGGCAGGGCGAAAGGCAGGATGACCAGCGCCGCCACGACCACCGCGGCGGCCGCTCCCGCAAGCTTCACCCAATCCCTCTTCCGGCGGGAGAAAACCGCTTTCCACAGCCACAGCAGCGCTGCGGCCAGTGCACTGTACAGCAGGTAATGCCAGCTGGAGAGGGACTGGGCCACGAAGAAGACGCCGAACAATACCAGGTTCTTCCACCTGCCCCGCTCCAGGAAACGGTAGAGGTAAAGCAGCATGAAGGGCAGGAAAGGGGAGAAAAAGATCTGGATGTGGCTGAGCTGGCTTATCTTGTAGGGACAGAGGGCGAAGAACAGCCCGGCGGCCAACCCTCCCCACCGGCTGCCGGTCAGCTCCTTCACCAGCAGGTAGCACCCGAACCCCGAGAACACGATGCAGAAGAAGACGAGGAAGTTATAGGCCAGGATGGGGTTGTTGAATACGAGATAGACCGGGGCGGCTATGAGCCCCAGGGCGAACTGATGCTCTGAGTAGGCCAGGACGTCCCGTGAGGGGTAGATGATGTTTCCCTGGAACAGGCTGGTGGGGTCGGTGAAGATGGTCTTTGCGTCCCAGGAGACGATCCAGGAGTTCAGCAGGGGGTCTCCGTGCCCGCCCACGATGCCGTCGTGCAGGTGCAGCACCAGGGGCCAGGTGAAGAGTATCGCCGCCAGCAGAAAAAAGACCAGGACCAGCGCATACTCTTTGCTCCTGGAGTTATAGAACCCCGCCAGTCTTTCCATACGTTATCGCTCCGATCGCATTATCCCTTCGACGTAGCGACAAACCATAATATATTCGATACCTGTGCTCTTTTCCATTATGTCCCGATCATGGGGTCAGCCCCGGACATGGGACAAAAACCAGGCCGCAGCGGCAAGCGGGAATATTGCTCCCTATCCACACCATAGACAGATCCCCTTCCCTGTTGTGGTTTTGTCCCATGTCCGGGGCTGACCCCATAAGTTTGACCTTGTCAGGTGATCCCTTCGAGATAAGAACGCAGGG
>CAZGWK010000033.1:0-5089 GCA_964529285.1 uncultured Actinomycetota bacterium
CTAAGACGAGAGAGATGGAACCCGCCAGGATCAAAAGGTATTTCTTTACAGATCTTTCCATGAGTTAATACGAAGACCTCCGTCTTTCCAGGAGCAAAGGGGTTTCGCTATGCAACGAGACTAGCATATTCCAGCAACCGCGATTAACACAATGGCTCGAGTACGACAACTTGGGCGAGGTCTCCAGGGGGGCCTGGCGCTCACCAGAAATAAGGGCCTTCACGGCCCTTTTTCTGGCATGAATATTTCAATACGGTTTAATGTAAAGAGGAACCGTGTTTCCCGCGCAGTATCGATCTCAGGTTCTCCGCTATAGATTCCGCCAGATCAGCTTTTTCTGTCTTCATGCTCAAGCCTCGGACGATCGGCTCGAGGCTTGCTCTTACCTCGTCGTTGGGGCCGGGCAAGGAGACGATCAGCGTGCCGTTGTATTCTCCCACCGCTATCCTTACCCCATCTTTTACGTGCCTGCCGGTCCCGACTTCAAAATGGCAGATATAAGGCGCTGCCGCATCGGGGTCCACTTCCATTATGGCTTCCACGGTCTGGTCCTTGTCCTCCGCGCCGACTCCGCCCGTGGTGATGATGATCCCATAGCCGCCGATCTCGGCAGCTTCCCGCAGTCTAGCGGCAATCGCTAACCTGTCATCCTTAAGCACCTCCCCTTTGGAGACCTTATATCCCTCGTTAGCCAGGCATTCGGTTATGGTGGGGGTATTGGTATCCTCGATCTCACCGTTCTCCACCTCGGCGCCGGAGGAGAACACGATGACCCGGTTCGCCACGTTGCGAAGTACATCTGCGGCCATCTCCTCTCCTCGCCTCAGCGCATCGATCGTCTGATCTCTATCCAGGGCTATCCACCCCAGCATCCCATGCGAGGATACGGATGTCCTATGCGTGACCTCTACGCCCGGCAGAGCCCCCAGGCTCTGGAGCAAAGCCTCTTGCTGCCCGACGATTCCATACGCATTCACACACGTGTTAAGGATATCCAGAACCAGTATCCCATCGCGATAATCGACCACCAGTACTTCGGCACGTTCAAGCCCCAGGACATCCGCCGCGGCAGCCGCAACGGCCGTAAGGTTTGCGTTGCTCAGATAGACGTTATCGATCTTCAATTCGGTCTTTCTCAACAGATCGTATCCACTCATACGCGCCGCCTCACATCATCTTCTTCCCGGGTCAGCCCCCTCTGGCTCAGCCATAGCGGCAACAGTTCCTCCTCTACCTTCCTGCTGACCGCGGGGGCCTTCTCGACCATCTCATCCGCCAGGGACGGGCTGAGGTTGAAGTGGCCGAAACTACCGTCGAATATCAGCACCTTGTCGGTGCGCGCAGTCCTGCACGCCTTTTTCATGGCTGTCTCGAAATCTGGCGCCGCCTTGATAAGGCCGAGATTTCCGAGGTCCTTGAAGAGCGGATTGGCCCTGTCCAGCTTCAAATATTCCAGCTGGTCTCTGCCCACTATGTAGATGGGCTTGGAGAAGAGGTTCAAGAAGGGTATGCCCGCCCACTGCTGGTTGATGACCACGGCTTTCAGCGCGGGGTTTATCCCCTCGCTGAGCATGCCCGTGGCCAGATTGGCTCTCTGCTCGAACGGCACTTCGTCGATCATCATCAAAGCCGAAGCGGAATCGAGGTCCAATATACTGCGGCCGCGGCAATTGGAGAACATGAAAACGCCGAAGGTGACGCCGCCTGCATGCACGTAGTATCCCCACCTCCCTCCGTCGATCACCGCGATGCACTCATCCAGCGATTCGAAAAGCTGCTGTATCTTCCCGTACCTCTCCAGCTGGCCTCTGGTGATGCGCCGGTCCAGAGCGAAGAGGTCGTTGTCGGCGTCGATGGTCAGGACGCCAGCGGGGGACATCCTCATGATGCAGCTGAAGGCATACCTCTCCTGGACGAAGGGCGACCTGAAGATGGCCACCGGCAGGAAATTGCAGCTGCGGTTCTTGTACGAATAATGGTAGGCGGAGCGCGATTCCAGACGCGCGTAGGACATGATGAACGCCTTGAAGCTCCTCCCCAGAAAGCGGTGGAAATACATCTCCCTGGGGTCGTCGTAATAGGAGTGGACGATCCAGTCGGCATCGTACGCCTTCTTGACGCCGTAGAGCGTTCCCACCTCCGTCTCGATGGCGACCCCCTCGTCGTAGGGGCCGAAATCAAAGAGCCTGCCGTCGAACAGTTCATGGAGGTGGAAAGCCTCTATCACCTCTTGCGTCTCCCGGAAGCCCCGGTATGCCGCCACGCCGAGGTAGACGTTCTCGCAACCCGTTCTCTCCTCGATGACCTCCTTTATCGCGCCGAGCATTTCGCGATAGGGCTCTCCACCGAGGATGCTGAAGCCGTGCTCGGAAGCCAGCAGATGCACCCGGTGATCGGGCTTTATCATGTCCATATCTACGTTCTCGAGGGTCTGAAGGGCGCTCTCGCGTATGGCGGAATAGTCTTCTCCGTAGCAGTAGATGCTCTCCGCCATCTGCGCGAAGAGCGAGCCGACCGCGAGGGAGACGAAACCGGGGTGGGCCGCGGCACGCCTGTGTGGCGGGGACTGATAAACCGATTCCATCAGCGGCCTGGGTTGTATCGCCTCTTGGTACATGATCTTCATCCCTCCTGGTCGTTCTCCAATCCGCGGGCTTCTCTTATCATGGAGACATCTTCGAGAAGGCGGTATTGCGGGAATTCCGCGTCGATCTTCCGCAGTCGGTCATCGGGTATGTCCAGCGAGCTCAAAGGGTGGTGATAGAGATGGCTCCTGGCCCTTTCCTCCGGCTGAACGCCGGCGGCGTCGAGAATCTTGAAGATATTCACCAGGCAGTAGATGCCGCATCCCCGCCGCACGCCGGTCATCGCACATACGTCCTCGGGGGTCTTCGCCCCCATCAGGACGGCCCCGGCCAGCTCCTGGGCGGTTACGAAGGTGCAGGCGCATACCGCCTCCCCCGGCGCAAGACCGACCTTGCGGCATATGTCCGCGATCTTCTCCTGATCGAGTCCGGAGACGTCCACCGATAACGCGAAATCCCCACTCCGCGGCAGCATGGCGATGGCGTTCTCGGGGCAGGCGTCCATGCAACGCTGGCAGTCGATGCACCTCTTTACGTCGACGGCCATCCTCTTGTCCTCTCTCACCAGGGCAATGGCGCCGGCGGGGCATATCTCTTCGCATTTGCGGCACACCCCGCAAAGGGCGTTATCGATGCAGGGGTAGTATTCTCTCACGATCATGACGGCTCCCCTTCCAGTTCAGCCCTCTCCACCTGCGTGGGCTTTCTCTTCCTGAAGCTGCCGAGCATCTCGCCGAGAAGCACGAGGAGATAATCCATGTAAGAGAGGTCGCCCTCGAAAGTCATCATGCCCTTGTTCATGAAATCCATGGCATTGAGCCGCATTTTCTTCCTCAATGTGTCCGCGCTTCCCCATCCGTTCCATATGGCCGAGAAGTTGACGAAGCCGGAGTTCCTGCTCCCGTACGAAAGCTTGCCTCCCTTTAACCGGAACGTTCTGCCCTCGGAGGTAGCAGTAGAGCGCACTACGAACGTCAGGTCCCTTTCCGCCAGGCGTTTTTTAAAGGATGGATCGATCGCTGCCGCGACCTTGAACGCAGAGCGCAGCGAAAGGTAGGTGAAGAGAAGGATCGCTCTGAATATCATCATTCACTCCCTTTATTTTCCCGTGTGTCCTCCTCCGCCGCAATAACTTCCAGCCGCATATCGAGGAGCGGAGCGTCCACGATGGCCCGGCCGATATCGAGGATATCTACGTCCATGTACTTCAACTCCGTGATGTCTTCAGGCCTGATGTTTCCCGCGAAGGCGATCCTCACGCTCTCCCGCAGGCCGGCGCCGCTCAAAGCCTCGGACACCCTGCTGATATCTTCCCTGTTCCCCGTATCGATAAAGACAACGGAAGCTCCGCAACCGGCCGCCTCGCATGCTTCCCGGGCGACGTCCGCGTACCTCCCCTTGATCTGCACCACCTTCGCGGATCCGTTCAACCCCGAAGCTGCCTCCAGACACCCCCGAATGCCACGGAGCATCTCCACATAGTTCTTGTCCAGGTAGACGAAGGGGGTGGAGGATATGCGAAAGGATCCGCCGCCGGCCGTTATCGCCCTGCGGATAGTCTCCTTGAGCGATGGAGGCATTTTCTTCCATGCGCCGCAGACGATCTGCGGCCTCTCCCCGGCCTTTTCCACGAACTCGCGCGCGGCGGTAGCTATTCCCGAGGGTTTGGCCATCAGCCCTATCAGGACCTCCTCCGCCACGGCGATCTGTTTCGGCGTCCCCCGGAACCTGGCCACGACGTCGCCCGCGCACACATGCTCGCCTTCCTCTGCGATGCTCTCCAGGACGACACCCAGCTTTTCCGCCTCTTTTTCCACCGTACCTGTTTCGGCAATGATCCCGTCTTCAGCGGCGATTATGCATGCCGTGTAGACTTTCCCCGCGATGCCGCGGAATATCCTATCCCTGACGTCAATGGGCTGGTTCTCTTCCATCGCCGTTTTTAATCCTGTAACTGACACGCAATCGGCCCCGCCTTTCTTAGCATATCCTATTTGAACAGCTCTCTCATGATTGCCTGCTCAAGCCCCCTCGGGCGCAATTCCTTCACCGCCCTCGCGTTTGCGCCGGAAGAGCTTTTTCGCGTACCGCTTGATCTTAGCCCAGGCGCCGGGCCAGCGCGTCGCAGCGCCGATGACCACGAAATCGAGGGAAGGCGAGCAGCTCTGAGTACTCCGATGGCGCCTGGTCGCCGGAAGAAACCGCATGTTCACGACTAAACAGGCCCGGGGCTGGTTTACGAACATCGCCCTGGAGCCCTAGCTTCTCAGAATGTCCATTATGTCGCCCTTGTCCGTGGGGGCGAAGGCGGGCACGCAGGACAGCGACCAGTGGATGAATATCCCGAACTTGGCGTCGTGGTACCAGTCCGGGACCGGGTGTTTATCGACGGATTCCTTTGTCGGGCGGTATCCCATTGCTACCTCCGTTTCAGGTCGCACCGGATCAAGGCCTCATATCTGCGCGGTCAGCGAGATCCTCATTAAGAGTATATAGCTTCATCG